>JBAXTW010000064.1:0-24930 GCA_037129985.1 Pseudanabaena sp. ELA645 | reverse complement strand
ACCCGATCCTATTCATGGACTGTCTGGTGGTCAAAGTCAGAGACAATGGCATGGTTGCTAAGTCAACCGTTAACTTTGCCATGATTTTACTGAATAAGTACCATCTAGATTTGATTTTACTCTAAACTTTAGTGCGATCGCCACATCAAGATTAGTAATCCTCTAAATTGATCGCCAGATCGGAAATCAAATCTTGTGTAACAGCATAAACATCTCGTTTATCCCCTTCTTTCCGTCTTCCCACACCCACAATAACCACCACCACTCGATCTTGCTCAACTCGATAGACAATCCGATAACGCTGTCCCACAGCCCGAACGCTACGATAGCCCGATAGTTCTTCAGATAAAGCTTTACCTTGCTTTTCTGGTTCATCCTTAAGCTTCTCAATTCTAGTCAATATCACGCTCTGTTCGCGCCGATCCTTGATGGCAGTAAAAAGTTTCTGTGCTTGAACAGAAAAAATGATTCTGTATTCCATAGCTATATTAGAAACCCAACTCTAATTTCAAGGCTTCTAAACTAATCGTTTGTCCTAAATCTGCTTGTCGGATACCTTCTCTCAAATCCGCCATAAACTCGCGATCGCTTAAAATCTCCATTGTTTCTACCAAAGAAGCAAACTGCTGCATACTCAAAGCAACAATTACAGGCTTACCATCTTGCGTGATAATCGCTGGATCACTGAGTTTTTTAGACAGCGTTGGCAATTGTTCCTGCGCTTCAGCAATAGTCAAATAATTAAGCATAGTGTTTTACCTAAGTTATTGAGATTGTACGATATCCAGTCAAGCGATCGCCATGCACAAAAATGATGGATGATCGTAGGTTACAAGGTGTGGTTGCTAAAATCAGCGATCGCGATAAACTTCACGGCGATGACCAACTGAGACAACCACAACGACCAAAACCTTATCAACAATTCGATAGAGAACGCGATAATTTCCTACCCTGACTCGATAAATGTCTTTTTCCCCTGATAACTTCTTGACTCCGATGGGTCTTGGCTCACTGGCTAATGATTGAATCGCGATCGATATATCCTGACGAACATCAACCGATAAAGCCTTTATTTGTCGTAACGCCTTTGGCAATATTTGCACTTCATAAGACATCTAAACTAACTCTCCCACCACCGATTCCCAAGGAATTGGCTGCTCACCTAACCTTTCTGACTCAGCGATCGCCTCTAGAGCATCTTGCAAATCCAAACGATCTTCTAGGTCAGTTTCTTCTAAAAAATCAACTAATTCTCTAGGCGTAGTATCCAGAATCTTTGCCAGCGTGAAAATTGATATCTGCGGCGTATCGTTGAAATAAAGCAGACTATGCAAATGTTCGCGATTTAACCATGCCAAAAAGCGATCGGGAGTAGTTCCCAAAACATCTGCCGAAGTTGCTAAGTCAACCGTCAACTTTGCCATAATTTTACTCAATAATTATTAAGATTGTACGATATCTAGCCAAGCGATCGCCACTGATATATTTACGCGAGAAAATCTGGATCGAGAATTTGAGCGATCGCGTATGGACATTTAGCAGGAAATGTTTCTAGAGACATTTGAGTTTCCTTTGCTGCATCTCGCCGCGCACGCCGATAGTATTTATCTATCCATTCTGAATCTTGAAGAAATCTTTGTAAACTGGGAGTATCTTCTAAACAGTCTTGAATTTTGTCACGACAATTAGAAAGCGTATGATTCCAGCTTGATGTTCTTTTCTCAGGCTGATACTCACACTTCAGCAAATGTATCATCAGTACTTGAAAATAACTGCTGATTTCCTTTTGTTCACTACGTCCCAATGATTCTAATTCCTCAATCAAATTTTTGACATCTAATTCTGACCAGCAACCTTTCTTTAGGTAATCAGCTTGTTGCTGTGTCCATTTTAAGAAGTCCTGTTCATAATTCGCCACTTGGTTCATAGTCTGAGTTGCTTGTTTGGCTATCTGAAAAGTTACTTACTCAATGTTAAAACATTTTTTGATTTAAAGGCAGGTCAAAAAAAAGCGGCGCATACCGCCAACTACGGCTAATCCCAAGGCGTGGCGAGATTCTGCGCCAGCACCGATACCAATAAAAATGCTGATAAGAGAGGATGCCGCATAGTTTTCAAGCGATCGCCTTCCTGATAAAATAGCTTATCTTCCTCCAGAACGTCTTGCTAATTTGCTCAACGGACTTGAAGAACTAACTCAAATATTTGTTTCTCGTAATTGCCCTGACAATTGACAAGACGATTGACAAATAAGCGACTGAAGGTAGACTATAGATTAGTGATGTTAGATTTATTCCTTGTTGCTGCTTTAGGTTTTTTAGGGAGTTTTGGTCATTGTGTGGGCATGTGTGGTCCCTTGACCGTGGCTTTCTCACTTTCAGGTAAAGAAAGCAGTTCCCCAAATAATCCTAAAAATAATTCCAAAGATAATCATCAAAATAATTCTAGAAGCTGGCAACAGCATTTGTATTTTCATGCCTTGCTCAATATTGGGCGAATTTTTAGCTATGCGATCGCGGGGGCTTTTATTGGTGCGATCGGGTCAGTACTGGTAGCGAGTGGACAATTTGCAGGGATTGAGAGCGATTTGCGGCGATGGTTGGCGATTTTGACAGGTGTTCTATTGGTCTGGATGGGAATTATTCAGATAAAGCCTGCAGGGTTGCCCAATCTTCCCTTTCTGAATCCGATGGCTTTGGTTGGACTGCATCAACGACTGAGTAATGCGATGATGAAATTATCATTGTATTCCCATCCACTCACACCTGCCTTACTAGGGATGACATGGGGATTGATTCCCTGTGGATTTCTCTACACTGCTCAAATCAAGGCGGCGGAAACAGGAGACATGATGCAGGGAGCGCTGACAATGTTCGCCTTTGGATTGGGAACTTTACCGTCAATGTTAGGGATTGGGGTGTTTGCAGGAATGTTAAGCCACGATCGCCGTAGTCAGTTATTTCGGATGGGTGGTTGGATTACGCTCACCATCGGTATCTTAACGCTATTGCGAACAAGCGATATGGTCGATTACACAGGACATGCGGGTTTGATCTTGCTTATCCTTGCCCTCGTCGCCCGTCCTCTCAGTCAGATTTTCAAGTCTTGTTCACCATTAATGACCTACCGTCGGGCGATCGGTGTCGGTGCATTTATTCTCTCCCTTGCCCATACTTTCCATAAGATCGAGCATACTTTCCAATGGAATTTTGATGCTTTATCCTTCATGATTCCACAGCACCAAATCTCAATTTGGCTGGGGGCGATCGCGATCGCGCTCATGACTCCCGCCGCCCTCACCAGTTCTGACTGGATGGTAAATAAACTCGGTAAAGCTTGGCGTTATTTGCATTTGCTCTCAGTTCCCGCCTTGGTACTTGCCTCAGTGCATACCATTGCGATCGGTTCTAACTACCTCGGTGCTGTGGACTGGACTCCTAAGAATTGGATTTTGACAATTTTATGCGGGGCAATTACGGTGGGTACTTTGTTGATTAGGATCTTATTTTCACTAAATATTTTCACTAAAAAATGTAGCTAAATCTAGTCACAAATCATGGATACTATTGTTGGTTCTGCTTTTAGTTTCAAAAAAATTAGAAGCAAAATTCATACACCTTTTCCAAACTTTGATTTTAAGGTAAAAACAATGATTGAGAGATTGAAGCGATATCAGAATTCTTGGTTTGGGATAGTGTTGAGTATTCTTTCGTGTCTGTTTATCATCGGCACGGCTGCTCCTTCCCAAGCGGTAAATGACCAGTTTGCAGTCAATCAAGTTAGTATAACCGAATACCAACAACAAGCTGAATCAGAACTGATTGCCCAAAATGGTGACTCACTCAGCAAACCGATGAAATTCAAAAGATTTGCAGCAATTTTGTCAGGTGATGAAATTTTCCCAAATGCAGTACCTACTCAAGCTTCTGGTACGCTTGGTGCAGTATTAGTTGATAATCGCCTAATCGTGAGAGGAGATTTTCGTGGTTTGAGCAGTCCTCTGCGCGACTACGTTGCTGATCCGTCTCCTCAAACTAATCCAAAGGTCACATCTGCGGTACATATTCACCGAGGCTCAGCCCAGCAAAATGGACCAACCGTGTTTTCTCTGGAAGTAATCCCTGAATCAAATGGACTAAATGGTAGGGTCAAGGGCAACTACATTTTGACTGACGATCAACTGAAAGATTTAAATAGCGGTTTGCTTTACATCGATATCCATACTAAAGGTTTTCGACCTGGCGAATTACGCGGCATTTTGAAAGCATAAATGCGTCATTTTGTTTAATTTGGGCGGAAGCCTTAACTAATCCTTAAACCTCATAGAGTAAAGAATTTTCTGAACTGAATTCTTTACTCTTTTTTATACAGTGGAATATCAGTATTAACCAAGGGAATGGCATTAGGCTATATGATCGAAAAGTATAGAAAGTAAGAAAAGTAATGCAAGACCAAGAAATAAACTGGCAGTCCTTCATCCTAGTTGCCATATTAGGAATTCTCGCAGCAATCAGTTTTAACTCCTTCGTAATCATTAACCCTGGTGAAGCAGGTGTATTAAGTATTTTGGGAGGAGCCAAAGACGGCGTATTACTTGAGGGAGTCCACTTTAAACCGCCTGTAATTTCACAGGTTGATGTTTATGACTTGACAGTGCAGAAGTTTGAAGTACCCGCTCAAAGTTCCACCAAGGATTTGCAACAGCTTACTGCAAGTTTTGCAATTAACTTTCGCCTCGATCCCATCGAAGTCGTAACCATTCGCCGTACTCAAGGCACTTTGCAAAACATCGTCTCCAAAATCATTGCGCCTCAAACTCAAGAATCCTTTAAAGTTGCAGCCGCTAGACGCACGGTAGAAGAGGCGATCACTAAACGGGATGAATTAAAACTTGATTTCGATGAAGCTTTGAGTCAGCGTTTGAGTAAATATGGCATTATCGTTCTGGATACTAGTGTCGTTGATTTGAACTTCTCCACTGAGTTCTCTAAGGCGGTAGAAGAGAAACAGATTGCCGAGCAACGCGCTCAACGAGCAGTTTACATTGCGAGAGAAGCAGAACAGGAAGCGGAAGCAACCATCAATCGTGCCAAGGGACAAGCCGAAGCCCAACGGCTTTTGCGTGAGACTCTGACCACCGAACTTTTGCAAAAACAAGCGATCGAGAAATGGGATGGTAAGTTTCCCCAAGTTTTGGGTGGAAATGGCGCGGTTCCATTTATTAATCTCGAAGTTGGCAAGTCACAAAAATAGGGTGTTGCTACACAAAAGGTAGTGGCAATTCATGAATTGCCACTACCTTTTGTCTTACTCACCTGAAAACTGGCATATATAGCTGTCGCCAAGTGTAAATCCAAGAAGAGAATAGCGGCGCTATTATCTTCTTGGGTTTTGATTTTTCCTAACACAAGTGACGGCAGCTATAATGAATGAATAATTACTAAAAAGTACGGATTAACTTCGCAAATGACTGGTAAGCAGGAGCTTTCTGAGCAAGATATTTGTACGCAGTATATTCTGCCTGCTTTAGTGCGTGCGGGGTGGGATATTCGGAAACAGGTGCGGGAACAGGTGTATTTTACGGATGGGCGGATTTATGTGAAGGGGGAGCAGACGCAACGGGGGAAGGCGAAAAAGGCGGATTATGTGTTGTATTACAAGCCGAATATTCCGATCGCCATTATTGAAGCTAAGAAAAATACGTTTTCAGTTGGTGCTGGGATGCAGCAGGCTTTGGGCTACGCCGATATTTTGGATTTGCCTGTGGCGTTTAGCTCGAATGGCGATGGATTTTTGGAGCATGATAAATCTGGCTTTTCGGAAATAATTGAGCGCGAGTTGAGTCTGGATAACTTTCCCAGTCCTGACGAGCTTTGGCAGAAGTACAAAAAGTTTAAGGGGATTGAAACACCTGAAGCAGAACAGATTGCTAGTTTTGATTATTTCTTTGATAGCAAGGGGCGGCAACCTCGTTATTATCAGCAGATTGCGATTAATCGCACGGTAGAGGCGATCGCTAAAGGACAGAATCGATTATTGCTGGTGATGGCGACGGGATCGGGAAAGACTTATACGGCTTTTCAGATTATTCATCGGTTGTGGAAAAATGACGCAAAGAAACGGATTTTGTTTTTAGCCGATCGTACTTCGCTCATCAGTCAGACTAAGCGCGGTGATTTTAAGCATTTTAAGAACAAAATGACGGTGATTAAAAACAAGAATATTGATACGGCTTTTGAGATTTATTTGTCTCTATATCAAGGTTTAGTCAATTATGAGGATGAGAGTCTCGATGCCTACCGTCAGTTTAGTCCCAGCTTTTTTGATTTGATTGTGATTGATGAATGTCATCGGGGTAGTGCTGCTGAAGATAGTAAATGGCGGGAGATTTTGGAATATTTCAGTTCGGCGACCCATGTGGGTTTGACTGCGACACCAAAGGAAACAAAGGAGATTTCTAATATTGAGTATTTTGGCGATCCGATTTATACCTATTCACTCAAGCAGGGGATTGATGATGGTTTTCTCGCTCCTTATAAGGTGATTCGGGTTGGTTTAAATGTGGATTTGGAGGGATATCGTCCAGAGGTGGGTAAGCGTGATAAGTCGGGAAATGTGATCGACGATCGCTTGTATAACCTCAAGGATTTCGATCGCAATTTGGTGATTGACGATCGCACAAAGGCGGTGGCGAAACGGGTGATGGAATATTTGCGGAAGACGGATGTTTATGCGAAGACAATTATCTTTTGTGTGGATACGGAACATGCAGAGAGAATGCGTCAGGCTATTTCTAATGAAGCGGCGGATCTGGTGCGAGAGAACTATAAATATGTGATGCGAATTACGGGGGAGGATAAGCTAGGTAAACGGGAATTGGATAATTTCATCAACCCAGAAGAACGTTATCCCGTAATTGCCACGACTTCTAAATTGATGACAACGGGTGTGGATGCTCAGACTTGCAAGTTGATTGTGTTGGATTCTAATATCCAGTCACCGACTGAATTTAAGCAAATCATTGGACGGGGAACAAGGATTAATGAGCAGTTTGATAAACGTTATTTCACGATTATGGACTTTCGGAATGTGACTGATCAATTTAGCGATCGCAGTTTTGATGGCGATCCTGTGATGATTAAGGAAGTGCGTGAGGATGTGGCGTTTACGGATGAGGATATTAGTGGCATTCCTACGGAGAGAGTTATCGATCAAGCGACAGGTGAGGTTTTGAATTTCGGGACAGATGCTCAGCCTGTGCCTTTTATACCAACGATTATTAGTGGTGGAAATGTTATTTCTGAACCTCTCGATAAGGTCTATGTAACGGGTGTGAATGTGGAGATTCTCAATGAGAGGATTCAGTATTTAAACGACAATGGGGACTTGGTGACGGCAAGCTTAAAGGACTATACCAAACAGAGTTTGCTGCGAAAATTTAGCAGTTTGGATGATTTCCTGAGTAGCTGGGATGAGGCGGATAAAAAGAGTGCTTTGATTGCCGAGCTATCGGATCAGGGAATTGTCTTGGAGGATTTGCAAAAGTCTATTCAGAAGGATTTAGATCTGTTCGATTTGATTTGTTATGTGGCTTGGGGACAGCCGCCTCTGACGCGCAAGGAACGGGCGGATAATGTGCGTAAACGCAATTGTTTTGCTAAGTATGGTGTGGCGGTGCGATCGGTTTTAGATGCGTTGTTAGAGAAGTATGCGGCGGATGGCATTGAGAATATTGAGGAGCTTTCGGTTTTAAAGTTAGAATCCTTTAAGAAATATGGCGCACCGAAACAGATTATCGATTTATTTGGTGGTAAGTCTCGATATATTGAGGTTTTACGAGAATTGAAGACTGAGTTGTATCAAGCCGCTTAAGTAAAAACCGTAAATTCCCAGATCCCCGACTTTTTTAGTGACAGCCAAAAGTGATCTGTGATTGCAAAGAAAAAGTCGGGGATCTAAGTGCCTGCATATTGAATGTTAAACTTGATTTGATTCAAGTTTGTAGATATTAATGGGTAAGAAACGAGATCTTAAACAGATCGATGCGATCGCTAATGAGTTTCATATACGAGGCGACTTGAGGGAATCTTTCGGAGAGTTTATTGAGGAGCAAAAAAGTCTTGGTTATGGTGGCAGCTTAAATGCTAAAAGAGATTTTACCTATAAAGAACTTCGTCAAAAAGCTAAGGAATTTTTAGAGGATAGAGGTATATGACAGCAGCAGCAGTTTTAAAAACTACAATTGATTCCAGAAATAATCACAATCTTGACAAAATTATTCCTGTTATCGTTCAAGCACTTGTTGGTGAAACCTGTAATCAAGTTTCCTTTAGCTATGGCGATGAATTAAAGTTGCACTTTGGGGAAATGACTCCCTATGACCATCCAAAATTAGCCCATTTACTCAAGGGTAGTTGGCGATTTGGGGCAAGGGCTACGCCTTGGACGGTGAAGCATAATGAACAAGTTTTAGTTATCACATCGGAATCGGATACGGATGAACAGATTGCGATCGCTAAGGAAATTGTCAAGCAATTGGAGCATAAGAAATTACTGGATCTGACGATTGAAGCGGATACGATTCGGTTGACCTTGAGTTTTGAAGATGATTATCAGTTGATTTTAGATCCCGATTTAGATGATGATTCAGGGCTTGCTCATTGGGAGCTATTTATGCCAACGGAGCAGATTTTGGCGATCGGTCCTGGCTATTTTTGGTCTTGTAAATCTATTTATGAGCCATAATTGGGATTAATCACTGATGTTACGTGGAAGGAATTCTAGCGATCCTCAGTATTGGGGGCTGGCACGGGGGCGCAGCCCCTACACAACACAAATTATTCAGGTAGGGGCAATGCCCCCGTGCTTGCCCTGTCACGCGAGTAGCAGGAGATTCATCAGTTGGTTTATTTGCGGGTTCTCCCAATTTGGCGATAGAGTCCGAAGAAATTTTGGAAGCAGAAATTACATCAAAATCTGGCTAGTCATGCAAAGAGTAGCGCTTTTACCGTAAAGTGATTAATCCAGCAGTTCGATCAAATGACCATGAAAAATCTCGGCGGTAATATTAAATCTCTGCGTAACTTTATGCGGAAGGATGCGGGTGTGTCGGGGGATGGACAACGCATTGAGCAGTTGGGCTGGTTGCTGTTTTTGAAAATCCTTGATGCTAGCGATCGCGAGTTAGAGCTACTCAAAGATGATTTTGTGTCGGTGGTTCCTGAGCCTTTGCGCTGGAGTAGTTGGGCGGCGGATAAGGAGGGGATGACAGGGGATGTGTTGCAGAAGTTTATCGATCAGGATTTATTTCCGACTTTAAGAAATCTCGATCTGAGTACGGGTAATCAAAGGGCGCGGATTGTGCGCGAGATTTTTGAGGGTACGAATAATTACATGAAGAATGGGACGATTATTCGGCAGGTGTTGAATAGTCTGAATGAGATTGATTTTGAGAATTCGGAAGATCGGCATTTATTTGGGGATATTTACGAGACGATTTTGCAGGAGCTTCAGTCGGCGGGGGCTTATGGGGAATTTTATACGCCGCGTGCGCTGACAGAGTTTATGACGGAGATGGTGAATCCGCAGTTGGGTGAGAAGGTGCTTGATCCTGCCTGTGGGACGGGTGGTTTTTTGACCTGTGCGATTAATCATTTGCGATCGCAGGGTATCGATCAGGTGAAGGATCTGGAAACTTTGGAGCAGACGATTAGGGGGATGGAGTTTAAGCCGTTGCCGTTTATGTTGGCGGTGACGAATTTGTTTTTGCATGAGATTGAGGTTCCGAATATTGAGTATACGGATAGTCTGAATCGAGAATATACTTCGATTACGGAGGCGGATCGGGTGGATGTGATCCTTGCTAATCCGCCGTTTGGGGCTTCGGTGACGGATGGGGTGCAGGATAATTTCCCGTTGAGTTATCGAACTACAGAAAGTGCGGATTTGTTTTTGTTGTTGATGGTGCGTTATTTGCGCGATCGCGGTCGTGCGGCGATCGTTTTGCCTGATGGTTCTTTAACGGGTGATGGGGTGAAGGCGCGAATCCGTCAGCATTTGTTGGAGTCTTGCAATCTGCATACGATTGTGCGTTTACCAAATTCTGTATTCCAGCCCTATGCTTCGGTGGCGACTAATTTGTTGTTCTTTACGAAGGGTAAGCGCACTGAGGATATTTGGTATTGGGAGCATCGTTTGCCTGTTGGGGTGAAGGCATATTCTAAGACGAAGCCGATTGTGAAGGGTGAGTTTCAGTCGTTGCGCGATTGGTGGGGAAGTCGTGAGGAGGGTGAGCAGGCTTGGCGGGTGAGTTTTGCGGATTTGGAGAAGAATGGGTTTAATCTGGATGTGAAAAATCCTCATATGATGGAGGTGGAACGGGGTTATAGTTCTGTTGAGTTGTTGGGGATGTTGCATGATTCTTTTAAAAAGAGTGATCAACTTTTAGAACTATTAAAGAAGGAAGGTATTTAACATGAATGAATGGACACATTTATTCTCGAATGACAATTTGACCACTGCTGAAAGGTATAGAAGAATTGAAAATAGTCCTATAGGTTGGATTGCCCGTTATTTTTTTAAATGCTCTAAGCAGTCTCCTGAGCCATTAGCAAAATACATTAAGACGATAATTACAGGAAAGACTCCTCCGACAGGAGTTCAAAGATATTACGAGACAGGTGAAATTGATTGGTTTAAGCCTAGTGATATTGGCTTTTCAAAGTTTCTAATTGAATCAAAAGAAAAGTTGTCTAAAGTTGCAGTCAACGAAAAAAAAGCTACTTTATTTGATAAAAATACACTTTTAATTAATTGCATTGGAGATATTGGGAGAGTATCAATCCTTGAGAAACAAGCTAGTGCAAATCAACAAATTACTGGAATAACATTTAATGATGATGTTGTTCTTGAGTATGCTTATTATTATTTCTTGGCAAATCGTGATTTGTTTTTGAGTGAACAGTTGGTGACAACCTTGCCAATAATCAATCAAACGAAAATAAAAAACACTCCTTTTATTTGCCCTGCTATTGATGAACAAAATAATTTAATAGATTATTTGAATTATTGTCTAGATTGTTTCTCGGAAAATAAATCTCCGTCTAAAAAAGAATATGATTTACCTGAAGAAATCTATAAGATATCCAATAAACTATTTAATATATATTATTTTCATTTGGATATTCTTTACGAAAACAAGAAGCAGTTCAATATAGTTTCTCAGTTGAAACAGGCGATTTTGCAGGAGGCGATCGCAGGTCAACTTACTGCCGAATGGCGCACTGAAAACCCAATGCAAAAGGGAAATCCAGACACCGATGCCGCTGCACTCCTCGCCAAAATCAAATCCGAAAAACAACAGGCGATCGCTGATGGCAAGCTCAAAAAAGAAAAACCTCTTGCTGAAATAGCGATCGATGAAATTCCATTTTCTATTCCTGACAGTTGGGTTTGGTGTCGTTTGGGAGACATCATTAAAGAAAGTCCTAAAAATGGATATTCTCCCAAAGCTGTGTCGCATCCAACCAATATTAAAACCTTAAAACTAGGTGCTACAACTTCGGGAAAGTTTAACCCAGACGAATGTAAATATATTGATGAATATATTGCCCCAGATTCTTTTCTCTGGTTAAAGAAGAACGATATATTAATTCAAAGAAGCAATTCTCTTGATTATGTTGGAGTAAGTGCAATTTATGATCGTGAAGATAATCAATTTATCTATCCTGATCTAATGATGAAAATCCAAATGATGCAAAATGTATCAATTAAATTTTCTTATTTACTATTATCTTCTCAAATGACAAGGGAATATTATAGAAGTCTTGCAAAAGGCGCTCAAAAAAGTATGCCGAAAATAAATCAAAGTGTGGTTTTAAATACGCAGTTTCCCCTTCCTCCTCTTGCTGAACAAAAAGCGATAGTTGAAAAAGTCGATCGCTTAATGAACATCATCGACCAACTAGAACAACAAATCAAACACCGCAAACAACTCGCCGAAAACCTCATGCAAACCGTCCTCCGCGAAGCCTTTGAATAATGTTCTATAGCGCCCAGATCCCCGACTTTTTTTGTGACTAGCACAAACAATCTTTAACAGCAAAGAAAAAGTCGGGGATCTCAATCTCTGCATTCCCGCCAACAACACCTCACAACGCAGCAACAGGCGATCGCTAAAAGCAAAGAGGGTTTAGCATTTGCAGAATGATATCTCTGTGATGAATTTAAAAATTGTCGCGCAAATGCTTAACCCCTACAGGCGATCACTCATGCAAACCGTCCTCCGCGAAGCCTTTGAATGATGCGCTACACTTAAATTTAGCCCCCACAAACACAGCAACTATGGACATCACTATTCATCTAGAAGACGAACAAGCCCACAAACTAAAATACATCCAACAGCAAACAAACCAAGACCCAGCGACATTACTAAATCGTACCCTTACCCAAGCGATCGACACCTATTAGCAACAAATACGAGCATCACAACCCGATCCACTTGCTCAACTTAGACAAAGCACATTTATCGGTTGTTTTAGCGGCGACCCAGACCTAGCCACTAATTCAGAAGAGCGTTTCCAAGCAATCATGAACGAAAAATATGATCCTCGCTGACACAGGATTTTTCATTGCCTTGGGTAATAATCGCGATCTGAGTACGAATCACCTGCTTGGCATTTCTTAGTCTAAAATCTAGATAAATCGAGATCGAGCTTTAGGATTTTCTGAGCGAAATTAGCATGAACACAATCCAGCCGCCTGCAAAAAAGATTAGTACATTCGAGAAATTGCGGCAAGCATCCGACTTTACATTAACGGGAGTTGAAGATTCCATTCCGTTAAGGATTCTGGTGCAGATTTTCGTATTCATTAGTATTGGGACGATGGACTCAGTGGCGAGTACGAATAACAGTGCTTGGGGAATTCCCCTCAGTGCGATCGCCGCAGTCTGGGCTTGGTATGCAAGGCGCAAACGAAATGTACTGGTGAAACTATTCATTGCGATCGCGATGATTGCGATGTTGGTAGTGTTTCTTCGGGATATCGTCAGCCAAGCTGAAGAAACAAGGCTGTTGTTAGCAGGATTATTAATTCAGTTGCAGGTTTTGCACAGTTTTGACTTACCGCGCCGCAAAGACTTGGGCTATTCAATTGTGATTGGTTTGATCCTGATGGCTTTAGCGGCGACTTTGAGCCAGACTATGTTTTTCGCAATTTGGCTGCTCGCCTTTTTGTTGGTGGGGATTCCGATTTTACTCCTCGATCACCGATCGCGTTTGGGGGTAAAAACAATCAGCTTTCAGCCAGAAAAAATGGGAATTTCCCCATTACCTTTAGCAGGATTAATGGCGATCGTGATGGTATTAGGCTTAACGATTTTTGCTTTTTTACCGCGCTTACCTGGTTTTCAGCTACGCAACTTTCCTGTCAGTGTCAACCTGCAAGTAGAAAGAAAAATTCCCCGTGGCGGAATTTTGACAAGACAACAACAACAGAATCAACAACAACAGCAACAGCAACAATCTGGCGCTAATAGTAATGGAGGGAATGGGTCAGGTGGAACTGGTGGAAAGGATGATTTAGAATCTTTGCCGCCTCTGTTTGCGCCTGAAATTGATACAGTTTCTGATGGCGCTAAGCAAGTAAGTAAAAAGCGTGAACCAGAGTTAATGATGCGGGTGCGATCGCAAGCCGAGCTATTTTGGCGAGTCATGGCTTATGACGAATATACGGGCAAAGGATGGCGGATTTCTCGCAACGATCCCAATCAAATTAATACGATTCGCCGTAGTCCCTTTAATTATGAATTTTTCTTGCCAACTCCTATCTATGGATTGATCGGCAATAAACAGACTTTCAAGCCTGTAACCTTTCAAGAAGTAGTCCAAACCTATACGATTACCTCGTCCAATTTTCCTAACCTCATCCCGATGGCGGCTGTACCCAACCGCGTTTTTTTTCCTAGCGAAGAGTTAGATATTGATTTAGAAGGTACAGTGCGTGCGCCGTCGCCTCTGCCGCCAGATCTAACCTATACAGTAATTTCCAATGTCGTGCAGCGCAATCCTCAACAACTCAGGCAACTGCCCCAAGAATATCCCAAACTAATTCGTAATTTCTATTTAAATTTACCTGCGGGGCTTTCACCACAAGTACGCGAGACAGCCTTAAGTTTTCTAGAAAATGCCAAAACAGCCGATGGTCAGCCGATCGCTTTCAATAATGCCTATGATGCAACAGTCCATATCACCCAAAGCCTCAAGCAAAAATATGCGATCAAACCACTCAATTTTGATCCAACGAAAGTTGATCTCGCAAAAGGTGATCTTGTCTCCCAATTTGTAGAACAAGGCGGCGGTGAAGAAAGTCATTTTGTCTCCACTCTGGCGGTGATGCTGCGATCGCTTGGTATTCCCACTCGCTATGTAGTCGGTTTTGCCCCAGGCAAATTCAATCCCTTTACAGGGCTATACGAAGTCCAGAATATCGATACCCAGTCACTGGTTGAAGTTTACTTTCCTGTGTATGGCTGGCTAGCTTTCGATCCCGTCCCCAATCGTCCCCTATTTCCCCCATCCATCGAAACCAGTCGCACCTTTGGTGTGATCCAGACTATATGGAATTGGATCGCCAACTTTATACCCAGCCCAGTTAATCAATTTTTCTCTTCAATATTTGACAATATTGGGAAATTTTTAGGTGGTGTGATTAGCTGGCTCTTTGAGATGGGTTGGATTGGCTTAGGGATTGGGTTAGCGATCGGCTTTGGTTTTGCGATTGGCGGTTGGGCTTTGTGGCAATTAGCCATCTGGTGGTGGCAATTGCAACGCCTCCAAAAAATGCCGATCCCCCAACGCACCTATCAACAAATGTTGCAATGGCTCTCGGAACAGGGTAAACCCAAGGCTCTTCACCAAACGCCCCAAGAATATGTGGCAAGTCTCCGTGATCGCGTCTCTGATCAACAAGCATCGGCTATCGCCCAAATCACCCAGATCTATCAAGACTGGCGCTATGGCAATCTGGCGATCGGCTACAGCGTCAGCCTAGAGCTAAAAATGCTTCTGCAACAGTTAAAAAGTAAGATTTAAAAAGCTGATCTGCCCGTGAAGCGGGCAGATCAGCTTTTTGGAGTTTATATGTCATTTGGTAAACTTGGTATAAAGTTTTGTGTTTTTATTACAAATTCTTGGCTCATTCACCGCTTTTGGTAAACTAGATGGCGATATATTAAATTTCCTATTTAAATTATGAGTGTAGTTAGTCAAGTTTTAGAAAGAGCCGACGAAGAACTGCGATATCCCAGCATCTCTGAGTTGCAAAGTGTCCAAAATTTTCTTGCCACTGGCGCTCAAAGAGTGCGGATTGCCACAGTCTTAGCTGAAAGCGAAGATAAGATCGTCAAAAAAGCGACCACAGAACTATTTAGAATTCACCCTGACTACATTGCCCCTGGCGGCAATGCCTATGGTCAGAAACAACGCACCCAATGCTTGAGAGATTTCGCATGGTACATTCGCCTCACCACCTATGGGGTATTGGCAGGCGATAAGGAACCAATCGAAAAAATTGGCATCATTGGCGTTCGCGAAATGTATAACTCTCTTGGTGTACCCTTGGTCGGTATGGCTGATGCAGTGCGTTGTCTCAAGAATGCCTCCCTCGACTTGCTCAGTAAAGAAGATGCGGCTACAACTGAACCTTATTTTGATTACATTATTCAGGCGATGTCCTAATTGTTTAACTGATGTTACGTGGAAGGAATTCCTGCGACCCTCAAGGTTGGGGGCTGGCACGGGGGCGCAGCCCCTACAAAACATGAATTTATCAGGTAGGGGCAATGCCCCCGTGCTTGCCCTGTTACGCTAGCAGCAATAGATTCATCATCTGCGTTCCACGTAACATCAGTTGTTTAAAATCGATCTACTAACTTATATTTCACATCATGATTGGGCTTAGCGCCCTCACCACAGGTGCGCGGAGTCGGTAAAATTTTGGTCGGATTGGCGATCGCTTGAGGATCAAAAACATCGCGAACCCATCGCATCGTCTCCAAATCAGATTCGCTAAACATCTCAGGCATATAGCACTTCTTATCAGCACCAATACCATGTTCGCCCGAAATACTCCCACCAACTCGCACACAAAGTTTGAGAATTTCACCACCTAATTCTTCTACAGTTTCTAAAGCACCTTCTTCCGCATTGTTGTACAAAATCAAAGGATGCAGATTACCATCACCCGCATGGAAGACATTGGCAACATAATAGCCATATTTCTCACTGAGCTTGGCAATCTCTTGCAATACATAAGTCAGCTTAGTTCTAGGAATCACCCCATCTTGCACATAGTAATCAGGACTGAGCCGCCCCATCGCCGCAAAGGCTGCCTTACGTCCTTTCCAGAGTCTTAGCCGTTGTTCGGGATCGATCGCTGTGGTCACATTTCGCGCTCCATTTTGATAACAAATCGCTTCGATTCGTTTAGCACTTTCCGCAACTTCTATCTCTAATCCATCAACCTCAATAATCAAAATCGCGGCGGCATCACGTGGATAGCAATTTGTCGCCACTGTATCTTCCACAGCGTTAATGCTCATGTTATCCATGATTTCCATTCCCCCAGGAATGATTCCTGCTCGAATCACATCAGATACAGTTGATCCTGCGGCTTCGACTGTCGTGAAATCAGCCAAGAGAACTTGAATGGATTCCGCCGATTTAAGAATCTTGAGAGTTACTTCTGTGGCAATGCCAAGAGTACCTTCCGAGCCAACAAAAATTCCTGTGAGGTCATACCCTGGGCTTTCGGGAATCTTGCTACCGATATCCTTGATTGAGCCATCGGGTAAAACGATTTTTGCGCCAAGGACATGATTGGTGGTGACTCCATATTTCAGGCAATGCACTCCACCTGAGTTTTCAGCGACATTGCCACCGATGGAACAGATGATCTGACTGGATGGATCGGGCGCATAGTAAAATCCTGCACCACTAACAGCTTGCGTGACCCAGTTATTAATTACTCCAGGTTGGACAACTACGCGCTGATTATCAAAATCAACTTCCAAAATCTTTTTCATGCGTGATGTAACGATCAGCACCGAGTCTGGCAATGGCAACGCGCCGCCCGATAAACCTGTCCCCGATCCTCTCGCCACAAAAGCAACCTTATAGCGATCGCATATCTTGACAACTTCCGATACTTGCTCAGTCGTGAGTGGCAGCACCACGATCGCAGGTTGTTGTTTATAACTGGTGAGTCCATCGCATTCATAGGCAAGTAATTCTTCACGAGTACGCACCACATAGCGATCGCCGACTACTGCGATAAAATCATTAGCGATCGCTTGCCAATCAATAGTTTGATTTTTAACAGTTTGATTTTTAAGTGCAGAAATATTGGGTGTTGTGGCGAGCGCGGTCATGCTTTGTTATGAATGTAACTACTAGAACGATTTTATCGTAGTTATAGATAATTGACTGAAAACTTCATCGATTCTGTCTGATATTGAAATCCTTATTCGCATGGCGATCGCTATTACCGTGAGTCTCAATTTCTAGGTGATCGCCTCAACAATCCATCTCCTAAAGGCGATCGCTATTATTGTGAGTCGTAATTTTTAGGCGATCTCTCTTTGCTTTTTTTGAGGTGGTGATCGTGATTTTGGGTGTTGAGGGGGCGATCGCTGTTTGAGTTTTGGGAATAGGCGATCGGGTTTTGTAGATGATGAGGGGCGATCGCTAGTTGATGTTGTGGAATAGGCGATCGAGTGTTGGGTGATGAGGGGCGATCGCTGGTTGATGTTGTGGGATAGGCGATCAGGTGTTGAGGGGCGATCGCTGGTTGATTTGAGGGAATAGGCGATCGGGTTTGGTCAACACAATCGCCTATGGTTCTAACCGTTAACGGTAAAGCTGAAGTCGTTGTCCAAGATGCTCATGCCTTTCAAGCAATATGCGATCGAGCAGAGCAAGCCGAAGCCGAACTTCGCGCCCTGAAATTGGCAACACTACAACAAGATATTAACCTCGGAATTGCACAACTCAAAAATGGTGACTACACCGAATATGATTCAGACACATTGCCAACTCTATTGGAAAACATTAAAAATCGTGGTCAAAAACGTTTAGCTCATCAAAATGAATCGATTTAAGATATTCCGACAAGCCTTGCAGCGGGGTGATTCATTTGCGACCGATCCATTTTGAGGCGATCGCTCCTACAACTGCACCCACAATAGGATTGCTTAGAAACTTGACCAGCGCAGGTTGATCGGCTAAAACTTCATGAAAAATATCAGGATGCGAATGATAAGCAAAACCTGCTAATTTGGCGACATCATCAGATTTCATGCGATTAGGATCATGACTAGATAAGCCTAATTGGTTTTCTAGTTCTCGATTATCTAGTCCTCTTTTTTTAAGCTGGCTAAATAATTCTCTAGCTACGTCATCGCGCTGACTTGGCTGAATCTTTGCGATCGCTTGTTGCAATTCTGGTTCCATTTGTGCCGAAGAAATGCGATCGGGTTGAAAAAAATCACTAAATAAATTACGACGCTCCTCACGGGAAGATCTTTGAGCAAAGTTGTCGAAATCCTCAAAATTTTCCGACTCATCAGGTAGAGTCTCTTTATTCCCTCTCGCCAAATCTTTCATGACTTGGCGCTTATATTCATCACTAGTATTTGGCATAGCTATTTAAAACTCGTAGTTATCTCGATAGAAATCTGGATGGATCATGCAGCATTAACTTGCTTGCTGATAATCAATTTGTTTAGATTGATAGTCATAGCGAGCAGTCAAAACTAGTTTTTTGTCAGGGGCATAGATCAAAACGGTTAAATCTTGATTGGGGAAAGTGTTCCGAAAGCCTTGGGCTAGGGATTGAGTTAAGGACTTTACATTTGTGGGTAAAACTTGAGATGAAATTACGACCCCTAATTTATTACTGTCGCGCACATAAGCATCCATAATTAAGCCTTTACTAGTTTGTACCACCCAATTGCCAAAATCTTGCCCTGCGGCTGAATTGCCTCGCGCTATTTGACTGTAATCTGAACTCTGATTGAGTTTTACTGGATTAGAAGATTGAGTAGAACCGCAAGCCGTTGTGAAAGTCAAAACTAACAATAGTGCGATCGCTACTATGGTGGTTCGAGCATAGCGAAAAATGTTCATCTGGTTTTCCATTAGTTTTCCATAATCGTAATTAGGATGCGCCACGCTTTAGGGCGTTTATCTTTTCCCTTCACTGCTAACTCCTTTCTCAGCAAAGTATTTGTTTAGAAAAGTACTACAAAAAGATAGAACGATGGGAGCTAGGATAAAGGCAAGGAAACCATTCATCGTAAATCCTGGAACAATAATGGAGGCAAGCCATAGCAATATTCCATTCAAGATAAATGAAAATAATCCAAGAGTAATGAAAGTAAGGGGTAGTGATAAGACTCGCAAAACTGGACTGATAAAGGCATTGACAAAACCAATGACGATCGCGGCTAGTAATGCCGAAGGAAAGTTGGCAATATCCACACCAGGAACGATCATATCGACGATGAGAAGCCCTAAAGCAGTCGCTAGTATAGTCAGAAAGTATCCAATCATGTTCTTTAACCTAGAGTAATAATAATTTGGTAGTTAGTAGAGAAAACGAATCAAGTAATTGACGTTATGTGGAAGTTTCTAAAGTAGTAGGGGCGGATTTTGCATATAGATCTTGCTTCAGCACAGAATTATCAACTAAACCCGCCCTTACTGTGTACAGTCAAGTAAATCTAATTACTTAACTGCTCTCGCTGTTTAGAGATCGCCCAAAAAGCGTGAATAACGCCAGGAACCCACCCTAATAGAGTTAGCCCAATATTGATTAATAAAGTGGAGCTAATCCCGAAAGCTAGAAAAACGCCAAGTGGTGGAAGCAGAACGCATAGAACAAGTTGAATTAGTTTCATATTTGATTACTTTTTTGATTACTCTTTAAATTAACTGTATGGTTTGGGAATTAGCGCGAATTAACGCTTAATGACAGAATCTTTGCTTTTCCAAATTTCTTTTAAGCCCTGCTTGATCTGTTCCTCTTTACGAGCAGCTAGTGTACCGAGTTCGCCTAGATTGTTCTCAAATTCGGCTTGTTTCTGTTGTAAAGGAATGACTCCACTGGCTTTAGCTTCAATTTTTTTCTCACCATACCAAGTTTTTGCTTTTTCCCATTGCTGCTTAATCTCTTGATAGCGATCGCCATAACGATCTGCCAACTTTTTATCTAGAAGGGCTAGTTGGGACTTGAGTTTGATATACTGCTCTTGCAAAATCCCCAACTCGTGATGCTCTTGATAGGTGTTGACCGCCAGATCAATTTCTTCAGAATTATTGTCAGTCAATCCCACGACTTTAATATCCATCATAATTGCGCTAGATTCGCGATCTAACTCCTCCTGTTGTTCATCCAACTGAGTTTGAATCGCTAGCAGTCTTTCTCGCCGCTCTGCGATCGCCTGTTGACGCTGATAAGTACTTCCTGCGATCGCTCCTTCAATAGAAGCAGTAATTTTTTCGGAATTTTCCTCTCTACTTCCCTGTAAATCAGCAATTACCATAGAAATAGCATCTTTGACGATCGAGCCAATCTCATCTGAGCCTTCTTTTAGCTCTGCGACGGTTTGAGCAACTGCATCTTTAACAATTTCTCGAATATGTTCAGATCTAATCTTGCCTTGGCTCTTTGCCTTGCCAAGATTGATTTTAATCTTGTCTTTAACTAGGTTAGACATAGTTAACATTTCCAGTTTATAGGTGGTATTGTAGATATAGCGGTTTTCATTTTGCCTACGGCAAAATGAAAACCAAAACCCTTACTCTGATTGTTTTTTGTTTTGCAAATGAGTACGCACTCATTTGCAAAACGCTGTATCTGATGGAGCAGCGCAAGTCCTAGAAAATCTATTGAGAAGCTGATACTAGTCGCCAATCTTGAATCTGACTCTTAGCAGTTTTAAAATCTGTCGCGAGTTTCTTCTGTTGATCGTCACCAAAACTACCACGAATACGAGGGAACATTTCTTTCTCCTCTTCTTGGATATGGTCGTTTACAGCCGTTGCTAGCAGCTCTACCGCAGCTTTGAAGGCAACTGTATCGTCACAATTCATCGCTTTGATCTGTGCAAGCGTTTGCTTCATTTCCGCTTGTTCGTCATATAGTTTCTGCACGTCATTATAGTAAGGACGCACAACTGGATAGAGAACCTGCTCCTCAGCGTCAGAGTGTGCGCTCAAATCTTGGTAGAGTTGACCAAAATACTCTTCTAGCTTTTGAGGATCGTCAGTGGCTCTAATCTCAGAGAACAGAGCGTATACCTTGACGTGATCGAGGCGAATCAGATCGCAGATATTTATCTCATGATCGATGCGAGAGATGAGGCTGCCAGCGACGCCACTCAGAGCCGCGATCGTATCCTGTACCCTTGACCATAGCCCACTGTCAGAAGGCTTACCAGTTAGCTCCATTGTGCTGAGAGATTCCATGATTCCTTTCAGTTGTTCCTCATGTCCACGATTTTCAAAGTTAACCGTATTAAGAGGAGCGATCGCTACGACGATATCTGCACCAACCACTTGCCCCGCCTTGTGAACGAGAACTCCTGCCATTGCTTGAGTATGTTTGAGAATTTCATGCTTGGCAACCTTTTCAAACAAGGTGATATCTGAGTCTTGCATCATCTTTCCAAGATCATCAGATTCCTTCTGCATTGATGGATTTGGCTCAGCTTTAATTCCATACTGAACGATCACCGTGTCGATGATACCCAAGTTCTTCTGATCGTCTCTGAGAAAGCCTTCTAAACGGTTTGTGATTTCTCGATCTGGACAAGCTGAAATCAAACTTTTCTCATTGGCAATTAGCAAATTTTGAGTTGCTTTCATGTCTGCCAATTTGACTGCGATCGCAGTACGTTTGTTGTCTTCGAGTGTTACTGACATTGACTTTAATCCTTGTGTATAGTTAAGATTGTCGTTATGTGAAAGTTCCTAAAGTAGGGGCGGGTTTTGCATATAGATCTTGCTTCAGCACAGAATTGTCAACTAAACCCGCCCCTACTGTCTACACGATAGACTTCTCTATATAAATCATGACGTTGGAATGTCCAACTACTTGAATGACTTGATGAACTTGCTTTACTATGAAATAAAGTGTAATAGAACTCACGCTCTACTACGCTTTATTCCCAAATTGCGAAATTTCCAAATTGCGAAGCAGTCACCAAAAGGGATTAACGTCTCAATTGTGTAGAAGCTCGATCCCATGCGTCTTTTACTGCATGTTTAGCTTGTTCCCAAGGTAAACTTCCAGTCTGATTTGTTTGATAATCGCGCTGCAAATCTGTCTCAACCTCGTTGTAAGTCCGACCACTGTGACCATAGCGATCGTAGCCTTCATAGCCAGTGCGATAGGCTGGTTGATAATCTTCGTAGGTTTTATCTTTCTCAGCATAAGGACTAGAAGTATAAGTCTCCTGCCAATCATTATCATCAAAGGTAGGATTAGCTTGCTCAGCCACATTCTTACCAGCCAATCCGCCAACGACTGAGCCGACTACCGCGCCAACTACTGCACCAATGGGTCCACCAACTACGCCACCAACAAGTGTGGCGGCTGCGCCAGCACCTGCGGCTCCTACGCCTGTTCCCACAGGATGCGCTCCTGTTTCTCCAGAAAGTGGATCGAGATTAGCATCAGTTTCTTTATCAGGGTTTACAACAGTTCTATTAGTCATTGTTTTCGATCCTCTAAGTAATCTATTAGTAATTTGCACAAAATCTTGAAATTGAAAGCAGCTCTTTTAACCCAAAGGAGAGGCGATCGCTCCAGAGCTAAAAAGGGGAACTTGTAACATCCAAACAAATGCGAACCCAACAGCGAAAAGAATTCCTATCTTGACACCATTTAATAGCGCCGTAACTGGAGTATTAAAATCATTAGCACTTGCCTTGCCTAATATATTAGTATTAGCCATTGATTTCACCGAACAATGTGTAGGTAATTTAGTTGGTCAAAGTTCAACTTAGCAGGCTCTTGTTTAATCTGATGTTTGAGAACTGTATAACTTGATTGAATTGCACTAAAACAAAATATAACTTGACAATAAACTTTTTCATAAATAGCTAATCTATTTTAGAAGGGCTACATACCATCTAATTTTCACGAACAAATAGTAGAGGAATAACTGCAACTAAACGGAGAATTGCGGAAAGAAAAAACACTCCGAAAATTCCTTCGTAATGGGCATACTGGGCTAAAGCGCCGCCTGCGGTTGCGCCTAATGCACCACTGAGACCAGCGATCGCTGAGACGATCGCAAAGAAAGTGGCGTGATGTTCCATAGGTGCAATACCAATCTGAATATTATTAGTACCTAGTTCGAGCGCTGCCCAAGTCCCTCCTAAAAATAGATGAAAGATAATTAAATATAGCCACAATTGTTCTTGCACTTGAGATATACCAGTTAGCAACCAAAATATAGGCGTAATTGCGATCGCTATACCCGCAAATATCAATAAAGGACGATTGCCAAGGCGATCGCTTAATCTTCCCCATACCAATAGCATCAGCATATTTGCGCCACTGGATAGACTACTAAATAGAGTTACCCAAGTAATATCGACATTAAGATTCTCTAACATATAGAGATTAAAGAAAGGAGTACTAAGATTAACGGCAAATCCCCAAAGCGCAACATAGATCAGAAAAATGATCAGATTGCGATCTTGAAATGGAGCAATGAGATTATTAAATAGATTTGTTTTATGATGTCCATGTTCTTTTTCCTGTTCAGCTTGATATTCTATTTGACAAGCCGTTTGATATTTTTGAGGATTGATATCGATCATAAAGTGCTGACAAGTCAAACTCGCCACACCTGCTAAAATACCGACACCTAGCACCAGACCATATCCAGTAATGCTCCCACCTTGCCAATTAGAGATTATAAAACTAGCGATCGGCAAACAGAGTAAACCTGTAACATTGCTAACGATGCTACGCACACTATAGTATCGACCTCGTAATTTTGCAGGAACTAAAGCGGCAAGCCAACTCATCCAAGAAGCGCTACCCATCGCCGCTAAGATATTGGAAGTAATAACCAATGTTAATGTCAAATAGATTAGTTCCTTATCCTTAGAGAAATCAGTATTTGTACCTCTCAGAATAATACCAATGAGTAGAATCAACCAAAGCAGTCGTGATGGTAAAAATGTCCAGATTCCATAGTCATGACGACTATGAGAACGATTTGATAATAAAGCTCCTAAGGGCTGCAATAGATTTGCTAACATTGGCAAAGAAGCTACCATCCCAATCTCAAAGGGACTTGCACCTAGATCTATCAAAAAACTAGTGAGTAGAATGCCCCCTGTGATATTACTAAAAACTGTTGATAAACTACCATCAATACTTGATGCGCGGAGACTAGTACGAACGGATACTTTTAGTTCTTTTTTTTCTTCTTCAACATATGTTTCGCTGATCAAAATTAACCTAGATATTTTATAAATTGGATTGACAATGACCTTACCGAACAAACCTCAACAAGCTTTGATCAAAAATAAACTTTCTCATCAATGGAGAGTGCGATCGCGCCTGATTTTATCGATTCTCGTTGCTATAATTGTCGCAGTTTTACTACCTCATTGGTTGAGTCTATTCACACGCATTCTCTGTATATGGAATGCAGGAATGATTAGTTTTTTATTAGCAACTTGGACATTAATGCTCCAAGCCAAATCAAAAACAATGCGTCGTAATGCCCAAAGTCAAGATGAAGGGCGATTGGTAATTTTGAGCATAATTACGGCGGCGGCTTGTGCCAGCATATTAGAGGCTGTTTGAAAAGGTGGGTATACCTAGGAAAAAGCGTGAAGGGGGAAT
>JBAXTW010000063.1:0-24962 GCA_037129985.1 Pseudanabaena sp. ELA645 | reverse complement strand
CTCGAACCCGCAACTTCCGCCGTGACAGGGCGGTGCTCTAACCAATTGAACTACGAACCCAAACTTTGACTTAAATATTTAATTTAAGAAGCAATCTTCACTAACTCTTTTGGAGGTCGTTTTTTTGTTTCTTTATTTAAGCGCTCCTTATTATCTAGATTTACAAGACGTTTGTCAATACTCTACGGATATTTTTTTGAATTTCTTAAATAAAAGCCTGAAATACTTACACCGAAATAATCCCATAACTTAATCTTTGAATTTGTCGGATAAAACCTGAAAAAGTCATTGCAATTGATTCAGACTGTGATATCCTTGCACCCAATATTTGCCAGCTAAATTTTTTTTCATCAAGATTTACTTGGTTCGAGGACTTTCATGAATTGCTTTAAAAGCGAAAATACTAAATGCGTAACTAAATGCATAAATAGCAAAAGTTCAAAACAAGGTGTAACGATCGCGCTCGCCATTTGTTTCAAAACAACGCTTTTGACGCAAATAATTAATTGGGCAATGCCCACAAATTTGCCAATGCTCATGCCATCGGCGATCGCCTTACCTGGGCAAACACCAGATCAAGTCGCCGCTTGGGTAAAAACTAATCCTGCTCTCAGCCCCGCCATTGGTGAGCGTCTTTTAGTGCGAAAAAGTATTACCCCGTCAAGACGATTTCAATTTCAGGCAAGTGTTTTATTACCAGGAGTAGCGGAAATTCGGGGAACTGCTTATGTGATCAGGAGTGAGCAACTTCACCTTTTTGATATCATCACCAGTGTGACGCGATCGCGATTAGAGGAAACTTTGCGCTCCATTTATGGTCCCGAAATCATGCGCGACTATGCCACGGCTAAGACCATTTATGCTTATCCAACTGCCGATATGCTGAAGCGATCGCGTAGTCTGAACGCCTCACCAATTCTTTCGGCTTTGCGCGGAGAGTTGCGACAGGGTAAACAGTTCGCCTATTGGGTAGAGTTATTGCAAAATGGCAAGGGAGGCGCTAATTCTGGGCAAATTACAGTGTTGGAGTTAGAAAGCTTACCTAAACTACAGCAAGAACTCAGCAAAAAATAATTCACATAAAAAAGGTTGCGATAGGCGAAGCCTATCGCAACCTTTTTATATGGAGTTCAGTCCAGTCTGTAATGTTTTGAGGACTGTTGACATATCGTTTGTCAAAATTGCGTTTACATTTAGCCACAAATCTATAAATTCTCGGCTACGGATAATTCCTGATTCATCAGGTTCTAATTTGTGATATTTGCCATTTTCGAGAATAAACCAATCGATTTGACGATCTAATGTCCGCCAGACGATGTACTCTTTTACGCCGTTATGTTCATAAGTGCGTTTTTTGCTGTGCAGATCGTAGGAGACGGTGCTAGCGGCAATTTCGGCGATGAGTTCGGGTGCGCCTGAGATATAACCATCGGCATCGATCTTGGCATTCCCATCGACACGGAAAAGTACGGCATCGGGTTGGGGTTCATTGTCATCATCGAGGCGAACTGTTGGCTCGATACCAACTTCTAGTCCTGCAACCATTGATTGATAGGTAACTAGCCAGCCAATGATTTGGCTATGGGGTTTACCATGAGAGGTAAAGCGTAGGGGAGATGCCACGTGTACGATACCTTCGATGAGTTCTGCTTTTTTGATATTGGATGATATATAACGCCGCTCAAATTCATCTCGGTTGAGCCGATCGCCATTTTCGAGAGTGGTTAGTGGTGATGGATAGTTGGCAATAACCATAGCTTTTAGAGGTTGTACATTTATTGATTTTAGGGGTAAAGCTATAAAAACCAGCCATAGCTGTGCAACCCTTTGCCAAGCAGATTTACGCCCAGATAACAAGTCCAAACTACCAATAAGCCCAAGCTCGCCAAAATCGCAGGCTTACGTCCTTGCCAACCTTTGGTAATGCGTGTATGCAAGTAAGCCGCAAATACTAACCATGTAATCAAAGACCATGTTTCCTTGGGGTCCCAACTCCAATAGGAACCCCAAGCTTCGTTTGCCCATACGCCGCCAGCGATGATCCCAATCGTCAGCAGAGGAAATCCTAAGCCGATCGCCCGATAACTGAGATTATCCAAAGTTTCACCAAGTGTAAGCCGACGTAAAGAGAGTGGCGTAGTTTGCGTTTCAGCAATTAATGTGGCGGTACTTGTTGATGGCAAATTAGCTGAATTTAAAACACTACCCATCCCTTCCACAGCAAAGGCGGCAAATGTTTCAGAATTTGAATTTTTAGAGTTATTTGGAGCGGGATCAGCAAGACTACGCAAATTAGTGCCGAAGGAACTACCTTGTAACACGACATCTTGACCGCGAGTGACGATTAAAAAAGCGATCGCCAAAATACTCCCTGTCATCAGAGCCGCGTAGCTAAGCAACATGACGCTAACATGCATCATCAACCAATTAGACTTGAGCGCAGGGACTAACGGCTCCGATACTTGCATCCCATCGGGTAAAGCGATCGCTGCAAAAGCGGTGATCCCCATTGCGACAGGAGAAGTGAATGCACCGATCAGCCGTTTAGCATTGTCATTAGCACTTTTACTACCAATGCGGTTAACCACAATATGCATGGTCGTAATGCCCCACGCTAAGAAAAACAGCGATTCGTAAAGATTGCTGAGGGGAAAATAGCCTGCATCCAGCCAACGCGCTCCCAATAAAGCTGCTATACAAAGATTAGCGATCGCCATGCCAGCATTACCTAGCGATCGTAAGTAGGGCAAGTTGGGGAAAGCGACATGCACCCAAAAAATGAGCATAGTCGCAAAGAGGACGGCGAATGATGAGTTGTCCAGTAAGTTCTGAAGCGCGACGAGTTGCATTCAGGCGATTCTCCAGCAATTTTTAGAAGGTTTGATAATTGAATTTTAAAAGTGCATTTTCTATGCGTTTTCATTGTAAGCGATGTTGATAAGCCTTACCATTTGACTCTTAAAGTTCCTAAAATCCAGCAGGTGAGAGTCCAAGCTTTTTAAGATGGAAAATTATTTACAAGCTAGTGATGTTATCGATTGGTCCCATCCCGAAATTATCAAATGCGCCCATAAAATTGTATTGGGGCATGAAACACCAGAGGCGATCGCCAGAGCCTGTTTTGAATGGGTGCGAGACGAAATTTTTCATAGTTGCGACTTTAAGATGAATCCCGTAACTTGGCGAGCATCAGATGTACTACTACACAAAACGGGTTATTGCTTTGCTAAGAGCCATCTCCTCGCTGCTCTACTCCGTGCTAACCAGATTCCCACAGGATTTTGTTATCAACGATTAAGTATTGACGATCGCGGTGCGCCCTATAGTTTGCATGGTTTCAATGCCATTTATTTACCTAAAACTGGCTGGTATCGAGTCGATGCCAGAGGCAATAAAACAGGAGTCAACGCTCAATTCACGCCTCCCAATGAACAATTAGCTTTTGAAACACAATTTCCTGAAGAGGCAGATTTTCAAACAATTTTTACTGAGCCACTGTCGATTGTCGTAAAAGCACTTCAAGCCCAAACTACATGGGATGATATGTTACTTAATCTTCCAGATATTTCGTTAGATTTGGCAAAGAGTTATAACTTGCTGTCGTGATTACCACGATCCCTACATAAATACATAGTTTTGAGTTTTGATATCATTTGGGTTATGACATTAAATTACCGATCGCTTCCCACGCAATTACCCAACCCCGAAGCTGAAGGTGCGATCGTCGCACTGCATGGTTGGGGTGCAAACTGTGATGATTTGATCTCCCTTGCGCCTCTGGTTGGACTCCGCAATTATCAATGGATTTGTCCCGAAGCCCCATTCGATCATCCGATGCCGAATGGCAAAATGTGGTACGACTTGCAAAGTATGGATGCCGAAGGTTTAGCTAAAAGTTGCGAATTATTGAGTCAATTTCTGGAAGACTTACCAGCCTTAACAGGAATTCCCCTTGAAAAAACATTTTTGTTAGGTTTCTCTCAAGGCGGTGCGATGACCTTAGATGTGGGGCTTGCATTTCCTTTGGCAGGATTAATTTCCTTAAGCGGTTATTTGCATATTACTGAGGACGAATTGCAGGAACTCGCAAATATGGATTTACCACCGATTTTGATCGCTCACGGTACTCTCGATTCAGTAGTTCCCATTCACATGGCGCGAAATACCAAGGAAATATTCGATCGCTTAGGCGTAACTATAGAGTATGAAGAATATGAAATGGAGCATGAGATTCGTCCTGAAACCTGCGATCGTATCCAGCAGTTTATTTTGGAACATTAATGTTAGAGCGTTAAAAAGCCATGTATGACAATACTTGTAAATTTTTGGCAGAAAATTTTTCTTCTGACTTTGCCTCATGGATATTAGGAAAACCGATTACCTTAACCAAGCTTGAGCCATCCGAATTATCGTTAGAAAATATTCGTGCAGACTCGGTGATATTCTTGCAATCCTCGGAAATCATTCTGCATATCGAATTTCAAACCTTACCTGACCGAATGATTCCTTTTCGGATGCTAGATTATCGAGTCAGGTTTTATAAAAAGTTTCCCGACAAAGATGTTTATCAGGTTGTAATTTATCTCAAACCTAGCGTTTCCCCTTTGGTGCATCAGACAACATTTATACTGTCAAGCACAAGCCACAAGTTCAATGCCATCAGACTATGGGAAGAGCCACCAGAAATATTTCAGCAATATTCAGGGCTTTTACCATTTGCCCCACTAGCTAATACTAGTGATCCTGAAGCAACGCTAAGACAAGTAGCAAGACAGATTGCCAATATCTCTGACAAGAATGTACAGGGCAATATTGCTGCGTCAACTTATATTACATCTGGGCTAGTATTGAATAAAGAGATCATTCAACGACTTTTACGGAGTGAAATCATGAAAGAGTCAGTAACTTATCAGGAAATTTTATCCGAAGGATTGGCTGAAGGTAAAGCAAGAGGATTGGCTGAAGGTAAAGCTGAAGGTAAAGCTGAAGGTAAAGCTGAAGCTGTTCGGCAAGTCGCAGCAAATATGTTGCGATCGCAGTTTGACATCAACTTGATCGCTCAATTTACGGGATTATCTGTGGATGAGATTCAGAAATTGTAACGAATGATCAAACATTACTGGATTTTGCTGGTCTGAGTAGTCAATGTTTGATGCGACAGTGTATTCTTGAGATTGAAATAATCACTTTACATATTAGGAGATATTATATGAATCTTTCAGATACTCAAGTGTTCACAGCTTTGGTAGTTGCATTGTTCCCCGCCGTATTGGCAGCTTTGTTGGGTTCTGCTCTTTCTAATTCCTAGTTTTCATTTGTACTTTATTTGTACATAGAGCTTGGCGCTGTAGTCAAAAATGAGCAATTATTTGAGGGGTTTGTTAAGCAATTCCTTTAAATAGTTGCTCATATGTCAATATTCCCAAAATTTCCAATATTCAATGCCTTTTTTTACAACCTAGAGGTTGCGAATGGTCGCCAAACGAGATTTATCTGCGCGGTTTTCCCCAGAAGTACAAAAACAAGCCATGCGGCGATCGCAAGGTCAGTATGGGATGAAGTCTTCTGCGACTCATTCCTATAACAATCAGTCTGGTGGTGGTTTAAGATCCGTAACTAACACTCAATTTGGTGCGGCAAATAACTACAGCGATGCAGTTGCTCACAGTGTCCAACGCAAAAGAGAGCAGTTTTATCGCGCTAAAGCAACCGAATCAATCATTGTGATTGCGGTCAATATGGCTTTGGCGATCGCGGCGATCGCGGCGATCGTGAGATTGCTCCCCTACCAAACCGCCCAAAAAGATCGTCTTGACGAGATTACAACCGAAGTAAATTCGGTCGAACAACGTGTGAGTGGGTTGCGTGAACAATTGCCTCAAACCTTAAATTCTGGTAAGTCTCAGGAACCACTACTGAGAAAGCAAGGCTGGATTAAGAACAATCAAATGACGATTAAACTTCTTGACCCAACGGAGATAGCTTCCCCTAATAATGATGGCGTGATGCCCACAACCACAACAGCGCAGAGAAGTAGCAATCGCTAAATACCGAACATGCAAGCAATGCAAGTAATTGTGAGGCGTTTTTTGTGGTTAAGGTTAGGAGTTGTGGCGATCGCCATTATCTTTAGTTTGACTATTTGCTTAACTATTGGTTTGACGATGAGATGGGGGGGATCAGCACAAGCCCAACCTGTGCAAAACCAATCTGTACAAGAATTACAGAATTATCAGAACTATGTAGAGCAGCAACGTCAAATTATTCAGAAGCAGCAGGAACAGATTAATGCCTTAACTAAGCCCGCGCAGTCAAGGCTTGAGGCGTTAAGACGAAATGTGCGTGTCACCGATGCTCAGATTCAAGATAATGAAAAGAAAATTCGGCAAGCCAGAGAGCAATTACAAAACCTAAGTTTTACTTTGCAAGAACTGGAGTATGACCTCAACAAAAAGCGTGATGCGACTTCGGCGCGGTTACGTTATTTGCAAAGGCAACAACTACAGCGTTGGTGGGTGACGTTGCTTAGTAGTCGCGATCTCAATCAGTTTGCCGATCGCCGCCGCCAGATTGAACGTATTTACGATAGCGATCGCAAGTTACTCGGAGATTTGACCCAACGCTCAGATCGGTTGGAAAAACAGCGTAATCAGGTAATTTCTCAAAAAAATGAAGTTGAATTATTGACGCAAAAGCTGAAATATCAAAAGGCAAATATTGAAGCAGAGACCGTTGCTCAACAAAATTCATTAGATCGACTCAAGAGCGATCGCCAAGCTCTGACCCAAGCGGAAGATCGTCTTGCTGAAGATTCTCGTCGTCTGTCACAAATTATTTTGGCAAAAGTACAGCCTTACTCTGGTTTAGTGCTTCCCCCAGGCACTGGGCAGTTGATGTACCCTACGATTGGCGAAGTTACTAGTAATTTTGGCTGGCGGGTACATCCGATTTTAGGGACGGAGCGCTTTCATGCGGGTATCGATTTTGGTGCTGAGTATGGCAGTTTGATTTATGCTAGTGCGCGGGGTAGGGTAATTTATGCGGATTGGTATGGTGGCTATGGTAATTCGGTGATTATTGATCATGGTAATGGCATGACCACTTTGTATGCTCACTGTAGTGAGTTGTATGTCAAAGATGGCGATGTGGTGGAAAGAGGACAACCAATTTCGGCTGTCGGTTCCACTGGGTTTTCGACTGGACCACATTTACATTTTGAGTTACGCGCTAATGGTGAACCTGTTGATCCCGCCGCTTATTTGTAGTTAGGACTTACGCAAAATAACCAAACGTAGGGGCAATTCATGAATTGCCCCTACGTTAGAATCACGGTTTCAAGTCCTTTTGCGTAAGTTCTAATGGTGCAAATATTTGTAGCGCAAAGCGTTGTAAGCTATCTTTACTAATTTTTTAAACATTGAAGTATGTTAGCGATTCAGCAGGTAACAAAGCGCTTTGGTGGCTTGGTCGCGGTAAACGAGGTCTCCTTTGATGTCAAGGAAAATGAAATCTTTGGAGTGATTGGTCCTAATGGCGCAGGTAAAACCACCCTATTTAACACAATTACAGGATTAATTGCCCCCACTTTAGGCAAGGTTATCTACAATGGCAAAGAGATTACTAATCGTCGTCCCCATCAGATTGCGAAGTTTGGAATTGCGAGAACGTTCCAGAATATCCGTCTGTTTGGTGAACTATCAGCATTAGAGAATGTGGCGATCGCTAGACATCTGACTACCACCACCAATCTTTGGAATGGCATTTTGGGAATACCGCCAACCAAGATGGAAGAAAAACAAACCTACGATCGCGCTCTAGAATTGTTAGAACTCGTGGGCTTAAGCGATCGCCATGATGTCAAAGCCAAAAATTTCTCCTATGGTGATCAGCGTCGCCTAGAGATCGCCCGCGCCCTTGCTCTAGAACCAAAGTTGTTATTACTAGACGAACCTGCGGCAGGCATGAATCCTAATGAAAAAGGGCATCTGAGTGATTTTATTCGCAGTTTGCGCGATCGCTTTGCTTTGACAATTCTCCTCATCGAACATCATGTTCCCTTGGTAATGGGACTATGCGATCGCATTGCGGTTTTAGATTTTGGACAGCTAATTGCGATCGGACAACCCGAAATCGTCAAAAGCGATCGGGCGGTAATTGAAGCTTATTTGGGCGATGAAGGATAACCCCAAGAAATAGCGGTGCGCGGCTTCGCCGCGCACCGCTATTTGTCGGCTAGGAAGTAAGTAAGCTGAAGTTTTGGGCGATTAGATGCATTTGTTACAAAAAAATGTTAATCTTAATAAAAAGTTAAGTTTTGTTGTTGTCCCAAACCTATGCTTCGTCTTGAACATGTACAGAAAATCTACCCCACTGGCGAAGTCCTTAAAGACGTTAACTGGGAGGTGAAAACAGGCGATCGCATTGGTTTGGTCGGCGTAAATGGCGCAGGAAAATCAACACAGCTAAAAATTATTGCGGGAGAAATCGAACCCACCGCAGGGCAGATCGTCCGCCCAACCAGCCTTAAAATTGCCTATCTCAGCCAAGAATTTGATGTCGAAGAGACTCGCACGGTCAAACAAGAGATGTGGCAAGCATTTCAGGAAGTACGCGAAGTCCAAAAAGAACTCGCTAAAGTCCATCATCATCTAGAGAATTTACAAGATGGTGAAGACTATGAGCCGATTCTCAAGGTGATGGATCGCTTACAACGCAAGTTTGAAGACTGCAATGGCTACGAACTCGAAAGCCGCATTGATAAACTTTTGCCAGAACTAGGATTTAAATCTGACGATGGCGATCGCTTTGTGAGCGAATATAGCGGCGGTTGGCAGATGCGAATGGGCTTGGGCAAAATTTTGCTGCAATCGCCTGATCTCCTATTGCTGGATGAACCGACAAACCATTTAGATTTAGAAACCATCGAATGGTTAGAGAAATATTTGCGATCGCTCAGCACGCCAATGGTAATCGTCTCCCATGACCGCGAATTTCTAGATCGTCTCTGTACCTCGATCGTGGAAACTGAGCGCGGCGTTTCCATGACCTATCTCGGTAATTACTCCTCCTATCTCACTCAAAAGGCGGAAGCTAAGGCAGCACAGGGAGCCGCTTTTGAACGTCAGCAGAAATATATCGAAAAGCAACAGGTATTCGTCGATCGCTTTAGAGCAAGTGCTACCCGCAGTACCCAAGCCAAGAGCCGCGAAAAACAACTCGACAAAATCGATCGCATCGAAGCGCCCGATAGTGATGTTCGCACTTTAAAGTTCCATTTCCCTCCCGCCTCTCGCAGTGGGCGAGTTACCGTAGAAATCAAGGATCTCACCCATGCTTATGGTGAGCAAATCCTGTTTTTGGGTGCAAATCTGGAAATTGAAAAAGGCGATCGCGTGGCTTTCTTGGGACCAAATGGCGCGGGTAAATCTACGCTTTTAAGAATGGTTGTTGGTAAAGAAGCCTACAACGAAGGCGAGATAACCCTCGGTCATAACGTTATGGTCGGCTACTTCGAGCAGAACCAAGCCGAAGCCCTTGACTTACATAAGAATGTATTTGCGACAATTCATGATGATTTTCCAAAGATGACCCATGAAGAAGTCCGTGGCGTTCTTGGTAAATTTTTGTTTAGTGGTGATACAGTTTACAAGAGCGTCCGCGACCTCAGTGGCGGCGAAAAAGCAAGGCTTGCCCTCGCTAAAATGTTGCTAACTCCCGTAAATTTTCTGATCCTTGATGAGCCGACTAACCACCTTGATATTCCTGCCAAAGAGATGCTAGAAGCGGCTTTACGCGAATATGAAGGCACTGTAGCCGTAATCTCCCACGATCGCTATTTCATCTCTCAAGTTGCCAACAAAATCGTGGAAATCCGCGATGGCGATCTTTGCGTCTATGCTGGCGACTATGCCTACTATCAAGAAAAGAAGGAAGAAGAAGAACGTGAAGCTAAACATAAAGCAGAATTAGCTACTAAAGCCGCCAAAGAAGCTGTAAAAAAGGAAAAAGAGAAAGAGAAGGAAAAAGCCAAGCAATCTGAAAAGATTCAGGAAAAGCAAAAACAAAAGGCTAAATCTAAATAGATAGGACTTACGCAAAAGAATCAATGTCGGGGTGTCCTTGAATTGCCACTAAGTTAGCGCCAATTCAAGGATTAAATGCAACGCCTAGAGATCTTTGAATAAAGGGACTCATAAGAATATTCTGGTGTTAATTACAATAACCAAGATATCCTTATGGGATCTAAACATCTTACTATCACAGAAAGAAGCGAACTGTATAAACTACGGTTAACCATAAAGTTGCTTTGAGAATTTCTTAAAATAAGTTATCTCAATCACAAGTATACTTACCATAGACCACGAACGGGAGATGGTGGTTCATCGGGAGCCGCGATAGTGGGTTCTACCGAGTTCGGTATTGAGGTTTGGGTTATTGAAGGAAGAGATGCACTGCTACCAATTGGCACTACCGATGCGATCGTTTTTGGTTGATAAAATGACATTGCCCCCACTATAGGAATAGTCGATGAGCAATCCTTAGTTTTAAACCACACCCGTTTACCAGAGGATAAACCTTCGGTTGCATAGCGTGGTGCAAGGATACATTCACTGCGAGAATCGTTAAGCGCAAAAGCGTCTACATTACTCAAACTAGAAGTTGCGCTATCAATATAGCGATCGCGATAGACTCCCTGCACTATATTTTGATTGTATAGATTGGCAGAAGTACCAACTTGCAGATTGTATTTTGAAAACATCCAATTTGGAACATAGTAGTTATTAGATTCTCCTGCGACATTTCTGAAGGAGACAATATTGCCATCAATCCTTTCGATTACTTGAGGGGAAGTGCTGTCTAAGAACACATCAGCAGATTGTGCTTCGACGGATGTTACGGCTGCGGTTGCGATTGAACAAACAGCGATCGAGCAGCTTAGAATAAGTTTCTGCATGAGTTAAAATCTCCAAAGTTATAGTTTAATTAGATGAGCTTTTCCTCTTACTTCTCCACTATCACAGGCTCATGTTCGATCTAATGAGTGAATTGATTGATTACATTGTAAAACATCCTTATGGCACAGTTTTATTGGATTCTAGTTAAGAATTTACAGGCAAATTATAAGATTCAAAAGTTATATCCAATGCCAACCAAAATACCAAGATCGGTTGTATGCAAAAAGGCAAGGTTTGCTGCGACATTAATGGTGAACTGAGACGATAAAGGAATATCAACACCTGCCGTAATCATTGGACTAACCAAAACCGTAACCAAAGATACATAATACTGACAGTAAAATTAACCCGAATCTACAAACACGATAGCTAAACCCGTTGCACTTTATTCTTGAATTGGCGGTTGCGTATATGACTTCGGGTTGCTGTGTGAGGTTGTAGGTAGAACATATAAATTTCTAGAAATATCCCAAACTTGCCCTTTTACAAATTTATATTGGTTTTAAGGTAGGCTAGTAGCATTCTAGTAACACCATTGATAGTAATAGGAAATCTCCCGTGCTTTTATCCAAAGGCTTTGAAGTAGAAATCTACACCTCTACACCAACGGGGGATGTGGTTGGCTTTAGCGATCGCATTGTCGCGAATTTGCATGGATTTGTGCGCGAGCCAGATAGCCGCAACGTCGAATATATTACGCCGCCTTTTCATAAATATGAACCTTTGTTAATGGCTTTGGTCGAGCCACGTCAGAAATTACGCAGCTATTTGCGATCGCTAGGCGACTATACGCTCATGCCTGGGAGTACCATCGCGCTAGGTGGAGCCGATCATTTCTATCGCTCTGATCCGCAAAATCCCTATCATGACTATATCGAACAGACCTATGGAACCGATGTAGTCACAGCGAGTATTCATATTAATGTCGGCATTCCTGATTTAGAATTATTGATCGCCGCTTGTCGGCTCATCAGATTAGAAGCACCGCTTTATCTTGCCCTTAGTGCCGCCTCGCCGTTCCTTGATGGCAAAGCCACAGGATTTCATTCTTCGCGATGGCAAATGTTTCCCAAAACACCAAAATTAGTTCCCTTATTTAGCAGTCATCATCATTTTGTGGAATGGACAGAAAAACAATTGCAATTGGGAACGATGCAAAATGTCCGCCATCTTTGGTCATCGGTGCGCCCCAATGGCGATAACCGTCCCTATAATCTCAATCGTTTGGAATTGCGAATTTCCGATTTGGTGATCGATCCTGTGGCGCTACTTGCCATAACTGCTCTTCTAGAAATGCGTTTACATCAGTTTCTGGAAGCAGGGATTGGCTCATCCCTCGATCCTCTTGCTCCCAATGCTAGCAAATTTACCTCTAGTGAATTAGAAGCGATCGCCGATCAAAATGAAATCGCGGCGGCGGCAAATAGCCTTGATGCGGTGTTAACCCATTGGCAAACAGGCGCACAAATCACGGCGCGAGAATGGATTTCTAATCAATGTGAAGAACTGCGATCGCGGGCTAAGGATATAGGCGTATGGTGTTTTCTATCACCATTGAAAAAGATTCTGGAACAGGGAAATGAAGCCCAGCGTTGGTTATCGGCTTATCACAATGGACTTTCGCCACGTCAAATTATGACCGATGCGATCGCTAATGCTGAACAAATGGATCGCGAACTAGCAGAAGCTCTATTACTAACATGAATACAGGAAGATTAATCATTCAATTAGGTATCGCTGCCTATATTCTATTTACGCTACTTCCTAACAGCAGCAGTCAAATGATGGCTTTTCCTTGGGTGATGTTATGGCAAATGGGATTATTATGCTTTGCGATCGCAGGACTTTTAAACCTATGGCGTAAAGCCAATCCCTTTTATTTATTAGGGAATGGTTTTGATTGGGCGATCGGTTCAGGGTTTGTGACATTATGTTTATCAACAATGTTCGCAAAATTTCCAAATCAGGGAATGTGGTATAGCCTGACAGCCTTTGGCTATTTGATGGCGCTGTATGTGACTAATAATTTTTTGCATAAATCTAATGTGGAGCATAGTTCTACATCAAGGATTTTGCCAATTTTAAAATTTCAAGGTTTATTGGGAATTGCCGTAATTGTCGAAAGCCTATTCATCTGGACAACCCAATCTTGGTTGCCGCGATTAGCAAATCTTGCGAAGCTCAATCAATGGGGACTGAATCTGAGTTATGACTTCTCTGATTTAGAATCCCGCAACTGGGTTCCGATGGGACATCAAAATTATGTCGCAGGATTTTTGATGTTGGTTTTACCGCTTTTTGTAAGTTTAGCGATCGCTCAACAGGGAAAATGGAGATCGCTATGGTTAGCAGGAATTGGCTTGGGATTAATTGATTTATATACCACCAGTTCACGCGGCGGATTTTTTGGGCTGGGCGCAATAGTTGTATATGCAATTATCGTGGCTTTATTTCGAGTCGGTCGTTATCGTGGATTTGTGCTTTTAGGAAGCGCAGGAGCGATCGCTATATTTAGTTTCCTAATTACCGCCAATAATCGCTTGCGATCGCTTGCTTTGGGATTAATCGCCAGTTTTGGCAATCCTACTCAAGGTGTGGGTGAATTAATGTTTAGGGCGATCGCCGCCGATGCGGGTTGGCGAATAGGTTTAGATCATTGGTTGTTTGGGGCGGGGGCTGGTTCAGCAGTGATGCTCTATCAACAATATCGTCCCCAATGGGCGGGGCGTGAAGCGGAGATTCTATTCCAACTGCATAGTACACCTGTACAGCTTTGGGCGGAATTGGGAATCGGCGCTGTCATTACCTTTTTATTCTTGTTAGTAGCGATCGCGAGTCTGGCGATCAAATTACATAAATCCCCAACTTGGCAAGCTCACCCACAGGATCAAGCGATCGCCTATGGACTATTTGGCAGTCTTTTGGGATATGGCATATTAGCGATTACCGATTATCAACTTGATGTGCCTGCGATTAGTGGCAGTTTAGTGATTGTGTTTGCTTGCTTGGCTTATTTAGGACAAGTACATACGAATGAATTGATTACTCTCGGTTATCACAAACAACCACGACTTTGGTTAGCGATTGTGATGACTATCTATTTAGGAGGCGCGATCGCTTGGTTAATTCCTGTAAATATGGCTTGGCAATCATCAAGTGTAGGATTTATCTATTTATCCAGAGCCAGAGCCGATCTTGATGCTGATCTCGTTTCCCAGAAGGAGGCAAACAAGCCGCAGGAAAGAATTGAAACCAGTATTGCGATCGACAAATTTCAAGAGCGGCTGAAACTCGCACATCAGCTAGCACCTTGGGAACCATACTATCCCTATCAATTAGGATGGAACTTGGCTGATCTGGCGATTAACTATCCCAATTTACCGAATTCCGTCTCCATGCGAAAAGAAGGTTTAGCATGGATGAAAACCGCGATCGCCACAAATCCCAATAATGAGGTGGGTTATAATGCCGCCGCTTGGCTAAGCCTTCAAGAAAATACTCCAAGTTCTGTTAAAGATGCCGAAACCTATTTTCGTCGTGGTTTAGAACTCTATCCCCTGAAGCGATCGCTAAATTTTGGTTTAGGAGTGAGTCTATTGCGTCAAGGCAAGACTGATGAAGCGATCGCCGCCATGACAACGGAAGTTGTGAACGATTCCAGTTTTATCACCAGTCCCATATGGGCAGATCCTACTTTTCAACCACTCTATCAAAAGGTAGTGGCAAATCTTGAGCGTATTTACCCTGCTAAATCCATAAATCTAACGATGCTGCGATGGTGGACTGGTAAGCCTAACGCCATTGCTGAACTCATAGAAACAGGAAATCCTACGGCTGTATTGTTAGCTAATGCGATCGCTAATGATACAAATGCTTTGCAATCGGTGAAGCAAAATCCTCAAACTGCCTTAGAAATGGTGATTTCGGCATGGCTCAATCCCGATCAACGTGACAAGTTGTTAGAACGCGCCTATGTATTTGCCTCCAGCAGTTTACCCGATGAGCGATCGGCTGCTGTAGTTAAAGCCATGAGCGAGCGCATGGCGCAAGTTACTAATTTCGATAATTGGTTGCGACAGCCTTTAGCCGCCAATAGTCCATTAGTATTTAACTATCGCCGCGCTAGATTAGGATTTGGTGTAGTCAGTCGGCATATCGATGGAGTCATTCCCCTTGACTTTTTTAATGTTAGCGATCGGGCAGAGATTTCCTTGTTTTTAAAAGATTTATTTATTTAGCATTTCTGAACTGAGCGTTTGATATCTCATGCCACACAGTGGAAAGAGCAGAATATCGTGCCGATTTTCTCTTTGGAGGTGATTTTGGAAAGATACACTAACCTACAGTTATGAGCCAACCCATTACCATAGACGACATCTGACTTCCAGCCGCGAACTTGGTAGTTTTTAAATTGAGACTCGATTCAAACTTGAAATGCAAAGACCAATTTATCTTGATTGTCAGGCGACTACACCCGTTGATGAGCGGGTGCTGAATGCGATGTTGCCATATTTTCGAGAATCATTCGGCAATCCAGCAAGCTCTGGACATCTCTATGGTTGGGAAGCCGCCGCCGCCGTTAAATTAGCGCGGGAGGCGATCGCCAACTCTATAAATGCATCACCTGAAGAAATTATCTTTACCAGTGGCGCAACTGAGGCAAATAATCTCGCCATTAAAGGTGTTGCGGAAGCATATCACCAGAAAGGGCGGCATATCATTACTGCCCAAACGGAACATAGCGCCATTCTCGATCCCTGTGTCTATTTGCAATCCCTTGGATTTGAAGTTACCTATTTGCCCGTGCAAGCTGATGGATTAATTGATTTGTTGCAACTGGAGCAGTCTATTCGTCCTGACACAATTTTAGTTTCGATAATGGCGGCCAATAATGAAATTGGGGTGCTGCAACCGATCGCCGACATTGGCAAAATCTGTCATGATCGTCAAGTTCTCTTTCATAGCGATGCGGCTCAAGCGATCGGCAAAATTCCCATTGATGTGAATACAATGCAGATTGATTTGATGTCTCTGACGGCTCACAAAATATATGGCGCAAAGGGAATTGGGGCTTTGTATGTGCGGCGGCGTAATCCGAGAGTGAGCATTGCACCGCAACTACATGGTGGTGGACATGAGCGGGGAATGCGATCGGGGACACTTTATACACCGCAAATCGTTGGTTTTGCTAAGGCTATCGAAATTGCGATCGCGTCTCAAGCATCAGAACAACAACAGATTCTCAATCTACGTCAGCATTTATGGCAAAGATTAAGTGAACTCGATCGCATTATTCTCAATGGACATTCCACCCAACGACTCGCGGGTAATCTCAATGTCAGTTTTCCTGATATTAACGGTCAAGCGTTGATGCTAGCTTTGCAACCAATTGTCGCTGTCTCTTCAGGTTCCGCTTGCTCCTCCGCAAAAACTGCACCATCCCATGTTCTGAAAGCATTAGGGCATTCTAATGAACTCGCTAATGCTTCAATTCGATTTGGTATTGGTAGATTTAATACTTTAGATGAGATAGAAATAGTTGCTAATCATGTGCTGAAGTCAGTGCGATCGCTGCAATAACTATCGAAAAAGACGCTTGTAATGAGAACTATACAACTGCGACTTAGTAACTTGCGGACTACCTTGTTGAATGTGATTTAAAGCAGGACTAATCAAAAATAAAGTCGTTCTAGTTAAATTCTCTTTTTGCGTAACTGAAGCCATAGCTGACAATGGAACTGTTAAAATTTTTTCGTCGTCCCAACTTAACCGATAACAAATCGCTACTGTCGTATCGGATGGATAATGCTCCATTAACTTTGCTTGAGCATTCTCTACATGATGGGCGCTGAGATAGAGGCATAATGAAGCTTGGTGAGCCGCGAGACTCGATAATTCTTCTCGTTCGGGAACTTGAGTCCGTCCGCTAATGCGCGTGAGAATAATCGTTTGCACTAATTCAGGAATTGTTAATTCCACTTGTAACCGCGCCGCCGCCAATTGAAAAGCGCTAACCCCAGGAATAATTTCAAAGGGAATTTCTGCTTCGGTCAGGGCGATAATTTGTTCTTGAATTGCGCCATATAGACTCGGATCGCCGTCATGGAGACGCACTACTAGTTTTTGCGATCGCACCCGCTCGATCACAATTTCTAAAATTTCCTCAAGGGATTTACTAGCCGTAGGAATTATCTCGGCATCGGCTCGGCAAAATTGTAACATCGAGTCTGGAATGAGGGAATTTGCATAAACTACGACATCGGCTTTGATTAAGAGATTACGTCCCTTAACGGTAATTAAATCGGGATCGCCCGGTCCCGCGCCGACAATATAAACTGGTTGGAGCATTAGCTTAGACGTTGCCACTTTTCTAGCCATTCTAATAGTTTTTTCTCACTGATGCGCTGTTTACGCTCAAGCGGTTCTAAAATAGCAGCAAGCTCTGACTGTGTATGACCAGCTTCCACCCACGCATTCAAAAGTTCGCGATGGGAAAGTAAAGTCGTTTCTAAACCGAGTTTTTTTTGTAGTTGTCGTTTCTCAGACTGCCCGATCGCTTGAATTGCAAATTCGCTAGCACCAGCACGCGCCAAAACTGCGGCTAGTGAATAAATATAGGCTTTACTATTATCGGTTTTTACGGTTTCAACTACTTGGGGAATACCAAAACGCTGATTTTGTGACCAGATGATGACAAGGAGTAGAATCGTTCCCTGCAAAGCAACTGCCAGAAGCGGCGTTTTTACAAGGTAAATCACCCAATTCCCTTCTTTAACGGCTTCCATACTTTGCTTATCCTTATAGCCATGCAGGTATTCATCCACCCAGATGGGTGCTTTGTTTCCAACTAATTGGGCTAGTAAAGGATAGTTTCCTGCTGAGTCTTGATAGGCATTAGCTGCAAGATAGGGAGTACTTACTTGAATCAGATTTCCTTTGTCGAGCTTTTCCTGACGGACAACGCTCCCAAAGCGATCGCCTAAAATTAGCTGCTGTGAGCCTGTGAGCTTGAAGCGTCTTGTGGTATCAATCTGAACCGTCCCTAACGCATTATCGATGGCTTGATTGAAATTAGCTCCCGTAGCAGGAGCCGCAACACCTACTTGTACGATGGTATTACCTGCTTCAATCCACTTTTTTTCTTCGATACTCAGATTTGCTCTGGATGTGGCAGGGAAAATGCGTAGTAACGTACCTTTGTTCTCAGACAAAAAACTCTTTAAAGGTTTTTCCCAGCGCTGGATTGGGGCTTTGCGATTCAGCATATAGGCATACCAAGCACCATAGCCATGAGGGGAGCGGTTATAGGTAGACCCAGGGTGGAGACTAGTATTCGGGGCGCTGAAGAAAATCAGTAGTATGGAAACTACTATGGCGATCGCTATTCCTAAAATCTTTCGTCGCGAGAGCTTCATGGGCGGATGGTATTAAGGTTAGTATTCAGATAAAGAGCGAGTTCTTGATAGGCTTGTTGGCATTGCTCAAAGGTAAATGCCGAGAGCATTTCATCGTTAAAGCATAGCCGCTCGTGGGTATTTAGCAGAACTTGATAGGTTTGCCATCGGGGGATCATCCGCAATAACTGTAAATATTCGCCATCGGTACGACTGGGCTGCTGTGGTGCGAGAGTGTTTTCATGAAGACGTTGCAGCATCGCCATATATAGGGAACGACAAGCCTCTCGATAGTTTCCTTGTGCAGCAAAGGTTTGCGATCGCTGTTCCCATTCAGTTACGGGCGGCGCTATTGGGGCTTTTTCTTCAGTTCTCAAGCGCGGTCTTATCCAACCAATCGTTTCTAAGTAGGGGCGTAGAGATTGAAAGAGTTGCCAGACTAACCAAGCGATCGCACTGCCTAGAATGATCCATGCAACCCAAATTATGGCATTCACAACCCAATCCACGATCGTCCAGTCTGTCCCCCTTATTGTTTCTTCGGCGACAGGGAAAATATTTACTTCGATCCATTCACCTACGCGACGCTGAAACTGTTCGAGTTGCCAGTTCCAATCGCTTTTATCGAAACTTGTCTCAAAACTTGCCATGCGATCGCCTCCGTTGTGCTTGTTTCTGATAAGCCAAAAAGACTGCCTCTACAAAAGTCTCGCCATCGGACTTAAAGGGTAGTGTTTCTAGTTCCAGAATTGATTTTAATTCAAGTGCAAGTTGACGACCTAATGTTTTACGCGCTTCAGGTTCCAGATTTTGGCGGCGCTGGAGAAATTCACGGATGGATGCAAAATCGTCTGGGAGGATTAGGGACAGATTACTAACTTCGAGAAGTTGGTCGGCAAAAGATTCAGCGCGATCGGATAGAATGAGTTTCTTATCAATGGAAGGATTTTCTTCTTGAATTACCACAGTTCCCGCAATTAGGTCGCCCAAGCGTTTTTCTTGTTTATGGAGGAAAATCATGAAGAAACCAATGGATAGAGCATCGTCAATGGGACGCAGCAAAGATCTCAAGGTGGCTTCAGAGAGTCCTACAGGTCGCCCGTCATCGCGGATCACCCGAATTTTGGCATAGCGCTTACCAGGGGTTTGTCCTTGCCAGATGGTTTCAAAAAAGATGAAATAACCGACAAGGATACCAAAGGTGAGTAATAAGGCGATCGCCACATACCATTTCTGAGTAGCAGTACTAAATTGCGGAAATAGTACGGCTCCAGTAAATAAAACAAGGGCGATAGCGCCTCCTAAGAAAAGATAATCGACCAGCAGGGCTTGGGTACGATTGCCAATACCTGCGAGGGTAAATTCTAGTTCCACACTTTCGGGGGTTTGCAGCGTGATTTTGTTAAAAAATCTCATGGGTTTCTACGCTAGATAAAATCATTATCGTCATTGCGACCCCTTCCCTGACGCAATTTTATATCTAACCCCTCTCGACGTGTTCGCAAATCATAGTAAATTGCTGATTTGATCGTTTGCCAAAGTGGAAGTACTAAAATCGATCCTATGAAGCTAAAAACAAAGGAAATCGCTGTGCCTGTCCAGAAAAGAGAAGAACCAGGTAATGCTCTAGCAAATAAAATTTGCGGGGCATAGTTGGTTAAGGCGATAATTGGGATCGTTACCAAAAAAGCGACTAAAGCAACCCCTTGAACTCTGAGGGCTGAGTTTTGGGTTAGATCCCAACTACGTTTAATGCTTTCACTTGCAGTTAAGTTACTCTCAACTGCCAAGGGAACTTCAGCAATCATCCAACGCGCAAAGTACCATGACAGAATAATCACTATTCCTAAAAATGCAATTGCCCCACCAAGAAACCCGATCAAGATAGCAGCACCGCCACGAAAAATAGGTCCTAAAATAAATCCTAATATTCCCGCGCATATAATAAGAGCGATCGCGGCAAGAATATAAATTACAAATAATTGCAATCCTACAAGGATAGATACTCCCCAAAATCGCCAAATTTTGGGATCAACATGCTGGCGTGCTACTCTCACTGTTTCAGGTTGACCGATTAAGTCTTGGTAAGCAAGACGCGAAATTAGGGCTACATTGGTTTGATATTTAGCGATTCCACCAATGAGTAGTAGGAATGCGATCGCTAGCAAGCCCCAAGGATATTGTCTATTTGGAAGAAGTAGTAAACCGCTGATTATATCTAAAATGATTAATGGCAGAATAATCCAGAGATAAGCCCGCAGTGCAATCAAAAAGTAAGTCTTTAAGTTGGAACGGTATAGCACCAACCCTGTACTGACGACATTACCGATACTCAATGGGCGGAGGGGAGCGCGAGTCATGGTAGAAGCCTCTAATTTCGCAATTGTAATTTCGCAATTGATTTAGGCTAACCTAGATCCGCAGCTAATTCAAGATCATGTAACTCAAGATCATGGACGTACAACGATGGATTGCAAGGCGGGAAACCCAGTGGCAAAAACTGGAATCTCTCCTCAAACACTTAGAAACGAAGGGACTCAAATCCCTAAAAGCCGATGAGATTGCCCTACTTGCGAGTCTTTATCGTTCAGTTTCTGCTGATCTAGCCCGCGCAAAGACAAACCAATTAGGCGAAGCAGTTATTCAACATTTGCAAGCCCTGACTTCTCGCAGTTACAGCCAAATCTATCAAGGATCACGGAAACAGGAATGGCGGGCGGCGATCGCCTTTTACGTTTGGGGGTTTCCTGAAGTCGTCCGCGAATCTAGCGCTTATATTGCGATCGCCACAGGTATGTTTATTATCGGGGCATTGATTGCTTGGTGGTTTGCTTGGCGCGATCCATCATTCATGTCCTTAGTTGTCCCCGAACGCTTAATTTCTCTAGTACGCGATCGCGGGGAATTGTGGATGGGATCGATTTTAGGCTCAGAACCCCTTGCTTCCAGTGGCATTGCCATCAATAACATGACCGTCTGCTTCCGAACCGTGGCGGGGGGAATTACGGGTGGTTTATTGACGGCTTATGTTCTGTTTTTTAATGGCGTTCTATTGGGGGCGATCGGCGCTTTGGTGCAGCAAAATAGTCTTGCCTTGCCTTTTTGGGCTTTTGTATTTCCCCACGGTGCGTTAGAGTTGCCAGCGATTTTTTTAGCAGGAGCCGCAGGTTTGCTGATTGCAAGGGCATTGCTATTCCCTAATCAATATCGTCGTGTAGATGCTTTTAAAATCTATGGCAATCAAGCAGCGCGATTGATGTTTGGGGTTGTGCCTTTATTACTAATTGCAGGAGCGATCGAGGGATTTTTCTCACCTAGCCCAGCCGTACCTGCACCGTTTAAATATTTAGTGGGAACGTTTTTATTCTGTGGTCTACTTGCCTATTTTAATAACCGCCCTCCAGTTAAATAAATCTATTAGAGGATTGATCGCCTCAGTAGTTCCTGATTTGTATTCGTTACAAGTTCGACAAGCAAGGCATAGGTTCTCAAGTATATTTAGCCATCCTTTAGAGGTTGGTTGAATATGATCGATTGTCATGGGTATACCGCTATTTGCTTCAGTTGTGAGGCAATAGCAGCAACGCTTACGATCAATTAATTCTATTTGCGATCGCAGGTTTTGGGAAATATAAACTGACACGAATATTTACCCTGCTGGTCTCGAAACATTGTGTCCGCGCCATTTTAAGATTGCGGCGGCTTGAGATTTGCGTAACATAAAGCGATCGCCATCTGTGCGGAGACGCTCTAATTCCAGCTTTTCAGAAGTACTAAGCTCTGTATCTCTTTGTTTGGACAATAGTAAATCATAGCGTTCCATTTCTAGTAGCGTTTTTTTACTATTTGCGATTTGCCAAAGGGAGTTGTTATCAAGTCGATCCAAACTAGCAAGATCGGCTTGAAATTCTTCGGGTACATCTTGACCTGTTGGTGGACTACCGATTTGTATTGCTTGTAAAATCACTTCTTCTAGCGATCGCTGTGTAGCTCCAGCCGCGATCGCTAGACGTTGGTACAATGCTTCTGTTATTTGCAAAACAACTGTTTCAGTCATATTTTATTACTTTCCACACTGCTTCGGCAGCTTTGCCGTTTTTTTTGTCTATTTCAAAATCAAATATTTATTCTTCATTCCCTTCCTCCTTTGATTACAAAAAGTTATGCTTATACTTAATAATTAAATTAAAACTTATCTTTCAACTTCATTTTGCCTTCATCAATTTTTTTAGGTGCTTTTCTAATACTTATTCAGCAAGCCCTAACTAAGGTGATCGCTATTGCATAAGGCTTTAATTCTAGTTGCTTGGAACGAGATCGGCTTGGAATAGGTGAATAAATGGCATTTATTTTATGCTTTTTTCCGTCGCTTAGCATTTTCATAGGCGGGATCATGCTCACCAAAACTGAGAATGACAACACGGCGAGGTGCTGGTTTTTCGTAGATTCGATATACCAAACGATACACTTTATCAAAGTCAATTTCGAGAGCGCGATATCCTTGAAGCTTGCCAAGAAGAGCATGAGAGGAATAAGTGCCGCAACAATTTAACGGATCTAATTGCAACAATGGTTTGATAATATTTGCAAAGTCTTCCAATAGTTCCATTGGTAGCATCGGAAAATCTTCGTTGATCGCTTGATTGTCAATCTGCAATTGATATTTGCTTTTTGCCACGTTTTCCTAAATGTGCATTAATTGCTTTGATGTCAATCTCTTCTTCCGCCTCACCAAGAGTTGTATAGTTACTTGGGTTTTCGAGTCTATCTAACCTTTGCATCGCTTTTGCTTCAGCAGAAACGAAAATCAGAGACTCTCTCTGTAATTTTTCGGCGATCGCTTCACGAATCCAGTCAATACCTTTTGCTTTGACAATTTCAATCTGACTGATGGGAATTCTTAAGCCGATAACTTGTTCCGCTAACGCCTCATCGTTTAGGTCAGTCCTTTGACCTTGCTGTCTCGGTTTAGCGTCGTTAATTGATGTCATACAAGCATTTTTTGTATTAATAGCTGCATCCTAGCATTTTTAAATCAAGATCTAACTAAAGCGATCTCCGAGGAACTAGTCCCACAACCTAGAGGCATCAAATCCTATATAGCTTAGCTTTATCTGAATTGCAACACAAAACTCTTTGAGAAATAGCCTACTCAAACGGAAATTGTAGATCGAGAATTTGGGCGATCTCGTAGGGACATTTGGAAGGCAGATCATCAACATCTAGGGGAGTTTCTCGTAACACCAGATTAATCCCCTGTCGAAAGCCCTTTTGAACAGCTTCATTAAGATAAGGCTTTAAGCTGGGATTTTCTTGTAAAACATCCAAAATTTCGTCCCTTTGCTCGCGAATAGTCGCTCTCCAGCTTTTGCCACGCAACTCAGGCTGAAATTGCCATTTCAACAAATGTCCAATTAAAATCCCTAATCGATTGCGTAGTTCCTGCTTTTGCTGCTTGCCAAAGGATGAAATCTCCTCTACCAAATTTTCAATATCTAACATCTGCCATTCCCCCAAACGTAATAACTCAGACTGTTCCTGCGTCCAAGCATAAAAATCTTGCTCATATTGATTAGCTGCGGGACTAACTTGATTACTAGCCTGATTATTATGGCGATCGCCTTGCAAATTTTGCTTAAAGTCTGATTTCAGCATTAAGATCACCTCATCACTTATCAGCTACCTTTACTACTTTGCCATGTCTCATGTCTATAGAGACAGCAACCTTGCATTTGTCACGGCTTTTCTTAATTGTAAAAGTTGCAATATCGCCTTGAAGATAAGGTTCATTAAATAAGCAAGGAGAAGATATAAGATTTGTCATGATTGGCAAAATCCCAACCCTAATCTTGATGTCGTTGTCATAAACTCTACAGGAACCACGAGCATCAGGGAAACAGGAAGTTTCATAAATATATAGAGTCGTGGGTAGCCCTTGAAATTGGTATGTAGCAACGTAGCCGTAATCAAAAATTCTAAATGTTAAGAGAAAGTACAGTAGTGGTGAAACTAAAACGGAAATTGCGAAAATTCCTAAAAATGAGAAAAAGATAAATGGGCGAAATAGCTTGATTCTCTGGCTAGGTGCAGTCTGCGATCGCCACCTGAATGCAAAAACTATCGTCAGGATAAAAAATATCAATATAGCGATCGGCTGGACTATTTCCCATGTCGGAATCATCTGCACAAACCACATACCGACAAGCGCAGGCAAGCAAGATAGGAGAATTATCTGCTTTAGATATTGAGGATTTGTGAATATTTGTTTACGCACTTTTTGGTTGTTCCTCAGTATTTCATAGCAGTTTGCTATAAATATAGGCTGTTGTATGTTTCGAGGAGATATAGATGCAGGTTACTTTGGCTAGTCTTGAGGATTTTGACGAAGTTTCTAGGAGGAGCCAATCCCACAACCTAGAGGTATCCAATCCTAATCTAAAAAATTCTGAAGGCGAAGAATTTTTTATCACCTACATTAACGTCCAAAGTGTCTTGCCTGAATTGGTAGCAGCGTAAGTACTATGTTTTTAACTTTGCAAAGCGCTGTAGCCTTAAACTGTATCTTACCGTTCGCTGATTTTCTTAATGCAAATGACATTCATTAATTTGCACT
>JBAXTW010000062.1:0-25034 GCA_037129985.1 Pseudanabaena sp. ELA645 | reverse complement strand
TTGCAGATAGTAATTTGTAGAAATCTAGGTTAGTTTTATCTAACTTAATCGCGCTATTCGCATCATCAATTGCTTTGTAATATAGACCTTGATTATAATAACTCCATCCTCTCTGAAAATAGTAGTAAGGTTTTTTGGAGTTCATAATGATCGCCATAGTGAAGTAGGACGCTGCATTAGCATAATTACGATTACCTGCATAACTAATTCCTAGCCAATAGTTACATTCTTCAATTTTACTAGGATCAAGCTTACTCACTATACTAAAGTCATTAATGGCTTGACCGTAATTGTGGAGACAAATATTGCACCAACCTCGCTGAAAGTAATATTGAGATTGATTAGAGTTATATTGTATTGCTTGGTTAAGTTTTGCGAGTGCTTGCCCAAACTCTTGGAGTGCATAATGGCTTAGACTACACAAATAGTAATAGTCTCCCTGCTTTGGTTCAAGCTGGATAGCTAACTTAGCATCTGCAATTGCTTGTTTGTAGTTACCCTGATTGTGATAGGCTCTACCTCTCTGCCAATAATAGTGTGCTTTGTATTCGAGTTGAAGTGCTTGATTACAGTCCTGAATTGCTTTATCCCATTCACTTTTTTCATGATAGCTTCTACTACGTTGCCAGTAGTAATCCCCTTTAGGTAAGAGTTCAATAGCACGAGTACAATCTGAAATTGCTAAATCGTACAAGCCACTTTCAAAGTTGTCTATGCTTCGTGATCTATATGCATATGCAGTTTGCGAGATTGTGGGTTGATGTTTGACATTGAGTTTTAGAATGCGTTCTCCTAATTCAACAACTTTCCCCCAAATTGCTCCTGTATAAGCTTGTTTAAGCTGAAATGATAAATCAATTATTTGTCGAGAAATATCTTCTTTTATTATTGTAGTTTGATGAATAATATTCGTTTCTTGAACTGCGTTAATTAAGGCTGCCATAGCCTCCTTATCCCACTGTTGATAAACTATTTTATCGCCTATCTGTATGTGTTTCCCATCGCCAATATTGACGTTAAATTTAGCAAATTGCGCTTTAACTTCGCGATCACCCAATTTTAAAAGTTGCTGCAAAGCTACCATATCAGCATCCGTAAACTGACCATTGGCAATGCGATCAAAAATAGCTGCTAACTCATCATTCATCGAAGTCTACACAAAAGCTAAAGTTTACGGATTACGTTTTAATTGAACATTGACGACCCTTACGATCCATTCTGAGAGATATTTACCGTAAGATTACCGCCAACTTGGACATTCTCCAATCCTTTCTGTACCACACTTTTATGCGAAGTGCGATCGCCACCATAAAAATTATCACCGATATGTAACCCCTGCGCCTCATTAATATTCGTAATAAATTTTCCCTTCTGCACAATCTTATCAGCAATCTTATTAACCTTCTGTCCCACCTCAGACTTCACCTCATCCCAATCCTTCTCAGCCAAACCCTTACCACCCCGCAACATCGCGATCGCAAAATCACCAGTATCAAAATCAAAATGCGGCGTTTGGTCGCGATTATAATCTTGTCGCGTCGTCTCAGGCACAGACTTACCCAAATAATTCATCAAATTAGAAACCCGCACCACGCGATCGCCATCCTGATTGCCCGCCCCCTGCAACGCCTCCAAAAAGTGAAACGTATAGATACTCAGCGATTGATCCTTGAGAATCCATGACTCCTGATGCCCCTCCGAAGAAGTAAATACAACCCTACCCTTACCGCGTTTGAGATCCTCAATTAACCCCTTAGAAAACGCCACACGCTCAAACCCATCAAACTCATCCATTAACTCAGCATCAGCATCCTTAGAAGTTGCCATTCCCGCCGCATGACAGCTATCAATCACAACCAACAACCTTTCCGCATCAATCTCGCGTATCGCATTTGTAAACACTTCAGCCGACAACGCCGATGCAGCCAACTTACTAGGCTTCACATCATGCTGTAGCAAATAGTAGCGATTATCAGACTTATCAACCCATCCATGCCCCGAATAATAAACGATCGCCGTAGCCTCACGGTCAGATTCCACCTTTCCCTTCAGCCAACTCAAACCCTGTAAAATCCCATCACGAGTAGCTTCAGCATTAATCAGTACCCGTATCTGCTCTTGAGGATAACCACAAAGATCGAGATCGGTTAGCGCCCCATAAATCGCTTGTGTATCCTTAACCGTTACAGGCAAAGATAATGGATGGTATTTTGACTCGCCCACACCAATCAACAAAGCATAGCCATGATTAAACGTTTCAGCCATCATCTTTGACCCATCAACTAGCTTTTATTTTAAACTAAATCAACGTAGAATAGTACGTACATCTATAACTATTCTCAAAAAACAATCATTACAATTTTCCCATACGCTCAACCAAAACTGCTGACCCAAAAACTATGAACTCCATTTACTCAGATGAACTAGTCACAGCCACCGAGCTAAATCGTCAACCAGGCCGAATCTTAGACAAAGCCCTAGAACATCCCATCACCATTACCCGCAACGACCAATCTTTTGCCCTACTGCGGCGAGAAGACGTAGCTCTATTTGTAAAAACCGCCCAACATAGCCGCGAAATTGTCGAACTTCTCAATACAGCCTTCCGTTTATTGCTAAACCAAAAAATTGGAGCCGAGCATCCCTATGGTTGGCTTGGAGTATTTGACGCAGATGAATTAAATGAATTTATTAACGAAGTGATCTCAGCCTATCGCTCAGTTGCTTTACAAGAAACAAAAAATTTCGACAAAGCATGGAATGAATTAGAGGCAATTATCCATGAATGGTATGAGAGCGCCTTAGCAATAACAAATCCAGACTTAGAAGCAGCCTTTACTCAAATCAAGCAATCTTGATATGTCAGAAAACATCACCGAAGAGATAAACGAAAATATCGAACCACCAGAAGTAAAGCTGACAACTCCTGATTCACCTGAGACTTCTAATACACCCAAGATAGAAACTATTTGGCTAGTAGTAGCTAAAAATCGTCGCGTAAATCGAGATTGGGAAGCCCTGATCCAGAGAAATCCTGAAAACGCTAGACGTTGCTACAAAGACCTACAGACAGCACCAATAACGAGACAGCCTGGACGGGTATTTCCGTTAAAAGGCAAAAAATATAGAGGTGTATGGGAATATGAAGTGACTGGAGGAGATAGAGTATTTTCCGTTCCCGATGAAACTCAATTAAAAGTAGTAGTTTTCTATGCTGGAAAGCATATTCAACCTGCTCCAACACCTTAATTTTGCAAATTACAAAGAGTCAGAACCTGTTCATCAGGCAAAGTATCTATGGGAATCTCATTAATAGTGCGATCGATCCATTCAATCAGCATTTCCTCAATATATACAACCCTATCCGAAGAATTAAACAAACTTCCAAGAGAGCGTCAAGAACTTATTGCAGCAAGAGCTTCGCAAATTCATCTTGAAGAAATTACGCTGAGACATTTGCGTGAAAAGCTTGGTTTATCTCAATCAGAACTAGCCGAACGTCTTGAAGTACAGCAACCGAGATCTCCTCGCTGATACAAAGATATGTGATCGGTGTCAAGAATCAATAAAGTCATAGAACCTGTTCCTTAGATTCTTCCATCTCAATTTGATGATAGTAATTCTCTAACTCAACATCCTTTTCGCGACGATACTCAGCGATATCTTCTTGCATTCGATCAAAAGCTGGATCATCCTTAAAAATTCCTGCAAAACGGAGCCAAGGATTTTCTGGTTGAGGGATTTCGATTTCTAATGAAACAACTTCAGCACCTATAAGCTTCGCTGTAACTAGTTTTTGTAAATCAGCAAGAGCAGATTGGCGATCGCGACTTTCTACACGATATTCTGGCAATCCCAAGACCATCGCACTAACCTTACCATTAGCTTCACTTTTTACAAACACATTTACTGCTGATTTTACTACTGAGCTAATAGTTAGATCCGCTTCTAAAACTGGAGTACTCATAACCATACTCTCCTGAATTTCATTAAACTCATTATAGCTGTTATGAAAACTTTATTTTACAAACTAATGATGAATTATGCTCTCTAGTCTATGGAATGAGGTGGCGATCACTTTGAACATTTATCGTGTCTGACAGAAGTAGGCGATCACTACATATCTACCTAACATCTGTTGATTCTACCTAACCTGTGTCGATAATGTATATACCATGAGAAGCTGGATACCATTAAGTATAAAACCCCAAAAAATATAGCTTTTAGCTCTGGGTTTCAATTATGCCAACTACTTAATACAAACTATGAATAGAAAAAAATGCTTCGATATTTGCCGCTTGTAGTTGGGGCGTTAGGCGGTTTAGCCCTACTTGCTAATCGCATGGTGACTGCAAATCTGACAACCAGCCAATCCCGCGCCGATGCCCTTGGCGTGTTATTGAGTGCAGTCTTGATTTTGACTGGTTTACTATGGCAACAGGTGCAGCCGAAAATCCCTGAGTCAGTGACTTTGATTGGCGAAGAAGGTTTTGCGATCGCTGACTCCCTCCCTGATGCAGTCAAAACGGAACTGGCTTGGGCTTCGCATATTTTGCTGACGAATACAGTCACTAAGGTGGTAGTAATTTATTACGATCGCCAAACAATTTTACGGCGCGGTATTTTAGGCAAAAGCGATCGCCTGAATCTTGGCACGATCGCTGAGCGGGTGATGAAAACCCAAAAACCAGTTTATTTAGTGAAATTAGAGCTATACCCTGGACGCATTGAGTTTGACTATTTACCCGAAAATACGCAGGGTGTGATTGTGCAACCTCTCGGCGAAAAAGGAGTCATGGTTTTAGGAGCTAATGTGCCGCGTAGCTATACCAAGCAGGATGAAAATTGGGTTGCGGCGATCGCCGATAAATTAGCTTACAATCTCAGTCAATAAATTATTAACTCTATTCATTCAAAGATGTCGAACCGAATTTTTTCGATAATCACACTATCAGCCTTACTTGCAACTGGTTCAGTTTTTGTTAAGGAGCAAAAAGCGATCGCGCAAACTGCTAGTGATATCAAACAACCAGTAAAGCCGTTGGTAAAATCGACAGTAATTTCACCAAAAAAATATGCTTTGATTAGGGAATTACTAGAAATTACCGAATCCGAGAAAAATGCTAGTAAAATCATGGAGGCGATGGTTCGTAACGATTTAACTAATTTGGTGTCGGCAATTTTAAAAGCCGCTCCTGCCCTAGATAATGATCACCCTGAAGCCCAAAAGCAATTTAGCGAAATTGTCTCGAATATGGCGAATAAATATCGCGATCGGGTAATTGCCAAAATCGATATTCCCCAATTAATTGAGGAGATTTCCTATCCTATCTACGATAAATATTTCACGGAAATAGAACTGAGCGAAATTATTGGCTTTTATAAATCAGCGACGGGTAAAAAAGCGATCGCCCTGATGCCGCAAATTATTAATGACTCGATGCGCCGCACCAACGAAATTTTATTGCCGAAAATGGCGAAAATCATGACTGAGATCATTACACAAGAACTACCGAATCTCTTGCCTAAGCAAAAATAGCGCTTGACTGCACTGTATAATTTAGTGTCGAAAGAATGTCGAAAGCATCTTGTTGATTTATTGAAATCTTTAGCAAAATTTCAACTATTTTGTTTAGCAGCTTATCAATTAATAACTCAATCAACAACTTAAAAAATAGCAACTAAAAAATAGACATGGCAATTCTAGATCGACAAGGTCGTTTATTTGGCAAACTTAGTCTTCTTGACATCGGTGCGATCGCCACGATCCTGATTGTGTTGATCGGCTTACTTGTCGTCCCCGGCAATAGCGGCAGTTCGATCGCCCAAATGCTATCTGCTGAGAACAAAACCGTCCAAGTGGATATGAATGTGCGAGGTTTGAGTGCTGCTAATCCACAAAATCTGGTCAAGGTTGGCGATAAAGTAAATATCATCATTCGTAACCAACCAAGGGGCGAAGTCACGATCAAAAAAGTTGACATCTCCACGCCCAAAGTCGTGGCGGCTAAAGCTGATGGTACAGCCGTTTATTTTGAAGATCCCCGCGCTCTATCTACGTCACAGTCGGATCTCGCGCTCACCCTCGAAGCAACGGCTCGAGTCACAAATGATGGCGTTGTCTTTGGTAATGAAAAGGTCAAAGTCGGTACATCGATTGACATTGAAGGGTCAAAATATATTATTCGCGGCAGTGCGATGGCAGTGAGATATTAATCATGCAACCCCCATTCCCCCAAGGTTTTGTTTTAAAAGGTCGTTATGCTGTCCTCTCAACGATTGGACAAGGTGGTATGGGGCGCACTTATTTAGCGCAAGATCTGGAGCGCTTTAACGAAACTTGTGTCCTCAAAGAATTTATTCCACCCCAAGATTCGCAGGAAGTAACCGAAAAAGCCAAGGAACTGTTTCGCCGTGAAGCCTCAGTCCTTTATCAAATTCGCCATCCCCAAGTCCCAGAATTTCGCGCTACTTTTGAGTCCGAGGGTAGATTGTTGTTGGTTCAGGACTATGTGGAGGGGCATAATTATCGCAATTTACTGCTCGATCGCCTCAAGGAGGGGCGGACTTTTTCGGAGAATGAAATTTTTGCGCTGATGCAGCAGCTTCTGCCCGTGCTGACCTATCTGCATAGTCACAACATAATTCACCGCGATATTTCTCCCGAAAACCTAATGCTGCGATCGCAGGATAATTTGCCTGTGTTGATTGATTTTGGGGTCGTTCAAGAAACTAATGCCAAATTAAATTCTCAAATGGGAATTCCTGCCTCAACGGTGGCGGGTAAAGCAGGTTATGCCCCACCCGAACAATTACAGTCGGGCAATGCCTACGCCAATAGCGATCTCTATGCGCTTGCAGTTAGTTCAATTGTGCTACTCACTGGCAAAGAGCCACCCGAACTGTTTGATAGCATCAATCTGGCTTGGGATTGGCAAAAATTTACCAACGTCAATCCCGCCTTTGCCAGAGTAATCAACCAAATGTTGAGCTACAAGCCCGCCAATCGGTATCGTTCCGCAGAGGAGGTAACACAAGCGCTGCAAGTTGCTCAAGCTTCTTTTTCTGGGGCAAAGACTTATGCAGTCGGTCGGCAAGTGTCGTCAAAAGTCGCAGCAACATTACCTCAAAGGACTGTAGTAGCGGGTGTAAATAATCGCAATCCAGAGAATTACCCTAATAATTACCCTAATAATTACGATAACAGTAATCAAAATAGAGGCAACACTGGCAATGGCATTAACTGGTTTGTGGGAATTTTAATTATTTTGATCGCAGGAGTTGGTTCATGGGCAGTTACGTCCTTAATATTTGGGCGCAATCAGATTACGCCTACTCCCAATGGCACTGCGATCGCTTCTCCAACGACACCATCCAACAATCCCAATGTCACCAATATCAATACCAGTATCGATCTCAAGTCAATCAGTGAAGGAATAAATAGTGGCTCTGTCAGCGATAAGATCTCGGCAGGACAGTTAGTTAATGTCCGCTTTAATGGCGAAAAAGAGCAATTACTAACGGTTTCGCTAACAGGTGCGGATTTGCAAATGACCATCCAAAGTGATGATCAAGTGGGTTTAGACCGTAAAGCGATCGACAATGCCACAGGATATTGGCAAGGTCGCTTAAAAAAAGACGGTGTGTATTACATCAAAATCAAAACCACTGCTACCAATGAAACCACCTATAAACTTGATGTCAAACTAGATGCACCACCGCCCCCTAAACCTATTCCTACGAAAACCAGTACGCCAACACCTACCGCTAAACCTACCTTAACTATTCCTAGCGAATCACCAACTACTACACCAACTCCTAACCCAACCTCTACATCCAGCCCCACATTTACACCGCGAGATCCCATTCCTACATCCAGCCCCACATTTACACCGCGATCGACTGAGCCAACGGTTATTCCCATCGAACCAACGCGATCGAATCCGCCCTCACGTTTAGATCCTAATCCAACTCCTCCACCTAGATAAATTCAATTAATGCAACCAATCGAAATCAAATTTCAAAAATTACATCCTGAAGCACAAATTCCCAGCTATGCCCATATTGGCGATGCGGGAGCCGATGTCTATGCTGTTACCGAAGTCACCTTAGAACCACAAAAACGCGCCGCGATTCCCACTGGTCTAGCTGTCGATATTCCTATCGGTTATGAAATCCAAGTGCGCCCCAAAAGTGGGCTAGCGCTCAAGCATGGGATCACAGTTCTGAACTCCCCTGGAACAGTTGATGCTGGCTATCGCGGTGAAATTCAAGTGATTGTGATTAATCTTGGGGATGAAGCTTACACCTTTGCTAAGGGTCAAAAGATCGCGCAATTAGTTCTAAAACCAGTAATTCAAGCGAGTTATGTTGAAGGTGAGTTGGGAACTAGCGATCGCGGAGTTGGTGGTTTTGGCAGTACAGGACTCCAATAAAAAAGAGAGGGCGCTTTGCGCCCTCTCTTTTTTGTAAAAACTTAGCTTGCAGAACCAAGTCCAACATAGGAACCATAAAAGAATAGGCCGACAACAACTAGTACACCAGTACCAGCAACGGTAGCAACTAGCCAAAGTGGAATACGTCCATTTTGAAGCATGAATTTAAACCTCCTGAGAAAATGAGTTTATGAAATGTTATGAAAGCTAATTAAAGAAATAGCTGGAAAACAGCAAAACAGTCACGAAAATCAGCAACAGTCCCAAAAAGAGAGAAGTACGATTCAACTCTACAGGTTGGCTATTAGGGTTTTTAGGAGCCATAGTACAAAGTAAAAGGTAAAAGTAAAAAGGTAAAAGTGGGACAAAACTGAGGTTAGAGGGAAAACAAATATGGGTTAGCGGCTAATGAATTGCATAGCTGCGATCGCACCGATAAAAAATACGGTAGGAACGCCTAGCCCATGCACAGCTAGCCAACGGAATGTAAATACAGGGTACTGAATAGGTTGGTTAGGATTGTTGCTTGACATAGTAATTAAATAGTAATGAATACGAAGATTTAAAGCTTGGGATTTTATAGCTTAAGGGGAAGAAAGCGTTAGCGCTATTTTCCGAGTGAATTGATATCTTTTTGTGGATTGTAGCGATCGGTTACTAGAGGAGCTGATTGACGATCTTCGGTGTAATAACCATCGGGACGTGGCGTGCCAAATACGTCATAAGCCAAACCAGTGCTGACAAACAGCCAACCTGCTAGAAATAGAGCAGGAATTGTAAGGCTATGAATTAGCCAATAACGAACACTCGTAATAATGTCGGTAAATGGACGCTCTCCAGTAGTACCTGCCATAACTATCCTCTAAAATGTGTAATGTCTAAAAGTCTTTAACTTAAATAATAATTTACTATTGTACCAAAATGTCGAAACCTGATTTTTTGCAAGTCACTTGTAAGGAGATTAGATTTATGTGGTTACAGGTTACAGGCAAAATTTCTTTTATATGACAGACATAAGATTTTTAGTGGTTAACACGGTAAAATTAAGAATAAAATAATATTGATTACAATCAAATAATCAAACACAGTTTAAAAAATATCAAACCTTCAGTTTAGGAGCCAAATAGAATGGTCAGTCAACTGAGTAAACCTATATCCAAGGAAGTCGAGATTATTTATCCAGAAAGTGATGGCAAACCAATGGCTGACAATACCAAACAGTTTGAACTGATCGTAGAAATTAAGAAAGGCTTAGATTGGCTATATCTCAACAATCCGCAAGTATTTGTGGCTGGCGATCTATTTTGGTATCCCGTCCAAGGGCAGAACACGATCGTGACTGCTCCTGATGTGATGGTCGTATTTGGTCGTCCTAAAGGCGATCGCGGTTCCTATCGTCAATGGCAAGAGGATAATATTCCGCCCCAAGTTGTTTTTGAGATTCTTTCACCCAGCAATAGCCGCCATGAGATGAGCAAAAAACTCCTCTTCTTCGATCGCTACAATGTCGAAGAATATTATCTCTATGACCCAGAAGCCAATCTGCTTGACATTTGGCTCCGCACCACCGATGGATTAGAACCAATTTTCTCAAATGAAGACTGGGTTAGTCCACGTCTCAATGTGCGCTTCGACATATCCACAGGTCGGTTACAACTTTATCGCCCTGATGGTACAAAATGTCAATCCTACATCGAGGTAAATCAGCGACTGAGTGAAGCGGAAGCGTTGCTGCAAAAATATCGCGATCGCTTTGGAGATCTCCCCACCGAAGGATAGAGCTTTATCGGGAAATTGAATATAACATCCCGCCGTTTTAGGGCGGCTTTATATTATTGTAGACTGATGACATTGTTCTAGTTTTGACGGGGAGCAGCCGTTAAAAAATGAGATTAAAGAAGTTTTGTGCTTGCTTAACTTCAAGATGGGGAAAGTTTGGTGAAAGTCCAACGCTGTACCGCAACTGTAAAAGTAGCCAGCCATTATGCTACATAAAGTCAGGATGCCCGCTAGAACTAGCTTATTAAATTGTTTATATCTGCGAGTTACAGAGTATGAATTTAAATATGAATGTAGATTTCTCGAAATTTTTTGTCTCGGTTAAGTCGAAAGGCTTGGCGATCGCTTTAGGATTTAGCCTCTTGGTTGTGGCTAGTCCCGCCTCAGCACACCATGCAATGGGTGGCGGAATGCCCAGCAACTTTTTTGAAGGTTTTTTATCAGGTTTAGCCCATCCTGTGATTGGGGTTGATCACCTTGCTTTTATTATTGCGATCGGTTTGGTTGCGGCACTTAAGCCCCAAGGTTGGCTGATCCCGATCGCCTTTGTGTTATCGGCAATGCTTGGTACGGGTATTCATTTACTGGGCGTAAGCTTACCTGTAGTCGAGTTGGTTGTTTCTGCGTCAATTTTGTTGTTTGGGATTTTGTTGGCAATTAAGCACAGTCCTAACATTTTGGTGATGGTTGCGTTGTCGGCAGTGGCTGGTTTATTTCATGGCTATGCTTACGGCGAAGCAATTTTTGGCGCACAAACTACGGCTTTAGTTGCCTATTTATGTGGATTTACTGTAATTCAGTTAGTGATTTCGGGTGCAGCCTTTTTTGTAGGTCAGAAAGTCCTTAAGGGTGATTTTGCTAATTTATCGACCAACTTGCGATCGGCAGGCTTGGTAATTTGTGGCGTTGGTGCAGCATTTCTCGCCTCAAATATTTCATCTCTGATTCTGCCAGCACCGAAGGTTTAGAGTAAGTTTTTTCTTGAGCTAACGTAGGGGCAATTCATGAATTGCCCCTACGTTATGAAAAAGGTATTTTTCAAATTTTATAGAGATAATTATGGCAGCGAAAATACCTGTAACTGTGATTACTGGCTTTTTGGGCAGTGGCAAAACCACTTTAATCAGAGAGCAGTTACAAAATAATCAGGGGCGGCGGATTGCTGTCCTTGTGAATGAATTTGGCGAGATCGGTATTGATGGCGATTTACTCCGTTCTTGTCGGGTGTGTGATGAAGATGGCAAAGAAATCACCCCGAATATTGTCGAATTAACTAATGGTTGTCTCTGCTGCACGGTGCAGGAAGAATTTTTGCCAACCATGCAAGAATTACTAAAAAGGCGCGATCGCATTGATTGCATTCTCATTGAAACTTCTGGATTAGCTTTACCAAAACCCCTCATTCAAGCCTTTCGTTGGCAAGAAATTCGCAATGCCGCAACCGTTGACGGTGTAATTGCAGTTGTGGACTGTGAAGCATTAGCTAGTGGTCGCTTGGTGAGTGATCTTGATGCATTGGACGCTCAGCGCCAACTTGATCCGAATCTTGATCATGAAACTCCGATTGAAGAATTATTTGAAGATCAGTTAGCCTGTGCCGATTTGGTGATCTTGACCAAAAATGATTTGGTTAATGCTGAGGATCAAAACAAAGTAACTTCTTGGCTAAAGCAAGAATTGCGCGATGGTGTCAAGATTGTCGCTTGTGATGATGGCAAAGTTAGCTCGGAAATTCTCTTGGGATTTAATGCGGCGGTTGAGGATAATCTCGATTCGCGTCCTAGTCATCATGATACGGAAGAAGAACATGAGCATGATGATGATATTAATTCCATTAATATCGTTACCGATCGCACCTTTGAGCCTGATCAGTTACTTGCCTCGCTCAAACAGGCGATCGCTGATCAAGAAATTTATCGTATCAAGGGATTTGTGAATGTCCCCAACAAGCCGATGCGAATGGTTTTGCAAGGTGTAGGCGATCGCCTTGAAACCTCCTATGATCGTCTTTGGGCTAGTGGTGAAACTAGGCAGACTCGCTTAGTATTTATAGGTCAAAGTTTAGAGCGATCGCAAATTGAAGCGGCGCTAAGTTTATAAGACCCTCACCCCCCAGCCCCCTATCCCAATGGGAGAGGGGGAGAAAGAGATTTTCTTGTTCCCCTCTCCTGCGGGAGAGGGGCTAGGGGTGAGGGCGAAATCTATTATTTTTGGAATTTTCTCAATTGCAATCCACTACAGCTATTTGTCCCACTCTCTTTAATGCCACGACAACCGAAAATGGCATTCTTTCGCGCATCCGTTTCCCTGCGGGGTTAATTACTTCCGACCAGTGCGAGCTACTCACAACCGTAGTTAGTAAACTTGGTAATGATGAAATTCAAATTACTAATCGGGCTAATTTGCAAATCCGTACCAGCCAAGTTTTGACTGAAGAAATTCTGCTGGATTTTCAAGACTATGGACTTGCCTCTAGTACAAAAAGTACAGACGGCTTACGAAATATTATGGCTAGTCCGATCGCAGGGATTGATCCTCATGCCAAGGTTAATACAATTCCGTTGGTTAAAGCATGGAATCTCTATCTGTCTCAGCATCCCGAATTAGGGATTTTATCAAATAAATTTAGCGTCTGCTTTGATGGCGGTGAATTAATTAGTGTTAGCGATCGCCCTAATGATATTTGTTTCGTAGCAGTTGAGTTAGATCGCGAGATTTATTTTCGTTTGCATCTAGGTTTAGGCGATCCAGTAGTGGGGATTTTAATCCCTCAGAAGCAAGTTATCGAAGTTCTCGCTGCAATGACTGAGGTTTATCGCGACTATACGCAACAAAAGCTAGATCAGGATTCATCGCAGAATTTAAGCCGAAATTTGCGATCGCGCCCACCTCGATTAAGGGAACTTCTTCATGATTGGGGTATTGAGCGCAATTTAAGATTAGTGAAAGAGAAGATTGGGGATTTTGAATGGATAGAAGAGATCCCCCCCAGCCCCCCTTGTGAAGGGGGGAGAATTAATCGAGATTTTGCTTATATAGGAATTCATCCTCAAAAGCAATTAGGACTGGTTTATGTTGGTGTGGTCGTTCCTTTGGGAAGATTAACTTCGTGGCAATTGCGGGGTTTAGCCAATCTCGCCAAACAATATGGTGGTGGTGCGCTACGGTTAACGCCTTGGCAAAATATTTTGATTACTGATATTCAGGAATCGCTAATAGAAGTAGTCACGCGAGAGATTGCTGATTTAGGATTATCAATTGCTGCGAATGATCCCTATGCTGCGATCGCTGCTTGTTCAGGAATTAAGGGCTGCAAATCGGCGCAGACTGATACTCAGAGTGATGCGAAAGCGATCGCTACACATTTGGAAAACTGCATTAAACTTGATTATCCAATCAATATGCATTTTACGGGCTGTGATAAATCTTGCGCTCAGCATCATTCCAGTGATATCACGTTTCTCGGAATAGAATCAAATCTAGATGATTACAAAGGCACTTACAAAGTCTATATCGGTGATGATGATGAAATGAATTTTGGTCGGGAACTATATGCAGAATATTCGGCAAAAGATTTACCGAACCTAATGGAACGATTGCTAAATATCTACCAAAATCAGCGTCAAAATCCCGCCCAAAGTTTCCGAGAATTTGTCAATCAATCCCATCTTCGAGAACTCCAACAACAACTTGATCATGCTTGACTATATTCGTGAAGGCAATGAAATATATCGCCAGTCCTTTGCCACAATCAGGGCTGAGGCGGATTTGACGAGCTTGCCAGAGGATCTGAAAGTGGTCGCTGTCAGGCTGATTCATTCCTGCGGCATGACTGATATCGTCAACGATCTTGATTATTCCGAAAATGTTGTCAAGATTGCTAGAGAGGCTCTGAGAAACGGTGCGAATATTCTCTGTGATGCTCAAATGGTGGCAAATGGAGTGACTCGTAAACGTTTGCCCGCGAATAATGCGGTGATTTGCACTCTCAATGAACCTGAAGTACCAGAACTCGCTAAGCAAATGGGCAATACGAGATCGGCGGCGGCGATGGAACTTTGGCGATCGCATATTGACAGATCGATTGTGGCGATCGGTAATGCACCTACAGCGTTATTTAGATTATTAGAATTACTTGATGATGGCTTGCCCAAACCAGCCGCTATACTAGGATTCCCAGTTGGTTTTGTCGGTGCGATCGAATCAAAAGCAGCATTGGCAGCAAATAATCGTGGTGTACCTTTTTTGACGATTCACGGTCGGCGAGGTGGTAGCGCGATGTGTGCCGCCGCTTTAAATGCCCTAGCGATGGAAAATGAGTTATAGCAATTCAAGACAAGATGTTAGGGGCAATTCATGAATTGCCCTTACCGTAGCAAAATTCTCTCATGATTGATTTAGGATAAAATTATATGAATGAAGTTAAAGAAGGAACTCAAGCAAAAGGAAATCTCTATGGTTTAGGGATTGGACCTGGCGACCCAGAACTATTGACGCTGAAGGCGCATCGCATCTTAACTTCAGTACCTGTAATCGCCTATCCCACGATGGAAAATGGGAAGGTTTTAGCCAGAGCGATCGTGGCGGATTATATTCGTCCAGAACAGATTGAAGTTCCCATGCCACTTCCATTTAGTGTGGAACGTTCCTCTCAACCCTATTACGATATCGCCGCCCAAAAGATTGCCGAACATTTAGCGGCTGGGCGAGATGTAGCTGTCCTTTGCGAAGGTGATCCGATGCTCTACGGCTCCTTTATGTATATATTCAATCGCCTCTCTGACCGATTTCATACAGAAGTTATCCCAGGGATATCTTCCACATTTGCTAGTGCGGCGATGCTTGGCGCTCCCCTCACCTATCGCAATGATGTGTTGAGCATCATGCCTGCAACTTTAGAAGCTGATATCTTACGAGATCGCCTAGCGGTTGCCGATGCCGCGATTATCATTAAACTGGGTAGACATTTCGCAAAGATCAAAGTAGTTTTACAAGAATTAAATCTATTTGAACGCGCCCTATATATCGAACGAGCGACATTGCCCAATCAAGTGATTAAGCCAATTTCAGAAGTCGATCCTAGTGAGGTTCCCTATTGGGCGATCGTGATGATCCCAAGTCAAACGAATCCGCAGTGAACTTGCCCATGCGTGGCTATTTAACGGCTTACTTTCATGCAATTAAAATCTCTTTTTCAATCTTTTAATGTTTTATTGTTAGTCCCAACGGGCATTAACGCGGCTATAGGTGGTTATGCGGGTGATGCATTACCTGTAGCGAGAGCGATCGCCTCCATTGCTGATAACCTGATCACCCATCCCAATGTCTTAAACGGCGCGAGTTTATATTGGTCGATGCCGAATGTTTTATATACCGAGGGTTATGCCCTCGATCGCATGGCAAAGGGAGATTGGGGATTGCGTCCTGTGCGTTCTAATCGCATCGGGGTAATTCTCGATCACGGTATGGAACCAGATTTAGAATTGCGTCATCGTCAAGCGATCGCCGCCGCTCAAGCGACATTAGGCTTAAATATTACTGATGTTTTAGTTGCTGATAGTGATCTTGGTGTGGAACTGCGATCGGGCGAATCAGGCGCGACTTGGGGAACGATCGCTAATCTTGATAGTTTACTCAGAGCCGCCGATAAATTAATTAAAGTCTCTAAAGTACAGGCGATCGCCGTTGTCGCCAGATTTCCCGACGATCCCGATAGCGAAGCATTACAAAACTATCGCCAAGGTAAAGGTGTGGATGCTCTCGCTGGTGCTGAAGCCGTAATTAGTCATGCGATCGTCCGTGAATTTGCCATACCCTGCGCCCATGCCCCCGCGCTGCAACCATTGTCCATCGATCCCACCGTATCACCCCGCGCTGCCGCCGAAGAATTGGGCTATACGTTTCTGCCCTGTGTGCTAGTAGGTTTAAGTCGCGCCCCGAAAATTATTACCAACCCCGATCTTTTTCGCGGTGATGATATCACGGCTGAGAATATTGATGCGATCGTCACGCCTTACAGTGCCAGTGGTGGTGCAGGTTTACTCGCCTTAAATCATCAACCCCATATCCAGACTATTTTTGTCAAAGAAAATCAAACCGCCCTGAATGTCACGCCTGAAATGTTAGGTTTAAGTGGTATTCAAGTTGAGAATTATTGGGAAGCGATCGGGGTTTTAGCAGCGCTCAAATCAGGCGTTAATCCACAAAGTTTGAGGGGATAATTTGTATAATTGCTCCTAGCTACTCATCAATCGGTTCAAATTTTTTATATCTAACTATTGAAATTTCATGCAAACAATCCCGCCGTTTACTCATGCCGATATTTTAGTAAAAAGCCCCGATGCTGAATACTTGATTTTGGTAGAAGTTAAAACTAAAGATACACCAAGGGTAGTAAATGAGGCGATCGCTTCTCTCAAGCGTGAGATGACATCTTTTAGTTGTTCATTAGGGCTGCTTGTTGCGGGAGAGCGTGTTATTCTCTTACGCGACTCACTTGCCGAATATAACGGCACATCAATATATATAGTTGGTGAGGCACGGTTGCCTAAGAATCTTCTGCCATCCGCCGATCCACAGTGGCAAGAACATGAGGGGTTGGAGTTTGAATCGATGGTGCAAAACTGGCTTGAAAGTTTAAAAATCAAATCTAACTTTGATAAACTACCCGAAGATTTAAAAAATTTGTTAAGTGAACCAATCATTTATCTACTCAATTGGGGAGAGATTAGTGCGGCTGGTTATAGATGGAGTAAAGCTGCAAAGTGAATCCCAAAACAGTACTCGTTGAAACAAATTGGGTTGTGGATATTATTGCGCCTGCTCATTTACAAGATCTACAAGCACTCAAATTATTAACACGCGCCCGCGAAGGTGAAATTAACTTATTTGTACCAGCAATATGTTTTGCAGAGGCAAGAGAAACTGTGCCACGTCGATTTGCACCCCGTTCTCGGTCTGAAGATTTACGTAAATTTGTGAGATGGGCGAAAGACAAAGGAAGAGTACTGCCCCAAGATGCTGAGATTGCCTTAAAAGTTTTTGACCAATTTGATGGATTGGTTGCCACTGAACTCACCAAAGTTTCTGAAAGGTTAAGGGAATTAGCGGAATTACCCTATCTCAATTTATTCCCACTGTCAGAAACAATGTTGGAGCGTCAAGTTACTGTTGGAGCCTTAAATATTTCTCTCAAACCTTTTGATTTGGCTATTTTTGCAGCAGTACTGGTTAAGGCTGAAGAGTTGTTTGCGGCTAATCACGAGGAGATTTGTTTTTGTGAATTAGACTCGGATCTTCATCCTTGGGACAAATCTGGATCGCCAAGGCCAGTTATTAAGAAGCTCTATGATGATTCTCATATAAGGGTTTATGAAAACTTTGACTTACCGTAAGTATTGATCGCGCAATATTGATTAAGCGATCGCCCAAATTTTTGACAATAATTTTCCGATAGGCATAGAAATTGGTTGATTCTATGTAATACTAGTAGATCGCACTTTTAGATAATTTCACAACTAAAAAAATGGCTAAAAACAAAGGTGTCCGTCTCGTTATTACGCTAGAGTGCACCGAATGTCGCACCAATGCCAATAAGCGATCGCCTGGTGTATCTCGTTATACGACCATGAAAAATCGTCGTAATACCACTGCAAGATTAGAACTCAAAAAGTTCTGCCCTCATTGCAACTCTCACACCGTTCATAAAGAAATCAAGTAATTGAAATCAAATAGTCCCTTAAACTAATCATTAAAACCGCGTAATCCCAATCATGGCAATGAACTCCTCTTTTTATCGCAAGCGCCTCTCCCCGATCGCGCCTGCTGCCAAAATCGACTATAAAGATGTCGAATTACTGCGTAAGTACATTACCGAACGTGGCAAAATTCTTCCCCGTCGTATTACAGGCTTAACCGCAAAACAACAACGCGCTCTGACAACTGCAATTAAACAAGCTCGTGTTGTGGCGCTACTACCCTTCATCAACAAAGAAGGTTAAATAAAAAAGGGACGCGAAGCGTCCCTTTTTTATAGTTTTGTTTAGAAAAGCCCTTTAGTATCAATATCGTCGGCTAATTCAGGCTTGAATTTGACGATCGCCCGATATTCTTGAATAGTTTCAGGTTTCCCTCGCTTAATACAACGCTCCCAAATTGGTTTAGCTTGCTCAACTCTATCGGTTTTTTCATAAACGGCTCCCAAAAAGCAAGAAGCCATGCCTTGACCCAAAAATTCTTTGGTTAAGGACTGATTGCTAAATTCTCTCGCAGTTTCTAATACTGTCTCGGCTTCTTTATAGCGCTTGGCTTCTAGGTATACCCAACCTAAGTTTCGATAGAGATGATATTGATATAATGGATTTTTAGCCTCTTGACTCTGATTAGCTCTTTGTAAACCAAGTTTGAGATATGTCTCAGCTGTCAATAAGTCTGCTTTGGCAATATAAACGCGAGCAACATTATTGATCGACTGTTTGTTTCCTAGCAAGATCGCTCTTTCATAGGCTTCTATGGCTTCAGGATTATGTCCTATTGACTCTTGGATTACTCCTATGTAACTCCATACTTTTCCAACCTCTTTTTGATCTAAATCAGGCAGTTTCAGAGCTGCTCTGAGCTTCTCCTCTGCGGGAACAAGCCTACTCTGTTGATAGAGTTGCACTCCATCTCGCACTAACTGATTAAAGTAATAGCTGGGTAAGGCTTGGCGAGCTATATAAGCAACACCGAATAAAGAAGCGGCTAATAGACAAGTAGCTTCGCTACAAAATTTTTGAGGAATACCAATTTTTTCCATGTTTCTCATGAATTTATCTCGGTTTTCGCCGCCCTTGATATTAGTCCCAATGATTGTTAGCAACGCCCCAGGACCCATCAATCCCACTGATTCAAATATACCAAGTCCATCCGCAAAGATTATAGGGATAATTTGAGTGGTTAATGAACCAAAACCTGCCAAGAATAATAAACTCAGCGAGTTAAATATCCAATCAAACTTATCTTCGGGAACGATTTCAATGATCGGTTCTGGTTGCGATATAAACCACCACCAATGATCTTCTGATGGGCTTAGGGCTTTGTGCAAGCGTCCAAGCTTGATCGCTCTTAGTAAGCCATCGCGATGATGCAATAGACGATCATCTAGATCGGCGATCGCCAGGGCTTGCGTGGAAGAAGGTAGATAATTTTGAGTAAGGAGATTTTGTAATTGATCTCTGGCTAAAAGGATTGATAATATATTTTGATCATTTAAATCCTCTCTAGATGTATCATTTTCTGCGATCGCTCCAAGCGCTGAAGCATAGACTTGAATTTTTTCTTCAATCTGATCGGTTGTTGTCTCGGTTGTTGACATAGATATCAATTTCTGTGATTAATAATCCTAAGCATTCTAAATGATCATAATCTTTTAATAAATAATTAATTTAGACATTGCTCGATGACGCTGACGACCGATCGCGAAAGACTATCAAAATCGTAGCCGCCCTCTAATCCAAATAAAATTTTGGGTGTTAGTTCTAAACACAGCTTTGTGAAAGTTCCGAAATCTTCTGGTTTTAGTAGAATACTTGCTAGGGGATCGTCAGCATTCGCATCAAATCCTGCACTGATGATTAACAAATCAGGGTTGAACTTTCGCAAAAAAGGCATAATCTGATTTTCAAATACAGGGAGATATTCAGCCATTGCCGAACCCGATCGCATCGGGATATTTAAAATATTGTTATGTGCGCCAGTCTCCTCTTTGCGCCCTGTCATTGGATAAAAAGGTGCTTGGTGTGTAGAAACATAGGCAATATCGGCGCGATCCCATACTGCATCCTGAGTGCCGTTGCCGTGATGCACATCCCAATCGAGAATAGCGACACGATCTAGATTTAAGCGATCGCAAGCCGACATCGCCGCGATCGCCGCATTACCAAAAATACAAAAACCCATACCCGAACGAGAGTGGGCATGATGTCCTGGGGGACGGGCTAGCACAAACGCAGGGCGATCGGAGTTTAGGACGAGATCGACACCATCGAGCCATGCACTGACGGCTAAAAGTGCGACATCATAGGTTTTGGGCGAAGCGATCGTGTCACCATCGATATAGCCGCCGCCATGTGCAGTCATATTTTGCAAGGTTTCGATATATTCTTGCGTATGAAAACGGCGTACTTCGTCGAGGATATTTTGCCGCATTGTGGGGAGGAGCCAACTTAAATCTGGGGCGATCGCCGAATTATTTAAAGCATTGACAATAGCCGTGAGCCGCCCCGCTTTTTCTGGATGATAAGTACCAGTGTCATGTTCTAGAAAACTTTCAGAATAAATAATCGGGAATTTATGGCTTGTTTGATTAGTTGATTTTGAGGCGATCGCATCATTGGCTGTAAACATAAGTATTTTGGCTTATCCACATCTAAGGAATATTTGTTGTCTTCATAAAGACTAGCGTTATAATTTGAGAATTACGGATTTGCTTAAAATCTTACATAGTTCCACAGTAATTTTACTTAGGTTTCCCTGTGGTCGATATGTCTCAATTAACACATAAGTCAGACACGGAAGTTCTCGCCGTGCCTAAAGGGCTTGCTTTATTGATCCGAGAAATTATCGATCTTTATTATCATCAAACTGAACGTGAAGATCAATCTGAACAATCCGTAATCGAGTCTCTAAAAAATCTGATTGCGATAGAAAAAGAAGCATCTAGTTACACAGAATTAGCCAATCAAGAGTTAACAGATTATCCCATTATCGAAAATCCCACAGACTTCCTAAAAAGTTGGGATGATATATTTAAAGTCCATGTCTATATTGATACCGATATTTATGGAGAGCTAGATTCGCGTCCTCCCGCCCTAGTTGAGATCGACAGCGCCAATATCATTAGTGAAACCGTAATTCAACATGAAGAGGCAACTGAGGCTTATGTCCAGTCATGGAAAGAATTAGCGCAAAGCATGGCTGCTTATCCAGATGACTTATTCACTCGCCTCTGGACAACTATGGAGGTTGCGAAAATTTTGCAATGCTCGCCCAGAAGTTTAAGGCGATCGCGCAAAAGTGGGCGCTTGCCAATTAAAATCAACAACTTTGTCCTTGATTGTATTTCCCATGATGGTAAAAGGAGTTTATGGTTTGTTCGCCCAATATAATTAAAATCCAAAGGAGAGTTGGGGCGCTTTGCGCCGCAACTCTCCTTTAGTAAGACGGCGCAAAGCGCTGTAACATAACTGTAGCGTAAGTAAATTTAGATCTAAATGTCTTTTTTGGGTTTCAAAAACCGCTTTTTGCTAAGAAACATATCCTTGTATTGGGTGATGTTGATGCCATTTGTTGTGCAAATTTTTGGCGCAGTGGGATTAGTTGGCTATCTTTCTTACCGCACTAGTGAATCAGCGATCGACAAATTGGCAACTCAAATAATGAATGAAGTTGGCGATCGCATCGATCAAAATATTATTAATTATCTGAGTAAACCCAACGAAATTAACCGAAATAATGCCGCTAGCATCAAACTGGGAATATTAGACTGGCAAAACTTAAAGACGGTTGAGAAATATTTTTGGCAGCAATCACAAATTTTCACTAATATCTCCTCGGTGGCGATCGCCAATGAACAGAAAGAGATTCTGATTGTCGAAAAATTAGACAATGGTTCAAGAGCTATTCGCCTAAGGGATCAATTAACTAATTACAATTGGGATAACTATTTGGCTGACGACAATGGCGATCGCCGTCAACTTTTGAGGCGATCGTCTACTTACGATCCTCATAACGATCCACCGAATAATCCTTGGTATCGACAAACAAAAAATGAAAAAAGATCATTATGGCGGTTGAATGTCTCCTTGGCAAATCCGCAAGCACCAACATTGATAGCCATAAATTTTCAGCCATTTTTTGATCGTGACAATAATTTTCAAGGGGTGTTAGGCTCATCAGTTTCGCTGGCTCAATTAAGTAAATTTCTCCAAAACTTAAAAATTGGCAAAACAGGGCAAGCGTTTATTATGGAACGCAATGGTAGGCTGATCGGTGTTTCCACGGGAACGGCTCCATTCCGTCAAGGCTTACTCGCACCATTAACTCCAGAAAATAACCTCAAAAATGTCGATCCCAACAATCGACGATTGAGGGCTTTAGACAGCGAAAATTCACTAACTAAAGAGATTTACCAAGATTTAATAGCTCGTTTTGATGATTTATATAACATTACTGAACGTCAACAGTTTCGAGTTAAGAAAAATGGGATTGGTTATTTTGTCCAAGTTTTGCCACTTCGGAGTGAACTCACCGATCAAGATTTAGACTGGTTAGCAGTAATTGTGATTCCAGAATCTGACTTTATGGATGAGATTCAGGCAAATGCTAATTTGACGATCTTGTTATCTGGGTTGATTCTATTTGTATCGATTTTGTTTGGATTAATCACAGGGCGATGGATTTCGCGACCAATTTTGCGGTTGAGTGATGCGAGTATCGCCTTAGCGAAGGGAGAATGGCAGAATTTGTCCGAAGATATGGCGATCGCCGAATTCAAAACTCTGGCTAAGTCATTCAATTCGATGTCTGAGCAACTGCATCAAGCTTTTATTCAAGTCGAAAATTCACTACGAGAATCCGAGGATAAATTTGCGACAGTTTTTCAAGTAAGCCCCGACCCAATTTGGATTTCTACATTGTCAGAAGGCAAATACCTATATGTCAATCAAAGTCTTTGTCATTTTTTAGGAATATCTCAAAGCAATATAATTGGCGAAACATTTTTGGGGATAGCCTTATGGAACAACGTTGCAGATGTGGAAAGTTATTGGCAGAAACTGAGTGCTGACGGAAACATTCAAAATTTTGAAGTGGAAATTCGCACGGCAACTGGTGATATTAAGACAGTTTTAATATCCGCAAGTCTGGTTTATCTTGATGGTCAAGATTGTGAAATTGGGATCATGAAGGATATTAGCGATCGCAAGCAGTTGGAAACCACACTTAGCGAAAACGAATCGAGATTACAGACATTCTTGAATAATGTTCCTGCGATTATCTATATCAAGGATCTTGAAGGTCGATATTTGAGTGTTAATCGCGAGTTTGAGCGAATTTTGGAAACAACTCAGTCGGAGATACAAGGCAAAACCGATTATGACATCCTACCAATCGAAATTGCGGAGATTATTCGTAGTAATGATCGGCAAGCGATTTCCCAAAATTCCACGATTTATGTTGAAGAAAGTATCGAATTTCCGAATGGAGTTCATTCTTTTTTTGCAACTAAGTTTCCTCTGATTGACTTACAAGGAGAAATATATGCGGTGGCTGGAATCTCTCTAGATATCAGCCACCGCCAACAAATAGAACTGAACTTACGCGAAAACAGGGCGAAACTTAAGGAAGCCTATACCGAGCAGAACACCCTGTTAAGCGCTCTGACCGATGTGGTATTGGTTCGCAACCGTGAAGGACGTTGTATCAAAGTTGCTCAGACTAAAAGTGTCAATTTAAAGGGTTCGCGTGAAGATGTTTTGAGTAAACCGATTTATGAAGAACTCCCCGAAGTGGCGGCGAATATAATTTTGCAAAGCATTCAAAAAGCCTTGAATACCAAGCAAACAGTTAGTTGTGATTATATTTTAGAAATTGATGGTCGAGAGTTGTGGTTTGCTTCTAATATTTCACCTTTAACTGAAGATACGGTTATTCAAATTTCAAGGGATATCACCGATCGCAAACTTTCTGAGATTACTTTGGCAAAAGCAAAAGAAGAAGCAGAAGCGGCGACAAAAGCGAAGAGTGAGTTTCTCTCTAATATGAGTCATGAAATTCGGACTCCAATGAATGGAGTTTTAGTGATGGCGCAAATACTTGCCACAACAGAGCTTGATGAAGATCAACAGGACTTAGTAAAAACTATCGTTGAAAGCGGTGATTTTCTATTAACAATCATCAACGATATTCTTGATTTTTCTAAAATTGAATCAGGAATGTTGGAAATAGAGAACAAAGAATTTGTATTAATGGATGTTGTTAAATCCGTTTATGACTTGCTGAACAGTCAGGCTATTACTAAAAAAATCGATCTGCAATATGCGATCGCACCTGATATCCCCACAAAGGTAATGGGCGATAGCTCACGGTTGCGCCAGATCTTAATCAATCTCACTGGTAATGCGATCAAATTCACCCAGCACGGCAGTATTGCGATCGCCATCACTGGTATCTCATCATCTGAAGATCACAAGTATCAACTGCAATTTGCGGTTAGGGATACTGGTATTGGTATTCAAAGCGATCGCATAGATAAATTATTTCAAGCATTCACTCAAGCAGACACTTCAACTAGTCGCAAATATGGTGGCACTGGCTTAGGTTTGGCAATTAGTAAGCGGCTTGTGGAATTAATGGGTGGCACAATTTGGGTTGAGAGCTTTGGAGCGATCGGGGGATTCCCTCCTTCAGATTGGCAATCTGATCTTGTTACGCAAGGTTCTGTATTCTATTTTGTAATTAACGTCAATATCGCGTAAACCTCTAAATTGCCTCTAACCACAATATTCTTAGGGGCTTAGCATTTGCGCCACAATTTTAAAATTCATCACAGAGATCTCGATCCGCAAATGCTAAGCCCTCTCTGCTTTTACAGACAATTTGTCCCTGCGTTGCGAGTTCTTGGGCAGAGCATTCCCAAATAAGATTATCTAAAAATCTATAAATTCTTGTGGGAATGCTCTGCCCCTACTTTTTCTCTATTCATAGTGTGACCATACAGAAACAACCCTAAGAGAGTGTTTGAAAAGTTTTAGAGTAGGTTAAATAGGGATGGATTTAGGG
>JBAXTW010000061.1:0-25594 GCA_037129985.1 Pseudanabaena sp. ELA645 | reverse complement strand
GAAATAAATGTGAAGTTGCTTCTATACTTTTCTTTTGTTTCCCGACAAGTCTGTTAAACATGTCCTGCATAGCACCGCTCTAGAAACCCAAGGCATTCTCAAATATCCCGATCCGCAAGTCTTTACGATTTCCTATGATGACTCTGCGATTACCTATGAGGTGAAGCTTTTTATCGCAGACTATAGCGAGTTAGAAGAAATTCGCGATCGCTTTATGAGTCGTGTTTGGTATGCGGCTCAGCGCAGTGGACTGGCGATTCCCTTTCCCATTCGTACAGTCTATAACTTTCACGGACCGACTTCTCAAGCGGAAGGAACCTCGAAAAAATTTACCGAAAGCCTCCAATCGCTTCCAGCCTTTGTACCGCTTGATAAATCCACTAATCATGATATATCCACATCGGGAATTTCCTTGCAACATTTCGGTGCAGGTGAAACCGTGATTAAGCAGGGAGTAGAACATAATTCTTTGTATATTTTGGTTTCGGGTAGCGCGATGATGACGGTCAAAGATGCTAATAACGAAAACCACGAAATGTTAACCGTGAAAACTGGCGAATTTTTTGGGGAAATGACCTTGTTCTCTGGTGAAATTAGTCCAATCGCGGTTACGGCTATTGAAGATCTAGAGGTGATGATGATTTCGGCAGATGCAGTCAATCAAATGATCGATCGCCAGCCCAATTTCGCCCGTGAGATCAGCCAAATCCTCGAAACCCGCCGCCGCGTTGTGAATACGATCCAAAATCCTTAAAAAAAATGATTAATCAGTATAAGTTCGCAAAAAAAGATAACTTATAAAACCGCTTATGCGTTATCCTAGACAAGCTGTCAAAAAACACACGCTTGAGGTTTCGGGTGTTTAGAGTTACTTGTAACTCCTAGATTCCATCTCAGGCGCAAGGATAAACCCGAACAATAGGAGAAAAATTAAATGGGAGTCGTCACCCTAGCCCAGTTGCTAGAGTCTGGAGTTCACTTCGGGCATCAAACCCGTCGCTGGAACCCCAAGATGGAGCCTTACATCTTTACGGAGCGTAATGGCGTTCACATCATTGACCTTGTACAAACTGCACAGTACCTCGAAGAAGCTTATGCATACTTGCGTCAAGCTTCTGAGCAAGGCAAGAAGGTCTTGTTTGTTGGCACAAAGCGTCAAGCTGCTGGTCTGATTGCTCAAGAAGCAGCCCGTTGTGGTAGCTACTACATCAACCAACGCTGGTTGGGTGGAATGCTCACCAACTGGACAACGATCAAAACTCGTGTTGATCGCCTCAAGGATCTCGAACGTCGCGATGAAAGTGGCGCACTTGATCGCCTTCCGAAGAAAGAAGCCTCGACTCTTCGCCGTGAAATGGAAAAGCTACGCAAGTATCTTGGCGGCATCAAACTCATGCGTAAGCCACCCGACATCGTGATTGTGGTTGACCACAAACGTGAGTACAACGCAGTTCAAGAATGCCAAAAGTTGAAGATTCCCATTGTGTCTTTGCTTGACACCAACTGCGATCCCGATAGCGTTGACATCGGTATTCCTGCAAATGATGATGCAATTCGCTCGATCAAGTTGATTGTCGGTAAGCTTGCGGATGCAATCTACGAAGGTCGTCATGGCGATATCGAAGACATCGAGTATGAAGTTTCCTACGAGGATGCTGAAGCTCTTGTCGAAGCTGAAGAAATCATCACTGGCGATGAAGAAGGCGCAGAAGCGTAAAGCTTCTCATCTATAAAAAAAGCGGCGCAAAGCGCCGCTTTTTTTGTTGATATTAACTAATTTCATCTGAATATAAGCTTTTACGTCATTAATCTCGATAAAACCCGATAAACCGTTCTCTTTAATTTTTTGGATAGTTCTTAAGCATTGATACTTATCTATTCCAAGATCTTTATCAGATTCTTGCTCCATCTGGCTATCAATTCCCAAGCGTAAATAGTGAATCAGAGCAAATAGAGCAGCTAGTTTGGATTCGGGAATATACTGCAACTCGTTAATGATGCCATCTCTATTTGACATTGCTCGATACCTGTAAAAGTAGTATTTAAAATATCGCTATTGATAAATTTTACCCAATAAAACCGATCTCTTTGCACCTGTGACACTCGGTAAATTGCCAGCCCGTTCTTTGAGACGCAAATAGCCCAATAAGGCAAAGGCGATCGCCTCTTTACTATCACCACTCATCCCAAAGTCATCAGTACGCTTCACGATCGCAGGTTTTAGCAAATCCTGTAATCGCTCCATCAAATAACCATTGCGCCCACCGCCGCCGCCAATTAAGACTTCATCGGGAAAAACGGGTAGAAAATCACGATAACTTTTGGCGATCGCCCTAGCTGTAAACTCAGTGAGCGTAGCCAAAATATCGTAATTACTTAAATCTTGGCATTCTGCTAGACGCGCTGCTAAATAGTCAGGACTAAATAATTCGCGCCCAGTAGATTTTGGCGGTGCGATAACAAAAAACTCTTGCTTTAGCCATTGATTGATTAACTCTAAATCTGGATTACCTTGACGAGCGATCTCGCCATCATTGTCATACGACACACCAAATAATTTCTGGGTTGCCATGTCCATCAAGACATTGCCAGTTCCATTATCAAAACCAAAAACTTGATCTTGTTTCTCAATTGCATTAGGTGGCAAATAAGTTAAATTACTGATGCCGCCAATATTTTGGCAGACGCGATGTTTAGCGGGATCTGAAAGTAGCAAAACATCCAATATTGATACAAGGGGAGCGCCTTGACCACCCGCCTCAATGTCAGCAACTCGAAAATCGCTGACAGTCGTAACTCCTGTAAGCTCAGCAATTACCGCGCCGCGCCCAAGCTGAACTGTGTAGCCCATTTGATTGCCAACAGGAGGGCGATGAAAGACGGTTTGACCATGAGAACCAATCAGATCGGGTTTGCGATCGCTTTTGTCACTAATTGCGATCGCCGCTTGGGCAAAACTCTCGGCAATGCGATCATCCAGTTCGCATATTTGCTGTAGCGATCGCGCTTCCCCTGCACAGACTGCTAATATTTCAGATTTGAGATCGGCGGGGTATGGATAGGTATGCCCTGCGATTAAATTGGTTGCCAGATGGTTATGGCGATCGCTAATTTCCACTAAAGCTGCATCAATACCATCCACCGATGTGCCACTCATCAACCCGATCGCTAATATTTTTTCTGATGCATTAATCATGGCTTGTCTCTATTTTTAGCTAAAAATATAATCGTGATCGCTAGTTAATGATTAACTCGAATCACTTTTTCCGATCGCACTAAATCACTTTCACCCGCAAAAATCGAACGACCTTGACTGTTGGGTGACTCCAAGGGAATTGCGCCTAAAGGCATTTGGACAGTCCTTAAGCCAATATCATTTTCTTGACCGATTAAGAACGTTATCGGTAAATCAAGACGAGGACTAGCGATCGCTGTCATGCTAACTAATCGATCAGTGCGTGACTGGAATTTGAAACATTGAGCGCCGATCGCCCCACGCACGGCTGACCTGATGTTATTCGCTGATATACGTTTCGCAAAACCTTCGGCTGTGATTAGAATCAATTCCGTAGTTGGGTAATTTATTAAATCTAGAACCGATACACCAATTTGAGTTTCAGAACTGCCTAAACGGAGCGCGATATTGCCTGCGGCGGCGCGTCCAACCGTGGGAATTTGATTCTCATCAGCTTTAAGACGGAGAATCCGACCTGCGGATGTGGCGATCGCTAGTTCCTGTTCTAATCCGACAATATCCGCCCAGAATAGTGAATCATCTTCCTTGAATTTCGCCGCGATTAAACCGCGTGCGGTCATGTCCGCAAATTCCGTAAGGGGCGATCGCTTGATTTTGCCTTGACTTGAGAGCAATACCAAACCTTCTTTTGAGTCGGGATTCTTTTCCCAGACAAATTGAGAGACGATGCGCTCGGTACTATCGGGTAGCAAGGTAATTAAGGGAGTACCGCGTCCTTTTGCCTTAACGATGGGAACATTGACAAGCCCTAGCGGAAATGCTCGACCTGTATCTGTCAGCACCACCATTTCCCGATCGCTACGGGTGTCATAGGAAGCGATCGTGAGATCATCGCTTAAGTCTGCCGATGCTGGGATTTTGGTATTTTTATCGAAACTCTTAATATAGCCCTTATGGGTGATTTGCACCGTAACATCTTGCGGTTCAGCAACAGGAATATTTAGTTCCGTTGTTAAAGAAATTAGAGAAACCTCTACGGGTTTAGGTTGTTTGGGCGCTTTAGATTTTTTCTCAGAGACTTTCTCAATCGTTTGGTTGCTTGGCTGTTTGGTAGTATTTTCAATTGGGAGTTCAGGTTCAGTAATTTTCGGAGTTGATTGGGAATTACCTTTAGTCCGTTTTGAAGTTGTTGATGGTTCTGGTTGTGCAGTATCCGCTTGCATTTGCAGTTCAAGATTTTGGCGGTTTTCTAGCAATTGCCATGCGAGATGGGTTCTGCGAGGATCACTATGTTTCTTTTTATGATCGCGCAATTCCTTTTTGAGAAACTTCAACAACTCACGGCGATCGCCTAGTAACTTCTCCAATTTGGCAATTTGCTGCTGTAAGGTTTCTAACTCCTCACGAATTTTTTGCTGTTCAAAGGCGGTGATCCGACGTAAAGGCATCGAGAGAATTGCTTCTGCTTGGATTTCCGATAGTCCAAACTCAGTTTGCAAATCAGTTTTGGCAAGGGCGCTATTATTCGCAAATCGTAAAATCCTGATTAGGCGATCAATGTCAGCAAGAACTAGAACTAGTCCTTCCAATAGATGCGATTTTTCTTGAGCTTTCTTCAATTGATAACGGAATCGCTTAACCAACGTTTCCTCTCGGAAACTAAGGAACTCTTGCAGCAGTTCACGCAAACTCATTTGTTTTGGTTGTGAACCTTGGAGAGCCAATAAACTCGCCCCGAAAGTTGATTGCAATGCAGTTTGTCGATATAGCTGTTCCAGAATCACTTCAGGAGCGATGTCTTTTTTGAGTTCGATCACCACCCGCATTCCTTCGCGATCGCTTTCGTCACGAATATCGGAAATGCCATTAATTTTTTCGTTGTTGACCAGTTCCGCAATTTTTTCGATCCAAGCCGCCTTGTTTACCTGATAGGGCAACTCAGTGATGATAATCGCCAGTTTTGTTCGCTTGCCTGTCCCTTTGCCGCCAAACTGCTCGACCGCAGCCACACCCCGCACGGTAATACTCCCGCGTCCTGTCAAGTATGCATCGCGCACCCCCTCCTGATTCATAATAATCCCACCTGTAGGAAAATCAGGTGCAGGAATTAGGCTCAGTAACTGGTCATCGGGAAGATCAGGATTATCGATCAAGGCGATCGCGCCATCAACAATTTCACTCAAATTATGGGGTGGAATATTAGTTGCCATGCCCACAGCGATTCCCGTTGCGCCATTGAGTAGCAACATTGGTAATTGCGCTGGCAATACGGCTGGTTCTTGCTCGGAACCATCAAAGTTATCGACAAAATCAACGACATCTTCTTCGATTTCGCTGAGCATCGCCTCATTGCCGATCGCCGCCAAACGACATTCGGTATAGCGCATCGCCGCCGCAGGGTCATTATCGACGGAGCCGAAGTTGCCATGTCCCGCCAGCAATGGGTAGCGACTAGAAAAATCCTGCACTAAGCGCACTAAAGCATCGTAGACCGATTGATCGCCGTGGGGGTGATATTTACCTAATACGTCACCAACCACACGGGCGCATTTACGAAAAGGGCGATCTGGCACTAGCCCAAGCTCATGCATGGCATAGATGATCCGTCGATGCACTGGCTTCAGACCATCACGGGCATCGGGAAGGGCGCGACCGACAATAACGCTCATGGCGTACTCTAGGTACGATCGCTGCATTTCCGTATGCAGTGAAGTCTGAATGATTCTTTCCCCATCATTAGACCCAAAATTTAGCTCTTGCTGCCCTTGCTTTGCCATAAAATCTACGAACGCTGTCCTTCATAATCACGATTATAAAAACAATGTAACAGCAAACTTATGGTGTGTCGCGTCTTTTTGAGTTTTTAGTGGAGAGGGGAGCGCCTCATTGAAAACTTATATGTAGTACATGGTTGTAGCAATTTGGCGTTGGCGTTGCCGATCGCAAAGGTCTTTGAGTGTACAGCCATCCAAAACACTAGAAGCCGCTTTCTGCGCTGTTTCCCATGCCTCTCGAATCACCGACAGCGAAGCACTCTCAATCCCTGATTTGCTACTATTTTCGGCGATCGGATCGTACCCCTCAATCCCGTGAATAATTTCTAGCAAGCTAATTTGTCTTGGCTCACGCGCCAGAATATATCCACCTTTCGAGCCACGCTGACTTTTGACCAAGCCCTGACGCTTGAGGGTGGCGAGTAACTGCTCTAAGTAGCGATCGGGAATATTTTGTTGGTTAGCAATGTGCCGAATTTGTAGAGGTTGTTCGATCGCAAAGTTATTAGCTAGCTCCAGCATGGCTAGGATTGCATATTCGCTTTTTAAAGAAAGTTCCACAACTGACCGTATTTCTGATTGGGTTTGAAATCTATAATACTACGGTACAACACTGTGGATTATGGATTTTATATTTCGCATACTTTGTATTTCGCATAATTGACGGTAATTAAGCGGTCATATTCAGGACAGATATTTGCTGAACTAACCAACTTGCCGCGCTAACATTCGTAGTTTGATGTAATTTTTGCAATGCTTGGGTAAGGATATTTACGCTCAAACCTTGGAGAACAAAGGATTTCGCAGATTCCGCGTAAGTACCATCAGATTGCAACTTGAAGATCAAGACCTGACCACCGCGTGAATCAATTACCCAATATTCAGCAATTCCCAAAGCCGCGTAAAGTTGCTTCTTTTGATCGAGATCAGTTGCCAAGGTCGTATCAGAGATTTCTCCAACGAGATCTGGAACACGCCATTGATTGAGATTGATCCGACGTGGTTCCCCTTCTTGCCAGTTGGGGATGCGATCGCCTACATACAAAACTAAATCTGGGGCGGCGGCGCGTTGAGGTGCTTTTTCGAGAAGGCAACGCCCAAAAGTTTCGGCAGGTATTTCTGGATAAAGACTAAACCAAAATACAAGCAAGAAAATGAATAGATCGCTAACCTTGGCGTGAATTATACCTTCCTGTCCCATTTCAATAAATATTTGATTCAGATTAAAAAACAAACGCATTATCTCTAAGCTTTCGTCATCACGACAACTTAGATAATCACCCCAAGTTGCTGATTGCCACCGCAAAGCCTCTGGTAAATATGGCGAGATTTTAACGGGAACTATAGGATGAGGCGCAGTAATTTGAGTAGTCAAAGAGGAGATTGCCATAGGGTTAGCCCTGTAATCTTAAGGAATAAGATAACATAGAGGCTTAAGCAAATGTATAACTAGCATTGCTGAATAAATCCAAATCTAAATCCAAGTATAATTACTCAGGCAAACCTGCGTGCAAGCAATAGACCCACAAGAACTATATCCGTTTCATCTCGACCAGTTTCAGTTACAGGCGATCGCCGCCTTGCAAGCTGGTAAGTCAGTCGTTGTTTGTGCGCCAACAGGTTCAGGCAAAACTCTCATCGGTGAATATGCAATTCATGCCGCCTTAGCTGACAATCGCCGTGTATTTTACACCACGCCGCTCAAGGCACTCTCCAATCAGAAATTACGCGATTTTCGGCAGCAGTTTGGCGATGATAATGTGGGTTTGCTCACGGGGGATACCTCGGTAAATCGGGACGCACCGATCTTGGTGATGACCACTGAGATTTTTCGGAATATGCTCTATGGTACTCCCCTCGGTGAAGTGGGGACATCACTGACGGGTGTGGAAGTAGTCGTTCTTGATGAATGTCATTACATGAACGATCGCCAAAGGGGAACAGTTTGGGAAGAATCAATTGTTTATTGTCCATCGGAAGTCCAGCTAGTGGCACTCTCCGCAACCGTAGCCAACAGCCAACAGTTGACCGATTGGATTCATAAAGTTCATGGCGACACCGAGTTAATTTATTCTGATTTTCGTCCCGTTCCCCTTGAGCATTCGTTCTGTAATAACAAAGGCTTTTTCCCTTTATTAGATAGTTCCAATCAGAAAATTAATCCCAGATTAAAACCGATTAGTAATAAGCCTCTATCCAAGGAAGAAAGGCATAAAATTGTCCCTGCGATCGGAGCCGTAATTTCCCATCTACGACAGCGCGATATGCTTCCCGCGATTTATTTTATTTTTAGCCGTCGCGGTTGCGATAAATCGGTAACGGATTTAGGAAATGTGTCTCTGGTGAATGCAGCAGAATCACTGAGACTGAAGCCACAAATTGATGCTTTTGTCGCCGCTAATCCTGAGATTGGCAAACCACTCCATGTTGATGCTCTCTATCGTGGTATTGCTGCTCACCATGCAGGGATTTTACCCGCGTGGAAAGGTTTTGTCGAAGAGTTATTTCAACAAGGTTTGATTAAGGTCGTTTTTGCAACGGAAACTCTGGCTGCGGGGATTAATATGCCAGCGAGAACCACTGTGATTTCCAGTATTTCCAAGCGCACTGATCGCGGACATCGTTTATTAAATGCTTCAGAATTCCTGCAAATGGCTGGTCGTGCAGGGCGGCGCGGTATGGATGAAGTTGGCTATGTCGTCACAGTACAAACTCCCTTTGAAGGCGCAAAAGAAGCGGCGCATTTAGCCACATCTACGGCTGATCCATTGGTGAGTCAGTTTGCACCTAGTTATGGCATGGTGATGAATTTGCTGCAAACCCATTCCCTTGATCAAGCCAGAGATCTGGTAGAGCGTAGCTTTGGGCAGTATCTCGCCGATCTTAATCTTGCGCCGCAAATCCAAAATCTCGAATTAGTGATCGAGCAAATCGCTAAATTAGAGAGTGATCTGGCGGCTGTTGATTTGAAGCAATTGGAAGTTTATGACAAACTACGCGATCGCCTCCGTGAAGAAAAGCGGCTCTTCAAAATGTTGGTGCAGCAATCAGAAGAGATGCGTCAAAATGATTTAGCATCCTATGCTCCCTATTTGTTATCAGGTTCACCGCTTACTATTCGCACAAATAAGGGCGTGATTGTCCATGCAGTATTGGCGGCAAAAGTCCAAGGTTCGGGACAGTTCCCTTGGTTTGTTTGCCTTGGGCGCAATAATTGCTGGTATACCTGTGGCTACAAAGATATTATGCAAGTCGGTAGCGATTTGTTGCTAGATGGCGATATTGAATATCCCGCCAAATTACCATTACGCCCAGGGCAATCGGTAGATGGTGATGAGATAAGCGCCGCGATCGCCCAAAAGATTCAACCATTACCAGAGCCAGATCCTGCTCCTGAAGTGCTTCAACAACAGGCGCGAATGTTAGCGATCGAATCAGAAATGAATCAACATCCAGTCTCAAAAATGAGCGATCGCGGTGCGGTATTTAAAAAAGTTAGCCGACTCGAACAATTACAGCGTCAAATCGAATTTCAGCAAAAGGTAGTCAACGAACGCCGTCAAAGACATTGGCAGGAATTCATGAGTTTGGTGAATATCTTGCAATATTACGAATGTCTGGAAGATACGCAGCCCACAGAAAGAGGGAAAGTCGTAGCAGCGCTACGCGGTGAAAATGAACTCTGGTTAGCGCTTTGTATGCTTTCTGGCGAAATGGATAATCTCGCCCCCCATCATCTCGCAACCGTATGTGCAGCGATCGTCAGTGAAAATAGTCGTCCCGACAACTGGATCAAGTTCGGTCTATCACCGACAGTTGAAGATGCCCTCGATGGATTACGCGAAATCCGCCGTCAAATGATGCCTGTCCAACGCCGCCATCTGGTCGATATTCCTGCATGGCTAGATTATGAACTGACGGGACTAGTTGAGCAATGGGCGCTGGGTATGGAATGGTCAGAGCTATGTCAAAATACGAATCTTGATGAGGGTGATATTGTAAGGTTGATGCGCCGTACCATTGATTTGCTCTATCAAATTCCCCATGTCCCCAATCTGCGATCGGGTGTCTATGCTTCTGCAAAACAAGCCGCTCAACTCATTGATCGCTTCCCAGTAAATGAAGTAATTTAGGCTGATTAAGGTTTTGACGCAAAGGGCTGTAAGTCATCGGTTTGGTAAACCAGAAAAATGCTTACTTAAAGTGTTTTTCAATTCTTTTTCCAGTTCTTGAAAAGCTGATAGGTTTCTCAATGGCTCAAAATCATCAATTTCTTCAGCTATTCTAACGCAATAGTTGGGAGGAATAGTTACTCTTTTCCCACGCCTACTTGGAAAACTTGCATCAATTAGCATCTTTTCTAATCTTGCTTTAGGATCGGTTATTTTTTCAATTTCAGAAATTTTTGGCAAATTTAAATCTTGTCTACCATTCGGGTTTCCTACCACTGTCCGAATCGCATCTTCATGGAAAAGAAGCCAAGATTCAATCATCTTAATGGGAATAACACAGACTATTGGAGGCAATGATTTTTTAACAAGTTTTTCTGCTTTCCGTATTTCCTTTGTACGAGTTTCAATGGGGTTTTCATCGGCTTCAGCATCTCGATGGATAAACAAAATATTGCATGGAAATAAATCGAGTGCGATCGCAATTTTATCTTGTAAATTCTTGGGAGGATTGCGTAAATTCCCTAAAACTGGCAATTGTGGTTCAGGCGCATTAATACCTAAATTTGTTAAAAGCCATTTCAGGATTGGTATCAAAGCATCATCAGTACGCCCATCTGCAATTAATGTGAATTTAAAATCATTCATGATTCAAGAATAGTCTCCATCAGTCCAGTGATGTATGGCTGTATGTCAGGTCTATCTACAACCCTAGATCTTTTCTTAGGCTTAGTTTTCGATATCCCATTACCATTGCTATAATTTTCGACCTCTTCATTTGAAGCTACTGGATTAAGATAGCCAAGTAATCGTCCTTTTGCGACAATATTTGTCGCTTCATCTTGAGTCCGCCAAGTACTATCTAAACAACTAAATCTAACTCCTTTGTATCGTTTGTGATTATTAACTATCTCTTTTAACTCTGCAATAACAAGACTATCATCTGGAACTTGTAATACTACCGCAGGAGAATGTGTATTAATTATGACTTGGCGAAGGGGATTATCGATGTCAACTGGCTCATTTACATCTGTAGCAATGCTCTGTAAAAGTTTTAAAATTGCAGGTATGCGTTCAGGGTGAATGCCATTTTCAGGTTCTTCTAAACATAGCAAACCTTGATTTTCAGGATCAAGCGTAAGTACAGCTAGTGCAAGAAATCTTAAAGTCCCTTCACTTAATGCTATGGCAGAATGAGATGTACCATAACGGTCTTGGACAAATAAAGTTAGAAGTTGTCGTTTCTCATCGCGATCTACACTGATACTCTTAACATCGCTAATTAACTCAGACAAAATATTAGCAACTTGAGAATATACTTGCTGTTCAGATCCATCCATAGATTCATGATCGAGACTTTCTTCTCTATTAAACATAGCAAGACGATATAATGTGGAAGGTAGATGAGAGCCAGAACTGTCCATTATCGGTTCAGATGTAAAATTGTCTGATTTTCTTATGGAGGAAGGATCAAGTTCTAAAACACGCCATGATTGCATTTCTCTTTTTGCTAATAATGCTGTTGAACTTTCAAAAGCATTCGACTCCGAAAGAACAGTTTTTGGCAATGTTCTTGCGAAAAATTTTCTTGTCCCCTCTCCGTTACTTTTATTTGGGCTAGCAGTGCTAACATCTTGATGCATTTTAATTGTTCTAGCAGCATCATTTTTCTCTCCTTCTGTAGAGATGTATTTCCCGTCAGTTCTGGTTATGAACAAAGAATCAATCCATCGTTTAGAGTAATCAAAAATAAGATTTTTGGAAACATCGGATTTTTTAAGAGGGATAAGCTCTTCCTTGAGGATCTCTAGTGAGCCTAAAGGCTTTGAAAAGCTCTGTTCAGAACGATACGCAAGGATCAATGTATATCGAAGAAAGGTACTACTAGCTTTTGCCTCTTGTCCTAAGTCGTCTATCCCTTTGCTAAGTATAAGCATTTCTACTTCAAAGCTCATTTCTGTATTGTACTCATCACCCACATGATGAAAAATATTCCTTACATCATAAGCTCTAACCATATGTGCTGCTTCGATTAAAGACCGATCGCTTAAAGCGCTCAAAAATTGAATAGCATCAAAAAGATTAGACTTCCCTACCCCATTTGCACCAGCAATGCAGGTAAATGGAGAAAATCGGATGTCTACATCCATTAAATTCTTAAAACCAGATATCTTTAAACGTGTAAGCATAAATAGTTTCGTAAGGACAAAAGATGGTAGATTTGCTCTTGGTAGCGCTTTGATAATTTGCTCAAGCTTATTAACTAGCGAGAGGATTTTCGAGTCTTATTTTCAGTAGACTACATTATATCTTGGTTTTCAGCTTGGTATAGACAAGGTAAAAACCGCAGACAAAAAATATAGATTTTATAGATTGCAAGTTGTTAACGATAACTGGCAAATCCCGATATGAAATATTCATCCGAGAAGAAATTATGAATTCTACATATAAAGCATTCTGGCTAGAAAACGGCGATCTCATCGTCATTGACCAAACCCAGTTACCTTTTAGCTTAGTAACCAAAACCCTGAAAACGAGCGCTGAGGCAACCCTTGCTATTCAAGACATGACCGTGCGCGGCGCTGGTGTAATTGGCAATGTCGCCGCCTTTGGTGTCTACCTAGCTGCTAGAGAAAGTAACGGCGATCTGGATAAAATTAAAGTTCTTTCAGCCGAAATTCGTCGCGCCCGTCCTACTGCCGTAAATTTGATGTGGGCAGTCGATCGCCTAATTACCGTATTAGAAAAAGCTGCCGCTAAAAAACTTGACCTAGTAGAAACAGCCCTCAAAGAAGCGATCGCTATTGCTGACGAAGATGTAGTTGGTACGCGGAATATTGGTAAATATGGCTGCGAACTGATTGAGGCGATCGCTAAAACTAAATCAAAGGGCGAACCCGTCAATATTCTTACCCATTGCAATGCTGGCTGGCTAGCGATCGTCGATCGCGGTAGTGCCTTAGCACCCATTTATGAAGCCAGCGATCAGGGGATTAATATCCATGTGTGGGTCGATGAAACCCGTCCCCGCAATCAGGGTGCAAATTTGACCGCATGGGAATTAGGACAATCGCAGATTCCCCATACATTAATTGCTGATAATACGGGCGGACTATTAATGCAATATGGCAAGGTCGATCTCTGTATTGTCGGAACCGATCGCACTACCCGTAGTGGTGATGTTGCCAACAAAATTGGTACATATCTCAAGGCTTTGGCGGCTCATGACAATAATGTTCCCTTTTATGTGGCGCTACCAAGTTCCACTTTTGATATGCAAATCTCCGATGGAATCAAAGAAATTGCGATCGAGACTCGTAGCGCTGATGAAGTTCTCTATATGCAGGGGCTACAAGCTGATGGTGAGATCGGGACAGTGCGGGTTGCACCGTTAGAAACACCTGCATTAAATTACGCTTTTGATGTCACACCTGCGCGATTGGTAACAGGGCTAATTACGGAACGCGGGATTTGTAAGGCTGATGAAACGGAGATTGGAGCTATGTTTCTCGATCTGATTCCATAAAGCTTTGAGGGCTAACTATCGCACTATGAAGACGGTAATGCGAGATTGTACTTAATCAATAAGTGCGATCTCTGATCTTGTAGGTTGGGTTAAGGAACGCAACTCAACCATGAGAAATGATAACCTCATTGTCGATTCACTGCAATCTCTCTCTGACGAAGTGAGAACTCCGATTTTATTAGCGAGGAAATATTAAGGTAAGGAATAAAGGCAATGTTGGGTTTCGTCGCCTTAACCCAACCTACAATATTGGCGATCGCACTAATTGCTCTACAAATAACGCTTTGGACTACCCAGATTAGCTTCAAGGGAAGAAAGAAAGGTCTTGAAATCTTCCTCTAACACAAAAAAACGACGCGGAAATATATGAAATAACGCTTGAGATTGATACAAAAGAATTAGGTCTTTGCCAACTTTATACTCGTGAAAATCAGACAAACGCATCTTCCACGTTCCATTGTCAGATATTGTTTCAATCATTTCAGGTGATATCACGATTTCATGTTCAACTTGAAGTGTCTTCTGCTGTGAGAATATTCGACGAACGTTCCAAGGAAGAATAAAAAGAATAAAAAGCGTATAAATTAAACCGAAAAGTAATATATTGATTAAGGCAGTTAAGGAGCCTGATGTAAATGCTAAACTCAAGCAAGCAATGCCAAGATACTTCAACCAGGGGCTTGGTCGCAGATGCAAATACTGCGCTTTAATGTAGTCCTCTGATGTTAACTTGCACTGTAAAACAATCATTGCCTTAGGTTCCACTAATTTCAAGGTTTGGCAGTCTATCAAAAAGCTCATGTCCCTCCAATATGAGGGATGAAATTGTACTACATTCCAATAGATGAACTATCGGTATAACTATATGTTAGAAGGAAAAACTCTGTCTAATCTGACTATAGGCGATATAGGCGGCAAGTCAAGTTTCTGCATAATCACCCTATAGGACGTAATTATACAGAAAAATTCTGCCTAAGATCCCGTTTTAGGATAATTATACGGAATTTTCTGCCTAATCATCTAAATAGGCAGATTAGGCAAAAGTTTTTAGACAATATTCATTGAAAACAAAAAGATACAAAAAGATACAAAAAGATATTTTTATTTACATATATCAAGGCGATCGCAGGTTACACATCACGTTAAAAATAGAATTAGAAAGAATCGGAAATAAGAAAATCATGAGACTGTATATGGCGATCACAGTGATCGCTTGTTGGATTTTCTAATTGTAAAGGCGATCGCTTTTTTATCAATCGTATTGGTACGAATCACTTAAATTTCATTAGGATTAATCCCCAGAGATCTAAGGTATGCAGCAAGTTTTTCCTTTTCATGACGTTCTTGGAGAGCAATTAAACGTTCCTGCTCAGCGATCGCCTCAGCTTCTTTTTTAGCCAGCCTTTCTTGAAGAGCGATCGCCTCCGCCTCACGCCTAAGCCTGTTGATCATACAATCTCTCTAATTCAGAGATCAAGAGATCGTGTTCCGCTTCAGCATAGAATCATCGGCAGTTGGTGTCAACAGAGCTAGAGGTGCGATCGCTAAATGATAAAATTCCCCGCATGATCGATAACATTTGTAAATTCCTCGCTGAGACCTTCCCCACCGACTTTGCCAGTTGGCTGTTAGGGGAACCCATAGCTTTTACCAAACTCGAACCCTCCGAACTCTCAGTCCAACCAATTCGCGCTGATTCAGTTATATTTCTGAAATCACTAAGAATGATACTCCACATAGAGTTTCAGACCGATCCCAATAAAAATATTCCCTTCCGCATGACCGATTATCTGTTGAGGCTGCATCGTCAGTTCCCAGACATGGAAATCTATCAAGTCGTGATTTACCTCACACCCAGCGAATCTCCCCTTGTTTACCAAACAACATTTAGCCTTGGCGGACTAAGCCATCGATTTAACGTGATCAGAATTTGGGAGCAACCCACAGAAATATTTCAGCAATACCAAGGACTATTACCCTTTGCCACCCTTTCACAAACCGACAACCCCGAAGAAACCTTAAGACAAGTTGCAAAGCAAATCGAAAATATCGAAGACAAACAAGTACAAAGCAACGTCGCCGCATCGACAGCTATAATATCGGGCATAGCCCTAAATAAAGAAATCATCCAAAGACTTTTAAGGAGCGAAATCATGAAAGAATCAGTTATTTATCAAGAGATTCTGCTAGAAGGCGAGGCTAAAGGTCTAGCTAAAGGCGAGGCTCATGCATCTAATAAAATCGCCTTAAACATGTTGCGTTCTAACATTGCTATGGATTTAGTTGCTCAATTCACAGGACTAACCCTCAAAGAAGTCCAAAAGCTCCAAAAATTGTCAGCAAAAAAAGCTCAACCACCCAAGTCAGCAAAAACAAAGCGAGCGCCAAAACCATAATTATTAAGCTATTTGCAGATCCGATCGCAATCAGGTAGTCGGTGTTAACAGGGCTAGAGGCGCGATCGCCTTTAATTTTAACTTCGGATGATCGGACTCGACTTGATTTAAGTTCCATTGGTTCTTAAATAGAAGTACGGGACGATTTAAGCCATCTTTGACCACCATCGTGTTAAACAATCTACCCACGGCTTCGAGCGCATCCCAGCCATCTTCAACCCATCGAGCTACGGAATAGGGCATCGATTCGAGAATCGTTTCCACGCTATATTCACTTTGGAGGCGATATTGCGCGACTTCAAATTGCAATTGTCCAACCGCCGCTAGAATCGGATCGCGCTTAGATTCATCAACGGAATACATAATTTGAATCGCACCTTCCTCTTGTAGTTCCGATATGCCTTTACGGAATTGCTTGAATTTGGAAGGATTGGGATTGCGAAGTGTGCAGAATAATTCGGGAGAGAAACTGGGAATCCCTGCATATTGGCGCTTTTTGCCAAGATAAATCGTGTCACCGATCGCAAACATCCCAGGGTTATTTAAGCCAATCACATCACCAGCATAGGCAACATCGATCGCTTCGCGATCTTGACCAAATAGTTTTTGAGCATGGGATAAACGGATTACTTTGCCACTGCGTAGATGAGTCACGCTCATGTCTTTCTCGAATTTACCCGAACAGACGCGCACAAAGGCAATGCGATCGCGATGGCGGGGGTCCATATTTGCTTGCAGTTTGAATACAAAAGCGGAAAAATCCTCATCGGTTGGTGACACTTCACCGCTAGAACTATCATGAACGGCGGGAGTCATGCCACATTCAAGGAAAGATTTCAAGAATAGCTCTACGCCAAAATTGGTCATCGCACTACCGAAGAAAATCGGTGTCAGCTTACCGCGATGCAAATCTTGGACGTTCCATTCCGCACCAAGGGATTCAATAACTTCGATATCTTCCAAAAGCTGGTTATAGAGATTAGTCCCAATAAATTTAATTGCTTGTGGATCATCAAAGGGATAGATATTTACATCTGCTTCTCGCTGTCCGTGGGAACTGCGCTTAAATAAATGCACGGTTTTACTAGCGCGATCGTACACACCTTTAAACTGATCGCCCGTACCGATCGCCCAATTCATCACATAGGGAATAATCCCTAATTCTTTTTCGATTTCATCCAATAGTTCCAATGGCTCACGGGTAGGGCGATCCATTTTGTTGATGAACGTAAAAATTGGCAGCGATCGCATCCGACAGACTTCAAATAACTTCCGAGTTTGTGGCTCCAGCCCCTTTGCGCCATCAACGAGCATCACCGCGTTATCGGCGGCGGCTAAAGTCCGATAGGTATCTTCACTAAAATCTTTGTGTCCAGGAGTATCGAGCAAGTTAATGCAATAGCCCATGTAGTCAAATTGCAAGACAGTCGAAGTAATCGAAATACCGCGTTGTTTTTCTAATTCCATCCAGTCGGATGTGGCATGACGTTGGGCGGCTCTAGCTTTGACCGCACCCGCAAGGTGAATCGCACCTCCGTACAACAATAACTTTTCGGTTAAGGTTGTTTTCCCCGCATCGGGGTGGGAAATAATTGCAAAGGTGCGTCGCCGTTCGACTTCGCGCTCTAACTCTTGCCACATTTGACTCATGGAATTTTGTAACAAACTTTTTAGGTTTTATAAGGAGAATAATTAGTAGTGTGTGGTTTCGCCGTGCAGCACTACTTATTTTTTGGTAGATCTTATATTACCTCAATGTTAGCTTAAAGATGTTAAGGTGAATGGCGCTAAGCAGCAATTTCAAATTCAAAACCGTAATAAAAGATACATAATACTAAAAGCAAAATTAACACGAATCTGCAAACACAGGAGTATCACCGAGCATGAATTCGATTAAATGTTGCCAACGTTCAGACTGCTTGCACTAATTAGGTCGAGAATATTCCGTATTTGCGGGTCACAGGGTATTTCCTCCACTCCAAATATACTCTGAACGTTATCTTTCCCACTGCGACTCTGCATTTGTCTCTGATATTCTAAAAATGATTGACTCTGCATGAAAAACATGGAGAATGCTGATAGTATCGCATCACTGATTTTAAATTTTGTCCCATTGAATTTGAAACTGCTGAATTTTTACACACATGAATGCCATGCTTGCTGCTCAAAATCGAGATCGCTTTTTGTAGAGATTATTTGGGCGATCGCCTGATACTTACGATATGCAGAATTTAGAGGCAAGGGGCTTAAGCCCCTTGTTCCAATCTCATATTAATAGGTTCCCGCTTTATTGGCAGTATCTTTCAGATTGGCATTAAAAAACATCGGAATAAACTTCTCAACAAACGAAGCAGGATCAGGATCTTTATCCCAGGCTCTTTTGACTAGATCAATTCTAGTCTTTTGTAAATCAGAAGAGAACACCGTCTGAGGCATCCGATCCGCCAAATATTTTGGACGTTGCCATAGAGGGAGAGTATCGGCAATCTTCATCAAGTTCTCAATACGGCGAACTTCTGCACCAGCGAGAACATCCATTCCCGACTCATAGGCGGCTTGCTCGATCGCTGCATATTTACGCTTAGCCGTATCCACCTTGGCATGGAGAGATTTACTCTTTTTCGCAATCTCAGCAAGCTTGCGATTACCCCACCGCACATGTTCCACCTCTTCAGGCATGATCTTCTCAATGGTTTCGCGGATCTTGATGTTTTCGGGCGTTTGATTAGATTTTTGCAAAGCGCGAATGTGCGCGGCAAAATACTCACAGCCGCGCTTTTCGGTGACATTAATCGCTGCAAGGGATTCAATGATGCCATCTTCAGCACTAGTAATTGTCTCATTACTGATAAAGCGCTCAAATTCATCGATGTAAGAAGTTCCAGGAGGAGTACCAATATCTTCACCGAGTTCATACAGTAGATCCGTTAGCCAGAGTGCATGACGCGCTTCATCGGCAACATGATGCGACAAATCTTTAATTAAATCGCGGGGCTTGCCATCAAGTTTTTCGATCAAGTCAGTTAAGTCTTTGCAACTACGCTGCTCATTAAATCGATAGCGATTGAGGGTGACCATGTGGATTTCGCGCTGACGCACTACTTGATCGAGAATATCTTGGGCGCTTAATTGTCCGCGCAGTTTGTGGGGATATGCAACTGTCATTTTTTAAACCAGAATATTAATGTTACGGAAAGAGTTGCGGCGCTTCGCGCCGTAACTCTTTCAATGGGTTTGGTATATTTTAATCTTAATTTGTGAAGAAATGTGAAGACTCAGCCAATTACTCAACTATCTACGCCCTACGACTGGCTTGATCGCTCTCTAGACTCTATCCACAGAGCTAACTGGTATCGCTCCACGCAGACGATCAGTAGCAAAGCAGGGACGATCGCCATTGTTGATGGGCGCGAGATGTTGATGTTTGCCAGTAATAACTATTTGGGATTGGCCGGCGATCGCCGTTTGATCGATGCTGCTATTCAGGCGACGGAAATGTATGGCACTGGTTCTACGGGTTCGCGCCTAGTCACGGGACATTTGGCTTTGCATGAAGAACTAGAGCAAGCGATCGCTGATCTGAAAAATACCGAAGCGTCTCTGGTGTTTAGTTCTGGATATTTGGCAAATTTGGGAGCAATTTCGGCAATTGTGGGACAACGAGATTTGATTTTAGGTGATGAATATAATCACTCTTGTTTGAAAAAAGGGGCGCTAATGAGTGGGGCAACAGCGATCGATTATCAACATCTAAATTTGTCCGACCTCACGGCTAAATTACAAGACCATCGCGCTAAATACCGCCGTTGTTTAATTACGACTGACAGCGTGTTTAGTATGGATGGCGATCTCGCACCACTTAGAGAAATCATGGATTTAGCCAATCAATATGACTGCATGGTATTAGTCGATGAGGCGCATGGCACGGGCGTATTTGGCGATCGCGGTGGTGGTTTGACACAAGCATTGGGAATTCAGCAAGATTTAATTCAAGTGGGAACCTTGAGCAAAGCATTGGGAAGTTTGGGGGGCTATGTGGCAGGTTCGGCTAAGTTAATCGACTATTTACGCAATCGAGCCGCGACTTGGATCTATACAACGGGACTCTCACCTGCGGATACGGGCGCTGCGATCGCCGCCATCAACATCGTCAAATCAGATAACGCGCTTCGTGAGCAACTTTGGCAAAATGTGGAATTTTTTAAGCTGGGTTTACAAGATTTGGGTTTACAACATTTGGGTATGCAGGCGATCGCCTTTGATTCACCAATTATGGCGATCGAGGTTGGTGATATTGCTCAAACTATGCAAATGGCAAAGCATTTACGCGATAACGGTATCTTTGCCCCAGCCATCCGTCCGCCGACGGTTCCCACCGCTAGAATCAGAATTACATTAATGGCAACTCACACGAAGGAGCAAATTCAATCTTTGTTACATATAATTAGAGCAGCCGCCTATCTCGATCCTGAAAGGAGCTAAATAAATGACTCAAGCAATCACTCGTAAATCCCTATATGAGTCTGATTTCTTGCTATGGACACAAGACACCATAGCTAAACTCAAGGCTAGGGATTTTGACCATGTGGACTTTGAAAACTTAATTGAGGAAGTTGAAGCTTTGGGGCGATCCGAAAAAAAAGAATTAGCAAGCCGTTTAGAAACCTTGCTGGCTCATTTACTCAAGCGGATTTATATCGATATGCCTCAAGAGTTTAACGGCTGGGAACGCACTATAAGAGAGCAGCGCAGACGTTTAACTCAAGCGCTAAGGAAAACCCCTAGCCTAAAATCTGTTTGGGATGAACTGCTTGAGGATGCTTGGGAGATTGCATTAGATACAGTTAGAGACGACTATCCACAGTACCAATTCCCCAATACATGGCAGTTTGGGCGCGATATTGACACGATGCTTAATGTTAATTTTTGGGAGTAGCGATCGCAATAATGGTAAAAAAATAGGATCTCCCTCATCCCAACTAAGTGATTAGGCTTCATTAATTGTTAGATAGTGGAACAGGCTTCTAGCCTGTTGACGGGCAAGATGCCCATCCCACAACATCCTATATTTAATTGCAACCAGCTACTTATTGAATTATAAAAATAACAAATTAGCTTGCTAAAAACTATGGTTAATACTGCGATCGCTGAGCCAAAAATTGAGTCAAAAATTGAGCCAGAAGTCGATCTTGCCATCTCGCCTACGATTTCCCCTACCATTGCCCAAAAGATTTCTCTAGACGAATGGGCGATCGCGCCACCATCAGGCGGATGGGAATGGGTTGACGGCAATTTAAAGGAAAAAACAGGGATGACACTACAACACAGTCGAGTACAAGGAAGAGTTGTGAGGCTATGGGGAAACCATAGCGAAGATAATAAAATTGGTGGCGAAGTATATACGGAAGTACCTTGTCGCACCCTAGAGCAAGGACGTAGACCTGATGTTGCCTACCTCACGCCTGATTTGCTAGCTAAATATGGTGATTTGCCGACTTTACCTCAGAGTTTTCCGTTGATTGCCGAAATAATCTCACCCACCGATATCGCTAATGATGTATTTGCCAAGGCTTATGAATACTTGCGATCGGGCTGTCGAGAAGTTTGGTTAATTTTTAGTGAGGAGCGGATGCTTGTGGTACTAACCGAAGATTCACGCAAGATTTATGTTGCTGATGAAGTTGTGACTTCATTGGTTCTTGATGGCTTTAGTATTACCGTTAATACTTTATTAGGGCTTGAAGCATGATATTTTAGCTTCAGATGCTTACACAATGAGTCTTGAAAAATAATGCTGCTTGAAGTCGAAAACCTAACTGTGCGTTATGGAAATGCCGAACCTGCGGTCGATCGCGTTACGTTCCATTTGCAAGCAGGTGAAGCCCTTGGATTAATCGGTGAGAGTGGCTGTGGTAAATCGACAATCGGGCGATCGCTAATTAAGCTATTACCTAAACAAGCTAGTATCGAGGGCGTGATCTGCGTAGATGGAGAAGCGATCGCTGAGAAAAAAGATGGCACGTGGCGCGGCGAAAAAGTTGGTTTGATTTTTCAAGATCCGATGACAAGGCTTGATCCACTGATGAGTATCCAAGATCATGGGTTAGAAGTATTAGCGTCCCATTATCCAAAAATTTCAAAACAATCAGCTAAACAAAGGGTCGCTGAAGCTCTTAAAGCAGTACGGATAGATACATCTAGAGCAACCCAATATCCCCATGAATTTAGCGGTGGAATGCGGCAAAGAGTGGCGATCGCTCTTTCACTTTTACTAAATCCTGTATTGTTAATTGCCGATGAGCCAACTACCAGCCTTGATGTCACCGTAGCGACAGATATTCTCAAGGAACTTACAACCCTTCGTAAAACTCGCTCTATGGGATTACTGCTAGTTACCCATGATCTCGGCATGGTTGCCGAATATTGCGATCGCATTGCCGTGATGTATAAGGGAGCGATCGTCGAGACTGGAACAGTTGAAGAGATTTTTCGTTCTCCACAACATCCTTATACCCAAAGTTTATTAGCCTCAGTCCTCCACTTTAATCCAGAATCATTAAATTCTATTCAAGAAATCAATCTAATTCACAGTGAGGAACCTTTAGAAGATGTTATTGAAAGCATTCATGATCATATTTCCGAAGACATTCCAAAAGATATTGCAGAAAACGCTTCAGAAGATGTTCTAGAAAACTTTTTACAATCAGAACTAGAACTCTCCAATATACAAAAAACTGAACAGAATTTAGTTGCAGAACCCGCCAGCGAGATCGTACTCAAAGTCACACCTAAAGTGGAGCCAAGGGTAATTCTTTATGTTAACAATCTCAAAAAATATTTTGTTACTGGTGGAAATATACTAACGCGGCTTGTTGATGCTTCGTCTGGGGTAGTTAAGGCGATCGATGGGATTGATTTAGAAATATTTTCGGGAGAAACCTTCGGCATCATTGGCGAAAGCGGTTCTGGCAAAAGCACAACAGGTAGAGCGATTTTACAGTTAATTAAACCCGATCGCGGTTCAGTATCTTTTAATGGTGTAGAACTTACGAAACTTAATCATGAACAGATGCGGAAAATGCGATCGCAAATGCAAATGATTTTCCAAGATCCTCGCGCCTGTTTTAATCCCTATATGAACGTCTTTCGCAGCGTTGCCGATCCTTTATTGATCCACAAGCTCGTACCCAATCTTGAATCGGCAAGGGAAAAGGTTGAATCGATTTTAGAAAGAGTGGGACTGAGTTCACAGTTAGCAGAACGTTATCCGTCTGATTTGTCAGGTGGTCAATTGCAACGGGTAGCGATCGCCAGAGCCTTGATTACAAATCCTAAATTCATCATCTGTGATGAGCCTGTGAGTATGCTCGATGCATCGATCCAGAGCCAAGTTTTACAACTGATGCGCGATCTTAAGGAAGAATTTAAGCTAACTTACATATTCATTACCCATGATTTGGCAGTGGCTCAATTCTTTTGCGATCGCATCGCCGTCATGCGTAAAGGTAGAATTGTCGAACAGGGAACTACTAGTGAAGTACTGACTAATCCTCAACATCGATACACTAAGTCTCTGATTGCATCGATTCCGCGTATTCCCTATGTCAATAATTAAAGCCCTCCGTAATGTCCGATTTTCTTCCCGATCATCACCCAACTAAATTTCTCGATTCCCACTTTCTTAATCCTGATCGCTCTAATCTTGAAGCACTGCGAAAGCTAGGCTATGATTTTGTCGATTTGATTGTTGATTCAGTTTTGGATACGCAGAATCAGCCCTTTGTCGCCGATCATTCCCCTTTTGACATCAATATTCCTGAACATGGAACTGAGATTGTAGATTTACTTGCGGAAGTGCGATCGCAGATCTTGCCGCGTACAGTTAATTTCCAAAATCCTCGCTACATGGGACATATGGACAGTATTCCCAGTATAATCACGATCTGGGCAGATGCCTTAGTTTCTGCAATTAACAATAATATGCTCAGTTATGAACTAGCTCCCATATTTACGCAAATGGAAGCACAACTGATGCAATGGTTCGGCAATCTATTTGGCATGGGAACGGATTGTTTTGGAACGCTGACCGCAGGTGGTAGCCTTGCTAATATTTCAGCGATGTTAGTGGCAAGAAATTGGAAATCTCCACGGAGCCGAGCCTTGGGAAATTACAGTCCTAATTCGCAGCAGTTAGTTGCTTTTGTATCCGAAGCGGCGCATACTTCCTTTGAGAAGGCGATGAATGTTGTTGGACTTGGCAAAGAGAACTTAGTGCGTGTGCCGACGAACTATCGCGGCGAAATTATCCTAGAAGCATTAGAATCAGCAATTCAAAAATCTATTCAAGCAGGAAAACAGCCCTTTTTTGTAGCGGCGATCGCAGGGACAACGATTACTGGAGCGGTTGACTCAATTCAATCAGTGGGAGAAATTGCTAAGCGTTACGATTGTTGGTTTCATATTGATGCTGCTTATGGCGGCGCAGGGATATTTACACCGAAATTACAGCATTTGTTTCAAGGTTGTGATCTGGCTGATTCCATTACCTTCAATCCTCAAAAGTGGCTATGGGTAGCGCGAACCTGTGCCATGCTTTTAGTTAAACATAAACAGCATCTAGTCGATGGCTTTGATGGGGAACTTCCCTATATGGACGATCACGCTTTAAATTTTGGCAATCTCAATTTACAAGGAACCCGTCGTACCGATAGTCTCAAGCTCTGGCTAGCGCTCAAGGCAATGGGAACTTCTGGTTGTCGCTATTTAGTAGAGCGATCGCTTGATCTGTCAGACAATCTTAGGCAATGGATAGATGTTTCTCCCGAATTAGAGCTGGTATGTGAACCCACCCTCAATATCGTTTGCCTAAAATCCAATAATCCCCAAATTAGTAGCGCCAATCTGCGCCAGCAATGGATCGATGGAGGCAAATTATGGCTATCTCTGCCACTTTGGAAAGGCGATCGTATCCTCAAAGCCGTAGTTTTACATCCTTATGCAAATTAGTTTCGTCAAATAATGTTATATTCAGGGATATTTAAAATCTAAATTACTATGCTGACATTTGGCTCGGTCATCTGCACGTATAAAAGAACCAAAATTCTTGAACAGTGTCTTACGTTCTGGAATCAGTCAGAATATCAACCAGATCAATTCATTGTGGTTGATGCAACTGAGAATGCTGAAGAATATAGGCAATCACTAATTGAAAAATTTCCATTACTTTTTTCTAAACCTAATAGCCAATATATTATTACAAATCAGCCAGGATTAACTCACCAACGCAACCTTGGTTTACAGAAAACAAAGACGGATATCGTCTGTTTCACAGATGATGACACTTTTGTAAGCCCTGATTACGCCACAAAAATTATAGAGGTTTTTCAGCAAGACAAGCTTCATGTTATTGGAGGTGTTAATGGTTCGGCATCTGGTCAGTTTGACCGAAAATCTCAAAAATATTTCCGCCTTGCTAGAAACTAGACCTGTTGGGAAATAAAAGTAAAGTACAGAACGGGTTTTACTCTTTCTAT
>JBAXTW010000060.1:0-25603 GCA_037129985.1 Pseudanabaena sp. ELA645 | reverse complement strand
CTCTAACTTTAACCCTATCTCCTCACCTCTTTCAAAAATCAGCGAACCGTAAGCAGTAACTCTGTATTTATCTTGTGCTGCAATAGGAAGTCTTCCCAGAGGCGGTATGAATTTGTGTTTTCCGTATGTTCCCAAGTTAAAGTCGTGTCACGATTTTTTAGTTGAAAGTTATTGACATGATTTTGTGTTCGATATTCCACCATGAAATCATCAACAAAGGCATTATCGACTTGCGCCTCTATAAATATTTCGTGTGCTTGCTGTTTAACTAATGGATAGGCAAGTGCAATTTGATAGATAGCAAAAAAATCTTCGTATGCGCCCCCCTTTTGATTGGATTTACCTCCCGTGTTTTTATTCTTTAGGTACTCGTAAACATCGTCACCAACCACATCCTTAATCTTTTCGTCATCAACCATACTTTGCTCTGGCTAAGATTTTTTTATGTTTGATCTTTGAAAAATCAAACCTAGTCAGACAATACCTTGTTTGACGGGTTAAGATTGTAATCAGTTTAATACTAGCACTCTCAAGCCTTGAGTGCTAATGTACTGATAACCGAACTTAGAGGTCATTCCTATCCCCGCTTTCGTGGCTATCCCCCAGCACACTATAGCGCCTAGCAAAATTCTCACACGCTAAGACATTAGAGCCTTAAAACGCATCATCGACAACATTCCTAGCATTACCAAAATTGTCGAAACCGTTGGCAAAGCTCTTGGCTTAGCATAGTCTAATTATTTGGAAAAAGCCTTTTGATATAACGATTGATTTGCGATTGAGCATAAGCCTTAGCCTGCGCCGAATTTGTCCCATTGATGGTGGTCAAATTAGAACCCGTTGACTCTGGGCTAACCTGATCACTTGGCTCATTCCCTAAAGCATGATCAGAAATTTGCACCGATTCCACAGACTGTTCAGTAATAGGCTCATTAGGAATTTCCACTTGAGTTTCAGTAACAGTGCGCTCGACCGAGTTAGCAATTACACTTTCAGATGTCGCGGTGACGCTAGTATGTACATGAGTCTCTGTGGTCGATCGCTCAATAATATTGTCAGGAGTTTCAGCTTGATTTAGAGATGTAGGAGACTGGGCAAAGCTAGCTGATACAAATTTATTTTTTAAAGGTTGAGCAGCAGAATAGGTATGGGTAAACGAATAATTTGTAGGAGAAGGAATTTTATTTGTTTCTAAACTTGCTTCTAAATCTTGAGCGATCGCAGGGCTTATCTCTTTCTCAATTGCACTCTGCTCTAAACCACTAATCAACGAACAAGGTGGCACGATCGCCCCTTTAGCAATTACCGCCCGCACAATTGAACTTGATGCCCCAATACAAGCCCCTTCACCGATTTTGCTAGATCCATAAACCAAAACTCCCGCCCCTAAATTCGCACCCGCACCAATTTCTAATAATCCACCTTGGGCATGAAGTACGACTCCCATGCCAATACATACACCCGCCGCGATGATAATTTTGCCGCCTTGGTCAGCTTGGAGCAGCACACCAGAGGCGATCGCCGCAGTTTCACTAATAACTACATCCCCACAAACGTAGGAGCGAAAATCTCCGATTGGTTCTAAAGGTGGTAAGTAGTTGGATTGCATGATTTTTTATATTTCTAAATTAGATTCCCCCTCAATTTCCCTTGTAAAGGGCTACCGTAAACACAAATTATCGGCTGTATCGTTAGTTGCTAATGATCCCCCTCAATCCCCCTTAAAAAGAGGGAAGAAGACAATAAATGAATTCTCCCCCCTTTTTAAGGGGGGCTGGGGGGGATCTAAAACCCGAAACGTAGACAGAGCTTGTAAAGGGGGAAGAAGATAATTTTGGGATGTTATTTAGCAGGACGGTGAATGATGCCTTCAAATACGCGGCGTTTTGCTTTGGGGTCAATACCGAGCAAACGCACATACTCATCACCATGCTCAGCTAAACAAGCTTCCAAAGCTCGAATCACTTCCGACTCATTGGCGGTCGAGATTGGCGAACAGCTAAACCAAGAACTGGTGCGGAAATGACGCTCATCGGCATGTTCAGTACCAATGCGATAGCCCTGAGACAAAAGTTGACGAATGCGAGCCAGCATATCACCACTGATTTTGCCCGCAGCGCCGCCACCATAGGAACCATTACTGGAGTTACTAACCTTGACCGCAGTGCGAGATGCGACTACAGGTTGTCCACCTGGACGATGTACAAGCAATTCCACTACGCGGCGTTTTGCCTTGGTGTCAACACCAACTAGACGAATATATTCATCGCTATATTCAGCAATGTAGTTTTGCAAAGCCGCGATCGCGCCTGATTCATTACTAGCCGTAATCGCAGGTAGAGTTTGCCAAGATGTTGTGCGGAAATGGCGCTCATCAGCATGTTCGACACTGATGCGATGTCCTTGAGCCAATAGCTGACGTACAGTCGTCGCTAAATCACCATTTGCGATACCGTTACCATTGCCATTGCTAGAACGGGGCGCACTATAGTTGACAGCACCATTGGACTGACTAATAGTCACAGTTTGGCTATCAGCAGTTTGGATGATCGTTTCGACAACACGACGCTTGGCTTTAGGATCTACACCAACCAAACGCACATATTCACCTGCATGTTCAGCAAGAATGCTATTTAGAGCCGCGATTACTGCCGATTCTTGAGACGCATCGATCGCAGGACCAGTTAACCATGCTGCGGAACGAAACCGACGGGCATCGGCATATTCAGTACTGATGCGGTAGCCTTGGGCAAGCAATTGACGAACTTGGTTAGCAACATCACCACCAACGTTAGCAGCACCATTGGATGAGGCTTTTGGTGCGCTATAACTAGCAGAGCCATTGCTCGAAGCAACATTAGCGATCGTTGCAGGTTTATCGCTTGGGCGTTGAATGAGTGTTTCGGTCAGGCGGCGCTTTGCCTTGGTATCGACTCCAAACAAACGTACATACGCGCCTTCGTTTTCTCTCAAAGCCGACTGCACGGCGGCAACTACACTCGAAACATCAGTTGTATGTGGAATCGCATAGGATTGCCAAGAACTAGTGCGGAAATGACGCTCATCGGCGTACTCCACCGCAACATGATAGCCTTGAGCTAAAAGTTGACGTATTTGCTGCGCTAAATCCCCTGCCATAGGTTCATCCCTCTGTGATTGTGTATATGTAAAGTTTTGATTAATTTGATTATTAATTTGATTATTAATAGTTGCAGGCAAATTCTCTTGCTGTTGGCGAATCGGTGTGATGCAGGCAATATCAGCAGCACAGCGATAACCTTGTCGCAAGGATTCGTTAATACCGACAACATGACTGGCAAAATTTTGATCTGATTCGCGTACATTCGGTAGCAAATCGGCTTGTTGCTGCGTGGTAATCACTGCACCCGAAGGCACATATTTACCCGCAGGGATTTCGACATCTTGGACAAGAGCGTGCAAGGAAATAATGCAACCGTCACCGACCCTTGCATTAAATACCGTTGAGCGGAACCCAACAAAGCAATCGTTGCCGATATAGGCAGGACCATGCACCAAAGCCATGTGAGTGATCGAGGTGCGATCGCCAATCCAAACCGAATATTCTTGACTGTCTTCACCAACCACGCGACCTTTTTCCAGTCCGTGAATGACAACACCATCTTGGACGTTCGTGCCATTGCCAATATGAAAAGGATTACCCTCATCCGCACGAATCGACGTACCTGGGGCAATCAAAACATTCGCGCCGATATAAACGTCGCCAATCAAGTTGGAAAAGGAATGAACGTAGGCAGATGGATCGATTTTGGGTTCGGCTAAATCCCGCGACCAAGGCGTGGGGGGAGCCGCAAAACTACGAACTACCATTACGAAATACCATTACGAAATACCCAGTGACTATTGCATTCTCTCGTTGTATTTTTTGCTGTAGAGAGTGCGATCGCTCAAGCTAACTGTATCGATGATGGCGACTACCGCCGCATCAATGGGACGATTTTCACTACCATGTACCTGTCTTGCACCACTACCGCGAGTAAATAAAACCCATTCATCCACGCCAGCGCCAACCGTGTCAGTGGCAACTTCATATTCTGAAAGTAGATCGCCTTGCAGATCGACAAGCTGCAACAGCAAAAACTTACTTCCAGATAAATTTGGTTCCTTGTAGGTACTGACGACCGTACCGTAAACCTTAGCAATTTGCATATTGTTATCAGTACGTGGAAAGATTTGAACCTATGGCGCACGCTGCGCGTGCGCCATAGGTTTTAGAGTTTTATATTGGCATAAAGCGCCGCAACTCAATACTACAAACTCAATACTATGGACTACAAACTCAATACTATGGACGGTTCATAGGACGGATGGAGTTTACATTGTCACGGAACTGATCGACTTCTTCGGTGTAGCGAATTGGTAGAACGTATTCGAGGTTTTCGTGAGGACGAGCAATGATATGTGTAGAAAGAACTTGTCCACCGTTTACACGCTTAACCGACTCAGTACCTGCGGCTACTGAAGCTTGTACTTCAGATACATCACCACGAACGATAACAGTCACACGACCACTACCGATCTTTTCGTAGCCAACTAAGGTGACGCGAGCAGCTTTGACCATAGCATCTGCTGCTTCTACAACGGCTGGGAAACCAAGGGTTTCAATCATTCCAACTGCGATCGCCATAATTAATGTTCTCCTATAAAAACAAATAATGAAATTAATGAAAATTTAGTCTTTTGATACTTTTTTTTGATTGTCTTTTTGAGACAATCGTTTAAGAAGCAAATTTGAAAAGTAACTTTTAACAGAAACTTTGAATAGCAGCCTTGAATCGTAACCTTGAATTGTAACTTTAAAGAGTTATCTTAAAAGGCAAACTGTTCTACTTCTCGCGTGTAGCGAATCGGTAGTACATACTCAAGGTTTTCATGGGGTCGAGCAATGGTATGAGTCGAAACAACTTCGCCCCCATTAACTCGATTTGCAGCTTCAACACCAGCAGCGATGGATGCTTTCACCTCAGAGATATCACCTCTGATGATGACAGTTACCCGTCCACTACCGATCTTCTCGTAACCCACAAGGGTGACACGAGCCGCTTTGACCATAGCATCAGCCGCTTCTACAACTGCGGGGAAGCCTCTGGTCTCGATCATTCCGATACCGATCGCCATAATTTAAGTCAGTGTCCTTACGACTCTCTAAAAAACCGAAGTTCTCGTGGTTGTATCTATAAAATTAAATATAAATTTAAATAAATATAAATTTAAATGCACGAGCGCAAGTATTGATCTTAGCCATGATCGTGTCGCTTAAAACATCAAATTCAAAATTTTTAATGCTAAATAAAAATCAGATGACGCTTGAAGTATCTTCGCAGCTAACTTCCAGATTTTTCTTGATTTACTGTAAAAATATTTGTCTATAACTAGATAAGTATTTATTACTAGGGAAAATCCCATCATAAATCTGGAAAATCAGAAAAAATGAATAGTATTAATATATTCAACTCTATCTTTATATATACGATAGCTAGTGACGGTACATTTGACAATATAAGTCGCCATGATAAATCTAAATAATCTATATAACGCAGACTTATTTGGTAGATTTAGGTGGCGCGAAGCGCCACACTAAATAATTTTTTAGCGATCGCCGATCGCAATAGTTTCAACTTCGGCAATTTCGAGGTTTGGCAGTTGTACTAATTCTCGCTCTTGTTCTTGTAAAGCGATCATCGGAATGCTTACAGGTGTTGGAGTTTCAATCCAATAGTCGGCTGTGGGTAACGTTTCTTCAAGATCGTCAAGGGGGCGAGGAATAATCATCAGCGTATGAAATTCGCCAATGCGTTCGGCTTCATGCATACCTGCTTCGATCGCGATCGCCACATCGGCAACATTTCCCCGAATAATGGCTGTACATAAACCCGCCCCAATAGTTTCATAGCCCGCCAAATTCACATCGGCGGATTTCAGCATCATATCGGCGGCTCCCACCATCGCAGGAAACCCGATTGTTTCCAGTAAGCCGATCGCTTGATTGCTAAGGCGGCTATATTGCCCATTGGTTAACTGGCTAAAACGGGTACTAATCGGTAAAATTGCCTCTAAATTTGGATAAGGGCGCGGAATTACCATCGTAGAAACCAACTGCCCAAATTCTTTAGCAGTTTCGGCTCCCGCTTCCACAGCCATTCGCACATCAGTGATCGCCCCGCGAATGATCGCGGTACAAAAGCCATTACCGACCTTTTCATAGCCGACTAATCTGACCGTTGCCGATTTCAGCATTGCGTCAGCAGTCCCCACGATCGCAGGAAAACTAATCGTTGAGACCATTCCCAAAGCACTTCCTGAGAGATCAATTCTTTGAGATGGACTAGACATTGGCTAACACTATGCAAATACTTATGCAAATAAATGGGGATAAAAAATTTTGAAAGTTATGACAGCAATTTGCAAGGAGAAATCAAAAATAATTACTATCAATGGTATGTATCTTAACTGATGTAAGAATCCAAAATGAGTTGTGCGACGCTCCCCCTGAATGCGCGTGAAATTATTCCATCGCTAAAAAGCTCCAAAACCGCGATAATTGCTACAACCTTGAGGTCGAAAAAGTAGGATTGTAATAAAAATATGCGTTTTTAGGCAATATAGTTTTTGTTTATAAGTAGAAACACCTATTTTTTGTAGGATAATTTAGTGCAGCGCAACGCATCAAATTAATCGATAAGATTTGAGTATTTTGTTCAAAATATCCGAAATGTCGTGATGATCTCGAAATGCAACTACTGCAAACCTTAGCCAAAAAAGAATACATCCTAGTTGTAGATGATACGCCGCACAATCTACAATTGCTCCTGAATATGTTGACTCGTAAGGGTTATGAGGCAATGGGGGTGACTGATGGCATAAAAGCTTTGGCAGATATGCAAGATAAATTGCCTGACTTGGTGCTACTAGACATTAATATGCCAAATATTAATGGGTTTGAGGTTTGCCAAAAACTAAAGTCAAGCGATCGCACACGCGATATTCCCATAATTTTTGTGAGCGCCCGTGATGAAGTTTTGGATAAAGTCCAAGCATTTTCCTTGGGCGGTGTGGACTACATTACTAAACCATTTCAGATTGCGGAAGTATTGGCTAGGGTTGAAAATCAGCTTACTTTGAGGAGGTTGCAAATACAGTTGCAAGAGCAGAATGAACGCCTAAAGCAAGAAATTGACCATCGCGTAATTGCGGAGACATTACTCCAAGAAGCCAATAAAAAATTAGAGCAACTGGTTAATTTAGATGGTTTAACTCAATTAGCCAATCGTCGCTGCTTTGATGAATATCTAGAACAAGAATGGCAAAGATCGGGTAGAGAGCAGTTACCTTTGTCGTTGATTATGTGTGATATTGATTTTTTTAAAAATTATAACGATACTTACGGACATGTGGCGGGGGATGACTGTTTACGCAAGGTTTCAGGGGTGATTAAACAGTCAGTGCGTCGTCCTGCGGATTTGGCGGCGCGTTATGGTGGGGAGGAGTTTGTGTTAGTGCTGCCCAATACGGATATCGAGGGATCGGTGAGCATCGCCGAGGCTATTCGTTGCCAGTTGTCTGATTTGGCTATTCCCCACGAAGATTCTTCAGTTAGTAAATTTGTCACCTTGAGTCTCGGAGTAACTTGTTTAGTTCCAAAAATTGATTCTAATCCTTCGATACTACTGACGGCGGCGGACTATGCTCTTTATCGAGCCAAGGAGTTAGGACGCGATCAAACTTATCAAATTGGCTAAGAAAAAAACTACCCTTCGGGTGAGTTTTTTCTATTGTTTTTGCATTTTATGCATTAATTCGCTAAAGCGATCGCTATACAAACGATAACTAAGGGGATGTCCAATCAGTCTGGCGGTGCTGTGGTATAAAACTTCAATTTCAATCAGTCCATTATCTTTAAGCGTGCGACCTGTCGAAACCAAATCCACGATCGCTTCTGCCATGCCTGTGATGGGACCAAGCTCAACGGAGCCATAGAGGGGAATGATCTCTACGGGTAAATCGATGCTGTCAAAATAGGCGCGAGCGCAACCGACATATTTTGATGCAATCCGACTGTGGGGCGGTAAATCTAGGGGCGAGCGATAGTGACTCTCTCCTGCAACGGCGATCGACATCCGACAACCACCAAAACCTAAATCAAGTAACTTGGCAACTTTAGGCGTTTTTTCTCGCAATACATCTTCACCGACGATTCCAGCTTGCGCCTGTCCATATTCCACATATACGGGGACATCTTGCGCTCTTACCAGTAACGCTTTGGCTGTCTGAGTAGGATCAACGATTTGCAATTGACGATTAGAGGCATCAAGGAATGCACTAAAGTCGAGTCCGACACCTTGCAGCAAGCTGATGGAGTCTTTTAACAGTGAGCCTTTGGGCAGTGCGAAGGTGAACATGGAGAGAGGTTAATTAATTTCGGGGCTTGTTAATTATCGCGGATATCGGGACAAATTGCCCTGCCTAGCAAATGCAGTAAGCTCATCAGTCCGCAGATAACCAATAAATCTCGTAGGGGTTTAGCATTTGCGCCACACTTTATAAACTCGCACGACAATCTCGATCTGCAAATGCTAAACCCTCATCGCTTTAATCGATAAATTGTCCCTGCGTTGTGAGGTTGTGGGCCGAGCATTCCCAATTTGAGGGGATTTCAGAATTTATAAAATTGTGGCGGGAATGCTCGGCCCCTACAGCGAAAACTTATTTTTTACAGCTTTATTTTTATAAAATCTTTTTTCATAGAGGCTAAATGAACAATTAACTGTCTCCGCCTGAAATGATAAAATTCCGCAATGATTGACAATATTTGTAAATTTTTAGCAGAAAGCTTCTCCAGAGACTTCGCCAGTTGGATATTGGGCGCACCCATAACCCTAACCAAAATCGAACCATCGGAACTCTCAGTCGAACCAATCCGCGCCGACTCCGTGATATTTCTTGAATCAACCGAACTTATTCTGCATATCGAATTTCAGACCGATCCAAACAAAAATATCCCCTTCCGCATGACCGATTATCGGCTCAGACAATATCGTAAATTTCCAAACAAACAGGTTTATCAAGTCGTTATTTACCTTACCCCCAGCAAATCTCCCCTAGTCCATGAAACGACATTTAACATTGGCAAACTCAACCATGAATTTAACGTGATCAGACTATGGGAGCAACCCACAGAAATATTTCAGCAATACCAAGGACTATTACCCTTTGCCGCCCTCTCACAAACTAACGATCCAGAAGAAACCTTAAGACAAGTTGCCAAGCAAATCGAACAAATTACCGATAAACAAGTTCAAAGCAACGTCGCCGCATCCACCGCTATAATATCGGGTATAGCCCTAAATCAAGAAATCATCCAAAGACTTTTGAGGAGCGACATCATGAAAGAGTCAGTAATTTATCAAGAAATACTACGAGAAGGTAAGGCTGAAGGTAAGGCTGAAGGTAAGGCTGAAGGTATAGCCGAAGGCGAGGCTAAAGCGTCTAACAAAATCGCCCAAAATATGTTGCGCTCCAACATTTCCTTAGACCTCGTTGCTCAATTTACAGGATTAAACCTAAAACAAGTGGAAAAACTCCAGAAACTTACTGCACAAAAAAGGAAAATGCCGAAATCATCAAAATCTGAGCGATCGCCAAAATCCTAATTACCAAATATCAACCTACAGCGATGGGACTCAAATAGCCGTACCTAGCAAATACAGCAAGCTCATCCGAATAGCCACCCCATTAGTTACCTGTTTATCGATCAAACTCAGGCGTGGATCATCCATCAAGTCAGAACTAATTTCCACGCCACGATTGACGGGACCGGGATGCAAAACTTGAACATGGGGCGCACATTTGGCTAAGCGATCGCGAGTTATCCCATAACGGGCATGATATTCGCGCAAACTGGGAATCAGAAACTGCCCCATTCGTTCCATTTGCAACCGCAAAGTCATCACAAAATCAGCATCCTCAAGGGCAGGTTCGAGGGAATAATGAATTTTCGCGCCATATTCGGCAAACTCTGGTGGTAATAATGTTGGTGGAGCCGCGAGATGCACATCTGCGCCGTTAGTAATCAGACTCCAAAGATTCGATCGCGCTACTCTTGAATGTAAAACATCGCCAATGATCGCCACTTTTTTGCCCTTAAGATCTTTGGCGGTGGGTGCGGCAGGATTCATGTACATGCATATGGTCAACAAATCTAATAGAGCTTGGGACGGATGTTCATGCTTGCCATCACCAGCATTGAGAATGGCGACTTTGCCACTAAGGGCATCCATGTCATTGGCAATCGCTAAAGGCACACCCGCCGACTGATGACGGATAACCATGATATCTGTCCCCATTGCCAAAAAAGTCCGCGCCGTGTCGAGAATTGTTTCACCCTTGGAGAGGGAAGAAGTGCCTGGGGCAAAATTTAAAGTATCAGCCGAGAGGCGCTTGGCGGCAAGCTCAAAACTATTGCGAGTACGGGTCGATGATTCAAAAAACAAGTTAGCAACAACTTTACTTTGCAAGGTTGGTACTTTCTTGTTGCGGCGTGACAGCACTTCCACAAAGCTAATCGCAGTCTGCAAGACTGTTTCGTAATCGTTCAGCGTAAAATCGGCAAGGGAGATTACATGTCGGCGCTGCCAAGTGAGTTCGGTCATGGTCTAGGCTAGGCGGTAAACAATGCACTGACCATTACCCCAACTGGTGCAGGAGCAACCATGTCGTCTGGTAAAAAAGCACGGGAACTAACCAGTACTAATGTGAACAGAAATACCGCAAAAATAATTATCGGTGCAATGTACTGACGAAAGAATGACACGGCTGATGGATCTCGCAGATCTTGTAGATAACAAGACTATTATCTACGATTTAGCTACACATATAGCAATCCTAAATCATTTGTGGCTTCGACTTCGCTCAGCCATCAGTCCACGCTGACTGAGCGAAGTCGAAGCCTGTTTTAACTCATTTCGGATTGCTATAGGACTTACTCAAAAAATGAAATGTAAGGGCAATTCATGAATTGCCCTTACATCAAGATTAGGATTTCAAGGTGTTTTTCCGTAAGTCCTAACACAAAGTCGGGATATGAGGCTCCATAGTCGTTCAAAATTTGATAAAATCAATATCCGAACAGTTCGCAAATGCCCCTGTTTGTAAGATTTTTGGGTTTTATAATTTCGGTGAAAATTTTGTCCACTACAACAATGTCCAAACGAAAAAGCGATCGCTTAGTGCTATCAAATGGGCTTGTCATCTTAGTTAATGAAAATCCTACAGCCGATATTATTGCCGCAAGGTGCTTTTTTGCAGGTGGTGAGCTTGTGCAAACCGTGGCAAAATCAGGGCTAACCCATCTAGCTGCCTCACTCATGACTCGCGGCACAGAGCGATATTCCTCCTTAGAAATTGCCGAACAGGTGGAATCGATTGGCGCTTCGTTGGGAACCGAATCCGCTAGTGATTATTTTGTTCTGTCCCTAAAAACGATTACATCTGACTTTCGGGATATGTTGTTGCTGAGTTCAGAGATTTTGCGATCGCCTAGTTATCCCGATAGTGAACTAGATCTCGAACGCAGGTTGACAATCCAATCGATCCGATCGCAGCAGGAGCGACCATTTACAATCGCTTACGATCGCTTGCAACACTTGATGTATGGCGATCATCCCTATGGGTTTTCCAGTCTTGGCACAGAAGCCAGTGTGAGCGCAATTACTCGCGATGACCTAGTGAACTTTCATCAAAAGTATTTACGTCCCGATCGCATGGTGGTCAGCATCGCGGGTAAGATTCAACCCGAACAGGCGATCGCCCTCGTATCGGAAGCCTTTGGTGATTGGCAAAACCCATCAGAGTCAGTGGTTATGGCAAACCCAGAGCCACAGTTTCAGCCAATTTTAGCGACCCATGAACAGGACACACAGCAAGCGATCGTGGTGATTGGCTATCCCGCGCCATCGGTTAGCTCGCCCGACTATGCCGCCTTAAAAATTATTTCTACCTACTTAGGCAATGGTTTATCCAGTCGTCTGTTTGTAGAGTTACGCGAAAAGCGGGGACTAGCCTACGAAGTTTCTGCTTTTTATCCGACTCGATTAGAAGCTTCGCAATTTGTCGCCTATATTGGCACGGCTTCCCAAAATACCAGTACGGCTCTAGAAGGTTTGCGCTATGAATGCGAACGCTTAGCAACGGAGATGCTCACGGAAGAGGAATTAAAAATCTGTAAGAGTAAGTTACTGGGTCAATATGCCCTCGGTAAGCAGACCAATAGCCAAATCGCTCAAGTATATGGTTGGTATGAGGTAATGGGTTTAGGTTTGGAGTTTGATCGCCAGTTTGTCGAAGCGATCGCCGCCGTGACTCAAGCTGAGGTATTAAATGTGGCTCAAAAGTATTTTACAACTCCCGCTATTTCTGTAGTTGGTTCCGCAGAGGCTTTGCAACAGTTACATTCCTGACGAAATAACAAAGGTTCCATTGAGATTGATATTCTTGTGGAAAATACCAATGAAGTCGTAGCGATCGAAGTAAAGTCGCATTTGGAAGTTCGCGATGTCAAACGATTTTTGCAAACTTTAGAACACTTTAAAAAAGCCTTTCCTAAACATAAAACGATAAACTCTATGGAGCCGTAGCGGTCATCAAAATTGATGAAAGAGCGAATGAATATTCAATTCAAGAAGGACTATTTGTAATTATTGCGAATAGTCGCAACTTTGAACCGAGAGTTTGGTAATTTGTTGGGAGTTTGCGAGTTAGAATGATTTATCTGTTCCTAATTTTTATTTGAGTAATTTAAAGAACTTATGCTAGCGAAACGCATTTTACCTTGTCTGGATGTAAAGGCAGGTCGAGTTGTTAAAGGCATCAACTTTGTCGATCTTAAGGACGCGGGCGATCCTGTGGAGTTAGCACAGATTTATAACCTCGCAGGAGCAGATGAATTAGTATTTCTCGATATTACCGCCACCCACGAAGATCGCAATACCATTCTTGATGTGGTCTATCGCACTGCCGAACAGGTATTTATTCCGCTTACTGTTGGTGGTGGTGTGCGAAATTTGGACAATATTCGCGAACTGTTACGCGCAGGAGCCGATAAAGTCAGCATGAATTCGGCGGCAGTTAATGATCCAGACTTAATTAATCGCAGTAGCGATCGCTTTGGTAATCAATGTATTGTCGTAGCGATCGATGCTAGACGGAGAACCGATCCGCAAAATTTAGGCTGGGATGTGTATGTGCGCGGTGGGCGAGAGAATACGGGTATTGATGCTCTTTGGTGGGCGCAGGAAGTGGTTAAGCGTGGTGCGGGTGAGATCTTGCTAACCAGTATGGATGCGGATGGAACCAAGGCGGGTTATGATCTGGCGTTAACAAGGCAGGTTGCAGATTTAGTCGAAGTTCCTGTGATTGCGTCGGGTGGTGCGGGAAATTGTGAGCATATTCGTGAAGCTATGGTTGAAGGACGCGCAGAGGCGGCTTTACTTGCGACTTTACTGCATTATGGAGAATTGAGTATTGCTGAGATTAAAGATTATCTCCGTTCCCATCAGATTCCTGTACGCGCTAATTAAGCCCACGGATATAAGGCTTAAAAGGTTGATACAGCAAGCCTCTTAAGCCTTACATTCTATGATGCATCAATGGATTGCAACAAACTTTTATCACTTACAACTATCAAATCTTCAATATTTCGCATCATGTTATTACAAATACGATCCAAGGGTAAATCATTGGCATCATGTCCAAAAGGATCTTCAATTTGAATGCCAATTTCTTCGATACCTAACAAAGTAAAACTAATTAGAGCCACAATTGGAGCGGTCATCCATTCTAATTGACCGACCATTTGAAAAGGAAGTGATAGGCAATAGATTAATAGTAACTGTTTGAGATGGATTGAATAGGCTAAAGGAATTGGGGTAGTGAGAATCCGTTCACAGATGCCGACAACATCCAACATTTGATGTAGTAGTTGAATCATGTCATTTAACTGATAGCGATCGAGTCTGCCTTTACGAGTTTGCTCTTGCAGATAGCTACTGATCCAAAATGCTATTTCTAGTGTGGGATGATTCATGGTCTTTAGGCGGTCAAACTGCTCAGAGTCAAGATTTGCGGCGAGTTCGGCATTAATAGGTTCCGATCGCAGATGTAGCTTTAAGGCGATCGCAAAGGCTGGCAATAATTTTACGGCGGCAATTTTGGCTGGGCGATCGCTTGGCTCTTGTTCAGCGATCGCGACCATTATTTGCCGAGACAAGTTTCTGACTGTATTGACTAGTCCTCCCCATGCTTTGCGTCCTTCCCAAAAGCGTTCATAGGCTGTGTTAGTGCGGAATACAAGCAGTAAACCTAAAACAATATTAGGAATAACAGCGCCAAGAATTGGGAAAGAAACTTTGATTTGATGGATGTGGAGAATAAAAATAAAAATGCTAAATAACCCACACATTAGCGATCGGGGCAGAACCTCTGGAACTACTGAACCTTTCCATCGCAGGGCTATACGAAACCAACCATCTTTTTTTTTCATTCGCGAACGTGATCTAAAGACTACTTGTAGAAGTTTATCTTATATGGCGATCGCTTAAAGCTTGCCCATATTCGCTTTCATGATAAATCGCTCCGTTTATGATAAAATTATTTATGTAATCTGAATGTTAAACTTGAAATTTAAATTAAACTTTAATTTTTATGTTTTTTGTAATTACGTTTTAGGAGTATTTGGTGATGTTAAATAAAGTTGCATTACTCGACAAAGCCCAAATAGGCTTGGACAGTTTACAAAAGCAAGATCGTTTGAGAGTTATCAAAACAATCGAATCTCTAGTGAACTTTCCTTCTAATCCATCGCTACAAGTACATAAATTAAAATTAAAAGAGAATTATTTCCTTGCAAGAGCAGGCTTGAAGTATCGCGTGATTTTTCAACATCAAGACAATGAAATAACAATCGCTGATATCGTCAATCATGATCGTTTGGAAAGTCTGTACGGTTCTAGGATCAAGAAGGAGAGCTTAGTTGAAACCGCTTGATTCTTTCAATTTTGATGTGAGAAAATGTATTGCTGAACTTGATAAGTTTGAAAAACTACTAAAGCAAGCAGAACTTCGAGAATCCCAAGATATACTTCCATTTTTCAAGAAAAATCTACATCTATCTGCATTTATAGTTTACCCATATTCGCTTTCATGATAAATCGCTCAAGTGTGACAATTTCTACGCGATCGCCATAGGGAATATATTGCTGCAAGTCACCTGAAATATAGAATTCGCGAAGAGTCCACCCTTCACCACCAAGCACTAAATAAGCTTTTTGATAATTAGGATTTTGATCCATCGCATCCATTAGGCAAATTACCTCAAAGGGAACTTTTTGTTCCGCAGTGCCGCCGACCTGTTGCCATTTTAGGGAAATCAAAACATTGCGATCGCCACGATTTGCTACCACATCGATTTTGTGTCTACCTCCCCCAGGGCGACTGCCAATATATTGCTGTGACTGGGAGAGATAGCCACCATAAATTAAGGAATGCAATACCATCTGCTCCAGAACTGCCCCAGTTTCGGTATTGCGAAGACTCATGATAGTTCCAATCTCCCATTAAATCCTTTGTAGGCAAGCATTTCCTTGGCAGGGACGCGATCGCCATTACAGCTAATTCGTCTTGGCGCATCAAGGATGTGATATTCAAATCCTAAATCTTTGTACAGCGCAAGAATCCGATCCGTTGCCTGATTAGAAGCGATCGCAGGGCAGTTTTGATTGGCTAGCCATTTGGCTAAACGTTCTTGCTCTGACCACTCAAAACCATTTTTGGAATATTGCCGAAACTCGACATCGTAAGGAGGATCAGCATAAATGAGATCGTTAGCAGTAATCTTGATTTTGCCAAAATCTAAATTGGTAAACTTCCATTGTGAAAGCGTTGGCTTATAGGGGGTGAAATCTGGATTGTAATTTATGGTTTTATATTTGCCAAAGGGAACGTTAAAACCTCCTTTTTGATTAAATCGACAAAGCCCGTTATAGCCCGTGCGATTGAGATAATAAAAGAGTTGTGCGGCTTTGGGAGATTCAGCTTGTCCTGATTGAATTATACGATTAAATTCTACTCGCTGAGCATAATAAAATTCGCGATCATTTTTAACATCTATTTCTAGCTTTAATCCCTTTTGCAAACATTTATAAAAGTTGACAACATGGGGATTGATGTCGTTTAGTAAAGCTTTGTGAGGTTGTAAACCCAAGGCGATCGCCAATCCGCCACAAAATGGCTCTACCAAACGGCGATCGCTATGTTTTTGCCAAATATGCTGTAAATGTTGCACCAGCCAACGCTTACCACCAGCCCATTTTAGGGGAGGAGTAAGACGTTCGAGCTTTGCTGTCGAGCCAGTAATTGATCCAGTAATATTTACCACTTGTTTTGCCAAGGGAGTCATGAGCAGAGATGAACAGTGAGACGGTGGCATGGCGACAAGGGAAATTAATGCTTACTCAATCTAGTACCACTAGGCAGCAACTAGCAAGCCTGCGCTAGATTGTTTCGGCAACACATCAACAACATCAAGCTTGGCACAGTAGGCAATGTCCTCAGCACCATTGAGATTTAATAGGCGTTTGCCATGACTGGCTTGATAAAATAATTCTTCAACCTCACCTTTCCAAGACTTGTACAAAGTCGCGGCGGCTACAGCTTCATCGTTACCAAAATCAGCCTCATCTTCGAGATTAGCGGCGATCGCCCCTGCACAGGTTGTATCTTCGAGGGAGTAGCTACCTTCCCAGCCAGAGCCAACAATCCACACAGTTTCAGGCTTAGTCTCGCGCAAATATTTCAATACCGAACCGAGATTAATCATCGCGCAAGCAAGAACACTCTTAGCATTAGCGATTTTTTGGAGCGATCGTGTGCCATTAGTGGTACTCATAAAAATCCGCTTGCCTTTTACGACATCGGGAGTAAAGTCAAAAGGAGAATTCCCCAGATCGCAACCCTCAACAGTTTTGCCGCCGCGCTCACCAACTCTGATTCGCAACTCGGCTGGATGGGCCTCACTGACGCGCATCAACTCATCAAGATCGGAAAATACTTGCACTCCCTCGGCTCCTGCGGCAAGTGCAGTAGCGATCGTGGTGGTTGCTCGCAAAATATCAACAGCGATCGCGCAATCAGGAATACCTTCGGTAGGCACTAACTCAGGCGTGTGATAAACAAATATTTTCATTGAGAGATCTAATGATTAAGTCTTCTTCTATAAATTAAACTCTATGATTGACCGTTTTGCAAGATTTTTAACAAGATTAAGGATTAAAACAAGGGGCTTAAGCCCAGTTGATCCTCACAGTACAATAAAACTGTTGTCTTGAAAGCTAGAGTACAACCCCATGATTGCTACCACTGAGCGCCGCTACAGTCTCGATGAATATCGAGCGATCGCTGAAACCTCTGAAGAACGTTGTGAATATCATGATGGCAAACTCTTCTATATATCTGGCGTAACATACATCCATGCTCGAATCAATGGAAATATATTGTGCAATTTCCATCCAAAGTTTCAAGATACTCAATTTGAAGTTATTGGCAGTAATTTAAGATTGTGGATTCCTAATTATAGTTATGGAGTATATCCAGACATCATGTTTTTTGATGGGCTAATTCGTATGAACGAAGATCGTGATGATGAAATCTTAAATCCGATTTTTATTTCAGAAGTTCTTTATCCTTCTGATAAAGTGCAAGAAAAACCCAGCAAGTTTCATTTATATCGTTCTATCCCTAGCTTCCGTGAATATCTATTGATTAGCCAAGATGAGGTTTTTGTTGAACATTACAGTAAGCAGTCTCAAGGTTGGGTATTGACTGATTTTGATAGTTTAGACCAGTCGATTTTGTTGGAATCAGTGAATATGGAAATAGCGATCGCTGACATTTATCGCGATGTTGAATTCTGAAATACATGTAGCTGTAACTCGTGGATTGCAACTAGATTTTGGCTTTTTGATAATTAATTAAAAGAGAAATGAATCATGGACTTTAGTACAGCATTACCAATTTTTGCGATTACTTTACGCGAAGGCGTGGAAGCTGCCCTTGTGGTGGGAATCGTGATGGCATATCTCAAAAAAGCCGATCGCAGTAAGCTCAATCCTTGGGTGTATGGTGGGATTGGCACGGGTGTATTAGCGAGTTTTGTGGTGGGGATTCTCCTTAACTGGTTTGTAAAGCAGGTAGAAAATACAGAACCTTTGCAGGCGGCTTTTTATGGGCAGTTGTGGCAAGGAGTTTTGGGAATTACAGCGATCGCCATGTTGAGTTGGATGTTGGTCTGGATGACGGAAAATGCCAAGGCGCTCAAGGGCGAAATCGAAGGAAAGATTGGTAAGGCGATCGCTAACGAAAAAACGGCAGGTTGGGCAGTGTTTACCCTAATTCTCATCGCGGTATTGCGTGAAGGATTTGAGGTGGTAATCTTCATCTCGGCTAAATTGCAAGGTGGATTTGTACCAATTATCGGTGCGATCGCGGGTTTAGTTGGGGCTGTAGCGATCGGGATGGCATTGTTTCAATTCGGAATTCGGATCAATCTCAAAGTGTTTTTTCAAGCAATGGGAGTTTTCCTATTATTGATTGTCGCTGGTTTAGTCGTCAGTGCGATCGGGCATCTCGACAAGGCTGTAGCCGCCTATGCCGCACTCTCGCAAACTTCTATCTGTTTCCCTGCTGCTTCTGCTACAGAAATGAGTTCTTGTTTGATTGGTGGTTTGGTGTGGGATGTGCATGATGTTTTTCCTGACAATCAATTCCCTGCAATTCTCCTCAAAGCGATGTTTGGTTTTCGCGATCGCTTATTTTTGGGTCAGGCGATCAGTTATTTCACCTTCCTAGCTTTTGCGGGTTTCCTTTATTTCCAAAGCCTTGCTGGAAAGCCTGTTACCAAACAGCCTAGCTAAGCCGAAGCAATATTTAATTTTGAAACAGTTGCTGATCGCAATGTTTGGCTAAAAACTCAGGATTGATTTTGTCTTGGGAAGATTTATGCATATAGTTGATTCGTATTGATTTGATGTTTAAGTAACTCTGATGAGGATAATTAGTCCAGCCGTTACACCAATTAAATTTGGTAGCCAAGCCGCAGCGATCGGCGAGAGAAATTCAACTTGTCCGAGAGCGCCACAAATAAATAGCAAAAGATAATAGCCAAAAATAATTAATACGCTCAAACCAAATCCGATCGCTGCTCCAGTCCTTTGTGGTCGCATTCCTAACGAAGCACCAACGATCGCAAATACCACACAGATAAACGGCAGAGCATATTTTTGTTCGAGGCGAACCTCTAACTTGCGAATTTCTTTGGTGTTGCCCGACTGTTTCAGTAAGTCGATATTACGGCGAATATCAGCAATATTCATTTCTTCAGCGCTACGTTGTTCCTGCGCCAAATCTAGAGGAGCGCGTGGTAAACGCAAATTTTGTTCTTCAAATCGGAGAATACTGCGATAGTTACCATCCGAACCCACTAGATAGGTTGTCCCTTTGCTAAATTTCCAGACACTCTGCTCAGGTAGCCATACCGCCGAATCAGCCGCTAAAATTTGTTGAAGTTGTCCTTGAGAAAAATCTAAAACCGTTAAACCTCGCATCTCTTTCCCGTCAAAGCTACGCGCATAAAAACTACGAACTAAACCTTGTTTGGTCGTACCATCCTCTTGTGGCACTTCACCATATTGTTGATAGAAAATATCTTGGTTCTTAAACTGCACATTTTCTTGTTTCAGCGCTGCGCGTAAAGTACTCCGCGACTGCCAGTTTGCCGCAGGCACGATCGCCTCATTAAAAACATAGGTCATTCCCGTGACAAATAAGCTTAGTACCAACGCAGGTAAAACCAATCGATAGGCACTGACCCCGCAACTGCGTAAAGCTGTAGTTTCACCATCGCCAGACATGCGGCTGTAGGAGAGCAATGTCGCTAGCAGCATCGACATTGGGAATGAGTAGACCATAAATCCAGGGATCTGATAGCCAAAAATCTGAAGTGCGATCCAAACGCTTAATCCTGCATCGGTAATCAGGCGAATTAATTCAAACAGTGAGCCGATCGCTAAAATCACAGATGAAAATGCGCCCACGCCAAACAAGAATGGGGTCAGCATCTGCATGACCAAATAGCGATCCATGATCGACAGTCTCGGTAGCCACCCTTGCGACAGGTTTGAAACTTTTTTCGTTGGATGAGTCGTTGGTAAGGTAGCCATTTTCTAGATTATTGACTTAGATCGAGATTACAGGTTTTTGGGAGTTTTATTACAAATATTTACTAAGGTGGCGATCGAGCTTTGTCACTTATCAAATTTGTCATCTTTGCCGTTAGAGTTGCAGGGCAGTTGTCTGCTCCAGAGCAGGTGGCATTGTAAAATAGAAATATCGTCAATGGAGCAACCCCGATGACAGTCATAAAGGCAAAACCCTCTTTAAAGACAATCTATGAAGAAGATTACTTGCAGTGGTTGGAAATGACTACCGAACAACTCCGCACGGGGAAACTAGAAAATTTAGACATTGAGAACCTTTTAGAAGAAATTGAAGCAATGGTGCGAAAAGAAAAAGTTGCATTAGAAAGTAACTTAGAAATTTTATTGATGCACTTACTCAAATATGAATATCAAGTCAATAAACGTACTTCAAGTTGGCGATATACCATTGACGAACATCGTAGCCGCATTCTCAAAGCACTAAAAGTAAGCCCTAGTTTAAAACCATACTTAAAAAATGTCTTTGATGACTGTTATCAAGAAGGTAGAAGAAAAGCCGCCATTGAAACAGGATTAAATATCTCTACTTTCCCAATGCGATCGCCTTTTAGCCAAGAAGAGACTCTAAATCCCAATTTTTTACCTGAATAAGCCAAATTATCACCATTGACTCAGACTTTTTGTTTTATCGGATTAGCAATCGCTAAAGTTTAATGGTTTTACGATCAAGTAATTTTAAAAAACTGCTCAACTGGACAAGCAAAACTATCAACAAGACAAAGGAAATCGCGATCGCATCTAAAAATGAAATTTCTCACCAAGGTAGTATTTGCGGACATCGGGATCATCTGCTAATTCGCGGCTAGAACCATCGGCAAAAACCTCACCTTCGCGCATGATATAAGCCCGATCAGTAATTGATAGGGTTTCGCGAACATTATGATCGGTGATTAATACACCCATATTGCGATCTCGTAGGTTACTGATAATGGTCTGAATTTCACTCACAGCGATCGGATCAATCCCCGCAAAAGGTTCATCGAGCAAGATAAACTTCGGTCCTGCTTCACCAACCGCCAAAGCTCTAGCAATTTCAGTCCGACGACGTTCTCCCCCTGACACTTGAATTCCCATTGTATCGGCAATCTTAGTCAGTCGAAATTCTTCCAGTAAAGTTCGTAACCGATGAATCCGCTTTTGCTTAGGTACATTGGTTTGTTGCATTACTAACAAAAGATTATCGCGCACTGATAACTGTCGAAAAATTGTTGCCTCTTGCGCTAAATAAGCCATCCCCATCCGCGCCCGCTTATGTATCGGTAAGCGAGTAATATCATGCTGATCGAGCCACACACTACCACTATCGGGCTGAATCAACCCTGTCGCCATATAAAAGGTCGTAGTTTTGCCAGCACCATTAGGTCCCAATAGCCCAACAATTTCCCCCTGTTTGACGGTGAGACTCACTTGCTGAACAATTTGTCTGGTGTTATAGCTCTTGCTAACATTTTCGAGGGAGATTTGCATTACTCGATGATTTGTCTCGATGATTGGTAATGATGGTTGGTAATTTCGCACCTAGCAATAGCCCAATGGTACATGATTACTCGTCAAAACTAGTCAAAATAATCTGGTTCAGGCAATTAAACGCAAACCCAGTAAGGTTTTTAGCTAAACAAATGGGAACTTCATATGTTCGTCTGGATATTAGCGATCGCGATATACTAGAGACAAATAGCTTGAAACCTAGATACTAAGCCCTGACAAAAGCCTTGACAAAGTTTGAATTTGACTCTATTCCCGAAGCCCTTGACGACCTCAAATCTGGTCGCCTCATTGTCGTTGTCGATGATGAAAATCGTGAAAATGAAGGCGATTTGATTGGTGCTGCTCAATTTGCCACTCCTGCCATGATTAATTTTATGGCGGTCAAGGCGCGGGGCTTGATTTGCCTCTCGATGACAGGCGATCGCCTAGATGCGTTAGATTTGCCCCTGATGGTTGATCGCAATACTGACAGTCACCAAACTGCTTTTACGATCAGTATCGATGCGGTTGAAGGCACATCGACAGGGATTTCGGCGGAAGATCGATCGCGCACGATTCAGGCGGCGATTAATCCCAACACCCGCCCCAATGATTTACGCCGCCCTGGGCATATTTTTCCCCTCAGAGCCAAAGATGGTGGGGTACTAAAACGGGCTGGACATACAGAAGCGGCGGTAGACCTATCGCAGATGGCAGGGCTGTATCCCGCAGGTGTAATTTGCGAAATCCAAAATGATGATGGCTCGATGGCGCGGTTGCCTGAGTTGATTGAATATGCCAAGTTGCATAATCTCAAATTAATTAGTATTGCCGATCTAATCAGTTATCGCCTTGCCCACGATCGCTTTGTCAAACGGGAGGCGATCGCCAGTTTGCCATCATTATTTGGTGATTTTCGGGTTTATGCCTATCGCAATACCCTTGATAATTCCGAGCATCTGGCGATCATTAAGGGCGACTTACAAGAGTTTCCCGACAATGAAGTTTTGGTGCGTGTGCATTCTGAATGCTTGACAGGTGATGCCCTCGGCTCCCTGCGTTGCGATTGTCGTGGACAGTTGCAGAGCGCCTTGAAAATGATTGAATATACCAATTGGGGTGCTGTGATCTATCTGCGTCAAGAAGGGCGTGGCATTGGCTTGATTAATAAAATTAAAGCTTATGCACTCCAAGATGGTGGCTTAGATACGGTTGAAGCTAATGAAAAATTAGGATTTGGTGCTGACTTGCGAACCTATGGGGTCGGGGCGCAAATTTTGCATGATTTGGGTATCAAAAAAATGCGACTGATTACGAATAATCCGCGCAAACTTGCGGGACTCAAAGGTTTTGGTATCGAAATTGTCGGACGCAAGCCCCTATTAATTGAAACCAACGAATATAACCGACAATATCTGGAAACTAAAGCCGAAAAGTTGGGGCATCTACTCTTAGAAAGCAAGTTAGTGACGATCGGTATTCGTTGGACAGAAGCAAAATCGACCGAATGGCTCGATCAACTGCGAGAAGTTGCAGCACAAAATGATTTGTTATTGCAAGAAGAAAATTCCCATACATTAGCAAGCCTGTTTGCCAATGCTGATACTCAAGAACTTTTGCTATCCGATCAAGAAATTTCCAGTAAGCTTTCAATTTTACATTTAGGATTCGATCGCTCTAAAGAGATTGCTCCAGACTGGTACGAACAGCCAAATCATCCCTATCGTCAAGCGATCGTCAAGCTATTGAAGCAACTCAAACAATGGGAACAAATCAGTACTTTTCGATTTTGTGTGGCTCTTAATGATAGTGACTTACCCGAAAGTTTTGTGGAAACAATTAACCTTGGGCTAGCGTGGAATAATGCTTGGAAAAGCGATTATATGTATGAGTGGTTTAACGTGGTTTAGTTTTTCCCACCACGGCGGCGGCGATCTTGCCATTCCAAATAGGTGAGATAGCTAATGCCTGTGGTGGCGATCGCTAACAATACTACCGCCGCCCAAAAAAATGTATTAAAAAGAATGACCTCTGACATAAAGTTTTTTTAGTTATTTAATTGATTATTTAATTCGTTTTTTAATTTACAACGCTTTGCGCCCATAGAGGAGAACTGATGATGATTTGACTTTGCTGCTGGCGGCATTCCCAAGCGAGTTGTTATAAAATGAGTGAATATGCGCTGTTAACTTATCGTTTTAGGAGGATTCAGTCATGATTGTTGCAAGTCCTTTGCTCACACTTGCGGAATATCTTGTTTACGATGATGGGACAGATACGCGCTATGAGTTAGTTAATGGAGAGTTAGTGGCGATGGCACAACCTACGGGAATTCATGGTGGCATGAGTGAATTTATTAATGATTCTTTCCGTTTTGAGATTCAACGGTTGCGGTTGCCATTGATTTCTAAGCAGGATTTGATTGCGGTACAAACGGGGCTAGTTCGTGGCAAAATCACTTGTCGAGTCCCTGATGTCGTGGTGATTACATCGAATCAATGGCAGGATATGCGATTTCGGGAAGCGGTATTAACGGATTCGGTTCCTTTATTAGTTGTGGAGATCGTCAGTGATAGTACGCGCAATATTGACTATCGTAAGAAGCGAGCAGAATACAATGCGATCGAGATTCCTGAATATTGGATTATTGATTTTAGCGATCGCAAGGTGACAGTTTTACTGCTGGAAGATGGACTGTACGAAGAAATAGTTTATCGCGGCGATGAGGTGATTAAATCCTTGCTGTTTCCTGATTTGAAGTTAACGCCATCACAAATTTTTAATATTTGAAGTTGTTATTATCCTGTTACACAGGATGTATTGCTCTCATAAAAAGTAATTCCTACTCTATCAATATGTTCGATTAGGTGTAAATTATCGATTGTGCTAAAGATGGATAAATCTATGGAATAGGGTAAAAGTAAGTCATCAATTTGATTCTGGATTTGGAGTAGTTGCCGATGATTGAGGCGATCGCTAATCAAAGTTAAATCAATGTCAGAACCATTTTTGTAATTTCCCTTGGCGCGCGAGCCATAGAGAATCGCTTTGCTAATTTCGGGATATTCAGCAAAAATCTGGTTTATCTGGGTAATTACTTCAGGTTTTAGTCCAAACTGATTCATAGGGATTCCATTTTTTCTTTTAGTTCGATAAATAGCTGAAAGTAGATATCATGAATGTCTTGATTTATCTGTTGGGCTACTTCAAGATTATAGGTATGTACTGAGGCGATTCTACTTTTGATCATATTCATCCAGTTGTCGCCATCGGTAATTAATCCCCGTTGAAAGGCTAACCGTAAGGCATCGCGGCTGCCTTGAATGCTAACTTCTCCTTGTTCTTCGTAGTAGTCTTTAATCACTTTCCATGCGAGTTCGTAGGTGTATTCAAAGGCTTTAATTATTCCTTGTTCTTCTAGTTCGCTTAGTTCACCTCTTTCGATAAATTTGGTAAGCTGTACGAGTGCTTTTTGATAGTTATAAAAGCGTTGTTTCCAACGAATGTCATTTTGCATAATTACAAAGCCCCTAATTCCTAATTATTTAACGCGACAATACCGTAAGTTTGATCTGAGACTACCCAAACCGCCTGAGACAGACATTTAGGTTAATGACAATCCGAGCTAATCCCATATTGTTTACTTTTATTTTTCAACAATTAAATTATTCTATATTAGGCGATCGCCCGTGATGCGATATCAAATACTGAAGTTTTTTACAGGGCAACCGCACACGTTTCTTAACAAAAAAAGACAAATATCTTAACAATCA
>JBAXTW010000006.1:0-72961 GCA_037129985.1 Pseudanabaena sp. ELA645 | reverse complement strand
TTTAAATGGAAGTTCCGTGGTTAGTGTCTTGTTACTTCAGCCAGCCTGTACTAGTATGGCGATGCTGGTCAGCAACCTTGAAAATGGGGCGATCGCCTATGCAAATACCAGTGCGGGGGCAATGCTCCAACGAGAATCACAAGAATTGATTAATCAATTGATTCCAGACTTATATTTTCTTGAATCAGAATGGCATGATTTACAGCAACATTTTTTAGAGAATCAAAGAGTGCGTGACTATGAGATTCGTCTACGCAGAGACAACAAAGAGCCTCTATGGGTACTTGCCTCTTTGCATCTGCTTTGGCTAAAAGGTGAGCAAGTCTTACTGAGTACCTTCTATGATATTACCCTTCTCAAAAATACAGAAATTGCGCTGCGTGAATCAGAAACTAAGTTGAGAGAACAAGCTAATCTCTTAGAGCAACGGGTAGAAGAAAGGACTCACGCTCTTAAACTAGCGAAGGAAGCCGCCGAATCAGCTAGTCGTTCTAAAGCAACGTTTTTAGCGAATATGAGTCACGAATTGCGAACTCCCCTGAATGCAATTCTCGGCTTCGCACAGCTAATGCTCTACGATCAAGAGCTAAATGAGCAGAATCAGAATGATTTACAGACAATCTGTAATAGTGGTAATCATCTGCTGACGATGATCAATGATATTTTGGAAATGTCTAAACTTGAGGCTGGGGGAATACTGCTAAGGGAGCAGGAATGCGATCTCAATGACATTGTTGATACAGCAAGGGATATGCTGTTCCTCAAAGCTCAGGAAAAGAAGTTAGATTTTGAGGTGATTATTCATCCCCACACGCCGCGATTAATTTATACCGATGAAGGTAAGTTGCGTCAGATTCTCATCAATTTGATTGGTAATGCGATTAAATTTACGGAGTTGGGACATATTTATCTCCGTGTATTTGTTCAAAATAATCTGCACTCAGCAGATAATGCGATCGCTCACCAGTTTTCTCAACAGGTTAGTGTAGGCGATCGCTATCTTTATTTTGAAGTGGAAGATACAGGGGCAGGTATTGCTAATTCGGAAATGACAATTTTATTTCAGCCTTTTGTGCAGACCGATTCAGGAAGGCGATCGCAAGAAGGTACGGGTTTAGGTTTATCAATTTGTTATAACTATGTGCAGCTTATGGGTGGACATATGTCAGTTACAAGTAAAGTTGGTGAGGGTTCTACCTTTAGCTTTTACATTCCCCTTAAGCCTTTGGAGTCTGCTGAAACAGAACCACCGCGATCGACTAATCGGATAGTTGGTATTCAATCAAAACCAACAAATTACCGAATTCTCATTGCGGAAGATATACGCCTTAATCGCCAATTGTTGATCAGACTTTTGACTCCGCTTGGTTTTGAAGTTAGGGAAGTAAATAATGGACAAGAAGCGATCTCCGTTTGGCAATCTTGGTCGCCTCATTTAATCTGGATGGATGCAAGAATGCCGATACTTAATGGTCATGAGGCTGCATCTGCAATTAGAGCGATCGAGGCGGAGAAGAATATCTCAGAATCTGAGCGGGTTAGGATTATTGCGCTCACGGCTAGCCTAGTAAGTAGCCAAGAAGAAGATTTATCAATCTATGGATTTGATGGATTTGTGACTAAGCCATTTACGGAAGATTTAGTGTTTGAGGAGATGGCTAGGCATCTGAATCTGCAATATGTCTACCTGTAGTTGGCAAGGTAAACCAAAAGCGAGAACCAACATTTATTTCACCCGTGACACCGATCGCACCACCATGAGCCTGTACAATTTGCCGACATATATAGAGTCCTAAGCCAAGACTAAGAGATCGGCGATTCAGATTGGTCTTAGTTTTCCCTTGAGCATAAAGTTCAAATAAATGTTCGCTCTGTTCGGTAGTTATCCCAATTCCATTATCGATAACAGCACAAAGCAGCATATTTGGCGACATGTTTTCCGAATTGATTTCGACTGAAATAGTTAGTTGTAAATTGGGTGGATTATGTTTAATCGCATTGGCAATCAGATTTTGAAAAACTCGACAAATACTAGCAGCGTCAATCTGAGCAAGTGGTAGATCTTCAGGAATTTGTATATTTACTTTCGTCTCTTCTTTTTCCAGAAGTGCATGTAAATCATCGATCGCCGCTTGGATGACTTCTCTAATTGCTACAGGTTGCGGATGAATGACTAGTCCATGCACATCATTAACATGGGATTCTAATAGGGAATTGATTAGTGCTAACTGGCGATCGCCACTCTGTTGCATTCGCTCAAGCGTAATACGCGGGAGTATGATATTCGATTCATCTCCTGCTGTTTGCGATAAATTATTTAAGACCATCAGCAGCCCTGTGACTGGATTTCTCAAATCATGGGAGACAGCATGGAGAAAGATGGTCAAAGCTTCTTCCGCTCGTTTGCGATCGCTAATTTCGGATTGCAAATTCAGATTTTGGGATTCGATTTGCTGACGTTGCTTGGCGATCGTTAAATGGGTACGAATTCTAATTAAAACCTCTTCATGTTCAAAGGGTTTAGTCACATAGTCCACCGCCCCCAAGGATAAACCGCGCACTTTATCGACAGTCTCCGAAAGTGCAGTCATAAAAATAATAGGGATTTTACTAGTTTCGGTATTTGCCTTGAGTCGCTGACAAGTTTCAAAACCGTCAATTCCAGGCATCATCACATCTAACAAGATCAGGTCTGGCTTAATATATTCAATCTGCTCGATCGCACTTTCGCCATCAGTGGCGACCAAAACACGCAGCCCGACATCTCGCAGCAAGTTTACCAGCACACTTAAGTTTGTGGGATTGTCATCAACAACCAACACACAGCCTTGGAGATTATGGCAGAGGTTGGAAAGCGTATTTTCGGTGATGTTTGTTAGGCGATCGGGCATAGGTTTGGGTAAAAACTAATTTAGAAAAACAAAGTCTCAGACAGTGATCGCGTTGTATTCCTGAGTTATGTTAGCTTTATATTATGTAATTTTATGACTAGAACTGAGGTTAAGGCATGTTAACTGTAGAAGCTTCTACACAGATAAATGTTAGACAGGCGTTAATTCGAGAAATTGATCAAACTTCAGATTATCTTTTAAGCGAAGTTTTGGACTTTCTTTTGTTTATTCGAGCTAAACATTCACCAGTGCAGATAGAAATACATAAGGATGTTGGTAGATTAGTAGAAGATTATGATGATCCTAAAGAAAAAGTCTTAGAAGATCTTCGTCAGTCCTTAGAAGATGTTAAGGCAGGTCGAGTTCACGATATTTCTGAACTTTGGGATGGGATTGATGTCTAGCGATGATTCTAAATTGAAGATTCAGTTTACAGATGTTTTTAAGCGGCAAGTTCGAGATTTGGCAAAGCGCTATAGACGGATTAAATTTGACATCCAACCAGTTTTAGATCAACTTCAAAGTGGCGACTTAGTTGGCGATCAGATTCAAGGTACTGGATACACAGTATTCAAAGTTCGCATCAAAAATAGTGATATTCAGAAAGGTAAAAGTGGGGGCTATAGGTTAATTTACTATATTAAAACCTCTGAGAATATTTTATGTGTTTTGATTTACTCGAAATCTGATGAGGATAATGTAACATCATTAGAAATCAAGAAAATTATTCAAGAATTTTATGATTAATATCTTGAATTTCTTGTGCTGTGCGATCGCCTATCAAAAAACTAGACCCGATCGCTTATCCATCTGTTTTAGTGGGAGATCGCCTCATCACTCATCAGTTTCCTGTTCGCTAAAGCAACTGATTTTATTCAAAACAATTAGGTTTGTTACATTTACCTGATCGCACCTATGAAGTGATTTCCCAGAATGAAGTTCCAGACCTCATCCCATAATGCTTTTAAAAAGTAATCGATCACGGATATTATTTTTGTATTATATACGATTGAAGTCCCTCAATAGCGATCTCTATAGCGATCTCTGCCGAAGCGACCTAAGTCCCTCAATAGCTTATGTTTTCGGTCGAGGAGTTTTTCTAATTGTAAACGCTGTTCATCACTAACAGCAGATTGCAAGTGATTGTGAATCTCTTTAATTTCAGCTTCAATCGTATTAATTTGTCTCTGTATCATCCGTTGAAATGAGTTGCCGAATGGTGTGTTGCCGAGTTGTAGTGTGTTGCCGATTGAGATTTGCATAGTGAGCTTAGTGAATTGAGCAGAAACCGCTTGATCAACAGCGACAATAATATTACCTCCTGCGGTCACATTTTCAATATTACCTCCTGCGGTCACATTTTCAATATTATCTCCTGCGGTCACATTTTCCAAAGCAGATTGAAGAATAGATGTATTGGCTCCACTTAGATTGCCTCTTTTGACTAATTCATCAAGTCTACCAGAACTATACATATTTTGAATCATAGATAAAGCTTCTGGTGTGCCTTTCAAAATAATCTTGATACTACCTTCTTGAATATCAACTATTTCCAGTGAAGCATCACCAGTGATTTTCTGTAGTTGCTTTACTAGTGCCTGAATTTTTGCTCGTGTTAAATCGTCAACAGGGAATGAGCCTTCTATGACAAAAGCCGCCAAACGAGAAGAATTGGTTTCGAGATCTGTAGTATTTTCAATCTGGCAGTTATCAAGCTTCATAGGATTATCCTTCTCAATAATGTCTTCCCATTCAAGGTTCAAAGTTTTACAGATTTTCGTGAAGTAAGGATGATCAATTGGCTTTGTCCTATTAAAAAAGCTACTAATTGTCGATCTAGAAAAACCAAGTCTTTCTTCCAAACCTGTTTGGTTTATTCCAAGATCAATTAATGCTTTCCTAGCACGCTCAATCCCTATTTCCGATGCAATTAGCGATCTTGTTGCCTTAGTCATTGCCTCACTCAACTACCTACCAACATTCTAAACATATACAAACTCAAACACAACACTAACATACCTAGATCAAACTCATACACCTGAAACAAGCCAAAGTCATACAGAGTCATACCCCACTCAAACAATACAAGTTTTACATTAGCAACATACTGATTCAAGACTTTAAACATGGAAACAAAAGTAAATAACCAAGCAGCGATCATCGCAGTTCCCACAAATAACAATAGCGTCACACCTCAGCAACAATCCTATTTTGACCCCTATAGCCCTTTCTGGATCTTAGTTGACTTAGCCATTCTCTTTGGTCAAGCAACTCCCAAGCGAAAGAAATAGTGCTATTTAACAAGACTTACGCAAAAGAACGAAATGCAAGGGCAATTCATGAATTGCCCTTATGATGAAATGTGGGTTTCAAGTCATTTTTGCGTAAGCCCTATTTAAATTATTCCCATTCAATCGTACCAGGGGGCTTAGAAGTAATATCTAACACCACCCGATTCACTCCTTTTACCTCATTGACAATGCGATTAGAAATAGTCTCCAACAACTCATAGGGAACTCTTGCCCAATCTGCTGTCATGCCATCTTCACTGGTGACTAGACGCAAGACGATCGGATGGGAATAGGTGCGCTTGTCACCCATCACCCCTACACTGCGGACAGTTGGTAATAACACCGCAAAGGCTTGCCAGAGATTATTGTACTGACCTGAACGATTGACTTCTTGGCGCACGATTAGATCGGCATCGCGCAAAGTATTCAGGCGATCGCTAGTAATCTCACCAATAATCCGAATCGCTAAACCAGGACCGGGGAAGGGCTGCCGCTTGACGATTTCTTCGGGCAGCCCCAGCGCTGTACCGACCTTCCGCACTTCATCTTTAAACAACTTACGAAGTGGCTCCACTAGAGTAAAGCGGAGATTATCAGGCAATCCACCGACATTATGATGGCTCTTGATTTTGACGGCAACCCGTTTACCAGTAACGGGATCGGCATTGGTATCCGCCGATTCGATTACATCGGGGTAGAGTGTACCTTGAGCAAGAAAATCAAAGGGTCCTAAACGGCTAGATTCTTCTTCAAATACACTAATAAACTCACCGCCAATTAACTTCCGCTTCTGCTCAGGATCGGTAACTCCTTTGACCTTCTCAAGGAAGCGATCGCGGGCATTGACATATTGAACATTAATATGAAACTGCTCTTCAAATAGCTTGACAAGGCGTTCTGGTTCTAACTTCCGCATGAAACCTTGATCGATAAACATACAGGTGAGGCGATCGCCGATCGCTTTATGCAACAAAAAGGCGAGTGTGGAAGAATCGACACCGCCCGATAGAGCCAGTAATACGCTTTTATCACCAACCTGAGCGCGAATTTCGCGAATCGAAGTTTCAATAAAAGCTTCGGTCGTCCAACTAGGCTCACATTGGCAAATGTGATAGACAAAATTGCGAATCATCGCCATACCGCCTTTAGAATGGACGACTTCGGGATGGAACTGTACACCGTAGAGTTTTCGATTATGATCAGCGATCGCCGCACAGGGAGTGTTGGCAGTATGGGCTAAAATCTCAAATCCCTTGGGTAGATCAATTACCGAGTCACCGTGACTCATCCACATGGTGGTTCCTGTATCGACATTGGTTAACAAATCTGTGGGATCATCAATTTGCAATTCCGCTTTACCATATTCCCCGCGATCAGCTCTTTCAACCGTGCCGCCAAGTTGTTTTGCCATTAGCTGCATTCCGTAGCAAACACCGAGAATGGGAATACCCAAGTTAAATATCTCTGGATCGCATTGTGGCGAATCTTCGTCATAAACGGAATCTGGGCCGCCTGATAAAATGATTCCCTTAAGATTTAATTTCTGTAACTTTTCGGCGGAACTATGAAAGGATAAGACTTCAGAATAAACCTGTGTCTCACGGATACGGCGAGCAATTAACTCGGAATATTGCGAACCAAAATCAAGAATGGCAATCATTGAACGTTGGGTAATATTGTCTGTGGTGCTATCATGGTCTGGTTCATAGTCTGGACTAGTTGCAAGGGCATTTTCAAGATTTTGGATGTGATCGGATGATGTTGGGGGTGAAGAAACCACAGTAGATACCTCTATCCTATTAGCGATAGCATTTAATGACATGGTAAGGCTGGTGGGTAAGCCTAATTACTACAAAAAAGTAGCTATTCGTACAATGCTAGCAAAACAGTAGCTGTTTATGATTTTATTTATGATTATGAATAATTGGATGTAAGTAGGTAGGTAGGCATAATTAAATATAAAACCGAAAGAAACTGATTCGCCCGCGAAGCGGGCGAATCAGTTTCCTAGGGTTCTGGTTTTTATTACGCTTATCTACTTACACCAAAATCTCCGACTTTTTCGTGGTGTCATGAGCGACAATTAGATTTGGTAAAAAATCAACAAAAACATTTGAGACATTGAATATGCGTCGTGCGGTTTTATGTGGATATTACGGAATGGGTAATGGTGGTGATGAAGCTTTGCTTGCCACTTTGCTGCAAATGCTGCCCAAGGATGTCCAACCGCTTGTATTATCAGCAAATCCCAAAGCCACCGAAAGCTTGCATCGAGTCGAAGCTAGCGATCGCTACTCAGTATTTTCATTAATTAACGAATTTAGGCGATCGGATTTATTCATTTGGGGTGGCGGTAGCTTAATGCAAGATGCCACTAGTGCTAGAAATCCGATCTATTACGGCGGCTTGATGGGCTTAGCACAGGGGATGGGCTTACAGACGATCGCATGGGCGCAGGGAGTCGGTCCGCTCAATCGAAAGTTAAGTAAATGGATATCTAAACGAGCTTTTCAGGGATGTACATTTGTGTCTGTGCGCGATCGCCAATCAGCGCAGTTACTAAGAGATTGGCAAGTTGAAAGCGTGGTTGCACCCGATCCTGTGTGGGCGTTGGAAGCAACTGAGGCGAATATTTACCCTGATTTGGGCGTAACCCGTGTAGCAGTAATTTTGCGATCGCATCCAGAGCTAACATCCTGTCGGCTTGCCACGATTACCGAAGCTTTACAAAAATTGCAAGCGCAAAGAGATGTCGATATCCTGTTGATTCCATTTCAACCAACGCAAGATAAGGCGATCGCCCAAGCAATTTGTGATTCTCTCAATGATAAATGTCCGAAAAAGAGTCGGATTATTATTCAAAAAGATCCCCGTTGCCTGAAAGGGATTTTTCGCGCTGTAGATTTGACGATCGCGATGCGTTTACATGGATTGATCATGGCTGCCTCTGAAGGCTGTCAATGTTCAGCGATTAGCTACGATCCGAAAGTTAGCTATTTAATGGAAGATTTAGGTATCTCTGGCTGGGAATTGGAGGGTCTGCCCGAAGATGCTCAAGTGCTTACCGATCAATGGATTAACTCTCTGGAAAATCGCGATCGGGCGATCGCAACCCGTGTTCATGAACTTAAACAACAAGCATTGATTCACAAAAAAATATTATTAGGATGCACATAAAAGAGAAAAGCTAGCAACAGTTCATTAACTGTCGCTAGCTTTTAAAAAGTTTAGGACTAATGCAAAATCCAAATTGCCCTCATCCCCCAGCCCCTTCTCCCAGAACGGGAGAAGGGGAGTAAGATATTTTTCTTGTTCCCCTCGCCCTTTTTGGGAGAGGGGCTAGGGGTGAAGGTCTTAGCAATTTCTGCGTAAGTCCTAAAATTATTAGCTTAGGTTTGAGCGCAAAGCGCAGTGTAAGTTAAGCAACTGGAGTAAGTTTTACCCTAACGATGATGTCGTTATAGTCAAAGTCACCACCACTGGGAAGATCTTCAAATCCGAAGGTGTTATTTGCCAACAAACGGATATGGTCAACCTTGTCCGTGTTTGCGCCCAAGAACGGGAAGTAAACGGAAGGATCGTTATTAGGATTACTATCCAAAATTGCCGATGGACTTCCATTAATCACAATGAATGGAGCAAAGATCGAGCCAGCCTTGAAAATACCAGAAGTGGTTTGAGTCGATTGATTCGCTACACTCAAATCAATGCCAGATATCTGTCCAGCAACGGCTGCTTGGATGTAGCCAGACTGACCGACAGAAACAATTGAGCCATCAGATTTTTTGATATCACCCTTGGCATTCTCAATCTTATAGAAACCAACAAAATTGTTAAAGGCTGCCTCACGATTGACGGTGAATTCAGCTTTAATTTGAGAGAATTTTGTAGTATCAATGCCCTGTGTCAGGTCAAGAACTTCACCTTCAGTTTTGTCCTGCAAAGATGTACCGATCTCTAAAGGAGCATCAGAAGGTGCGATCGTGATGTCTAGATTGTTAAAGGTAAACTTATTAACACCACTGGATTGTGTGAAATTGAGAATAGTCGCAGGCGAAAAATTCACTTTATCAAAGGACTTGTTTGCCAAAGCGGAGCTGGTAGTCGTGGCTTTGTCGTTAATCGCATAAAAACGGAACTTGTCGTTATCGTTAAACTCCAACAAGCGGCTCAATCCATTAGCGCTAAATCCATTGGGATTATTGTCAATTGCCGAGAAAATCACCTTAGCTCTTGCCAAAGCTTTCTCAGCGTAGCCAGTTGCACCAGGAGTCAAACCATCAATCTTGCCATCGGCATCGTCAACGATAAATACACCAACTTCACCAACTTGATTCGCACCATTGCTAGTGACTGTAAATGACAATGAAGGTCTGGGATTACTGCCACTGCCAACACTGAAGATATCGGAATCATTCTTCTGGAACGTCTTCAAGGCAATGGGAAGAGCATCGGGTAAACTCAACAAGCCCAACCTCGCTGGAGTCGTTGTCCCAGCAACATTAAAGTCATTGTCGTTGATCAGCGCCAATGTATTCGAGTCAACCAGAGCTAAACCTTCGAGCTTATCAACGCCTGTATAACCAGACTTAGCGGCATTGGCGATCAGATTCTTCGTTACAACCTTAATCCCAGCCGCAGTCAATTCTGATTCGGTAAGTTGTTCAATAGTCTTGCCTGATGGCAGGGTAAAGTTAGCAGTGTTGTTAATGTTAGTCGCGTTCGCCAAATCAATCTGATAAATCAGCTTATTGGAATCTGAGTTAGAAACATCATCACGTTCGACTACCGCAAACTTTTTATTGCCCAAGGAAACAGCATCACCGAGCTTATCGGTTCTGAAAAGTCCACTGGCGCTGATGCTGTCGAGGAGATAGAGATACTCGCCTGTAACTGCCTTAGTGACAATATCAAATTCAAGAATTCTCAAATTGCGAGAACCGCGTGAAGTTGTATCACCTGTAGTATCAGGATCGTCGATCGCACTTTGAATGAAAGCATAAAGTTTATTACCTTCTAAAGCAACGGCTTCAAATCCACGATTTGCGCGGCGTTTAGCATAGACCTCTGGCAATACTTCAGTTCCAAAAGTCCCTGCGGCAAAATCATTAGCCGTGCCAGCAGGAGCCGCCGCAGTGCCTCTAGGAATGAAGCGATTGAGCATTTTACCATTGATATCAAACTGATAAATCGCTGGACGATACTCATCAACGATCCAATAGTCTCCATTGTCGTCAATTACAATCCCTTCGGAATCGATGCCAAGAGGATTGTTAGTTAAAACTTTCCCATTGAGATCCACACCGATTTCGTCTGTGTAGGCTGTGCCGCCAGCACCAGCTTGCAGGTTAGGCAAACCTGTCAGTTTGGTTGTACCATCAAATGTAAATAGTCCTGTGCGCTTGATGATAGACAGAGCGCCTGTGGTTTTATTAAGCTCAAAGTTGACGATTTCTGGCTGAAAATCAGGCAAGAAGAAAGGACGATTTTGACCAGTGGGTTCGCCATTGGGTCCGCGATCAGTCAGGGTGGTAAATTTCAAGTTGCCATTTGTGGCATTAGTTCCCTGAAAGAAGAGTCCAGAAAATCCGCCTAAGAGAATATTTTGTCCGTTGGAAGCAGTTCCTAATGTCGGAAGATTGGAAAAATCGTAGTTAGTGGAGACAGGATCGGCGAGATTCTTGAGGCTAACTGTGACTGAGGCTTCAGACGCAGCGCTTAAATCATCGCTGACTCTGACTTTGAGATTGAAGATGGAGTTAGTCTCAAAATCCAAATCATTAGGATCGTTGACCTTGATTTCACCAGTCTTAATGTCGATCGCAAAGGGAGTTTTGCCATTGCCATTGACATCGGTATTGCCGCTAGCGATCTCATAGGTGAGCTTGTCGCCTGCATTTGCATCACTAGCAGTAACTGTACCAACGGATGTATTGAAAACTGAGTTTTCGTCAATACTAAAAGTAGCAGCAGTGATAGTAGGAGCTTGATTAACGGTGGCATTGTTGGCGGTGGAAGCCAATACAACAACCGTGGTTGCATTCAAATTACTAACTAACGTATTCTTCACGATCGCCAGTTGTTTACCGTCAGCTTTCACGCTAATTATAGAATCAGCCCCTGATTGGGTAAATGTGAGATCGCTAAGTTGCGTAACAGTTGTCAAGTCAACGCGAATAGTGTCAGTAACGGGATTGAAATCGGCGATCGTGTTAGCAGTGTCAGGAGTGGAAGCATTAGCAATCCTAAATACATCACGCCCCAATCCACCTGTTAAGGTATTACCACCACGTCCCGCAAAAATCTCATCATCACCTGCATCACCAGATACAGTGTCATTGCGATTAGCATAAAGCTTATCATTGCCATCGCCACCAGACAGGGTGTTGTTAATGCCACTACCACCGATATCGGAGTTCAGTTCGTCATCGCCTGCATCGCCAAAGAGTTGGTCGTTAGTTTTGGCATATAACTTATCATTGCCATCGCCGCCTCTGAGAATGTTGTTTCCTGCGCCATCAGCAGCATCAAGAACATCATTACCCGCTAAGCCTAGCAGGGTATCTCCACTAATACCAACGCTGATCCGCAAATCTTTATCGTCACCTGAAGTTCCGTTAATTGTTGCCATTAAATTTTATCCTTCTATTTTTTAGAGTCGAAAATCAATAAATCCAAAGCCTTTAATATGGAAAAAGACAAACCAATCAAAACTATCTAGAAGATGGATTTCGATTAGGTTTGTCATAGCCATACGTCGTTCTCAAATGTTAGGGAGGAATACCGCAGCTATTCCTCTGATTTGATTACACTAAGCAAAGATGAAATCGGTAGCAGTCAAGTTGGAAGCGGTAACACCAGTCAAGGTGGCAATAGTTGCTCCTGTTGACTTGATGATGATATTGCTTCCAGACGTTAAATCTAGACCAGCGATCGAGGTGATTCCGCCGCCAATTTGGATTTTGTCAGTTCCAGATTGGAAGTCAAGAATGGTATTAGCGGAGGAGAGAACATCACCAGTGAAAATATTGAAGATGTCTGCTCCAGCACCACCAGATAGCAAGTTGCCGCCGCCAGAGCTAGCAAAGAAGGTATCGTTACCATCGCCGCCTAATGCACGACCGCCAGTGGACGCACCAAGATGGAACTTGTCATCACCAGCACCGCCAGAAAGACGGAAGCCCTTAACAGCTTGTGCGAAAAATTCATCATTGCCATCGCCACCAAAAGAGCGATCATTATTGGCAACAGTAACAGTGTCATTGCCGCTACCAGCATCAACACGGTTGCCACCAGCGAGAACGTTAGCAGAAGCGGAGTTAAGAGTAGAATCAATCTGGTCATTACCAGCACCAGTAAAGATGATATCGTTCACACCATCAAAACCAGTGGTGACACTAGAAGTGAGATTGTCATCAGAGCTACTACCAGAAACTAAAGAGGCTGTGGCGTTAGCGGTGATTGGGGTGTCAATGATTAGAAGTTGACCGCCTTCGACAAGGGTTGTATCGGCACTAGCAGTGTGATCCTGAACAACGATTAGCTGTTTGCCGACTCCAAGAATGTCTTGAAGATCAATGACACCAGAGGTTTCTTCATCAAGGGTGAAACCAGCAGCAGCAGGAACAACCACACCATTAACGATGTCACCAAAGCGAGCAGTATCGGTTTTAGCAATTTGGGTCAGCGAGTCGGTAGCAATATCGTACTGCCAAATTTTGGCATTGTGAGCAGATCCGCCAGTGTCTTCTAAAAGGGTAATATGTCCGAATTTGTCAACGGTGATGTTGTCCAGCATATTCTGCCCCTCAGTGCCATCGAGAAGCATATCGATCGTACCACCAGCATCGGGGTTGGTAATATCGGTAAAGTTCAAGCGCCAGAGTCGGCTACGACCAACTTGTGTACCAATTCCGTCTCTCACTTGATCGATTTGATCGGTAGTTACGAAGAAGTATTGATTGGGGTTGAGAGGATTCCAAGCGCCATCTTCTGGGCGAGAGAAGGCTGTGGAGGATGTGCTGCTGAGGGTAAAGGTAGCACCACTGGTGATATTGGTAGCACGAGTGGTGGAATTAATGATTTCCGCAGGGCTGCCTGTGACATTGATAAATTTGGTGGTTCCATTGGTTAAACCAGCTTTATCTGCATCCGAACCTGTATTGGTCTTAGTACCAACATAGACTGCAACAGACTGAGACATAATGCCCGTACCGCCATCGTTGTTGCCGATGACGATGGTTTTGTCTTGGGAGAAGGGATTAGCTAAAGCATTTTCCCAACCACCTACGCCAGCAAGGGTAAAGTCTGTAGGTGTGGCGGTGGTAATAGTGGCATTAGCATTGCCCGATAGAGTAACTGTCAGCGTAGTTGTGTTAATGGCTGTAACAGTCTGTCCGAGTAGCTTTGCACCTACGGCGAGTTCGCGAGGAACTGCACTGACGGTCACAGAAGTGGAACTCGTTGAAGCAGTTAAGACATTGAGCTTAACTGTCGAATTTACGGAGTCAGCGCTACCGTTGGTGCTGAGGTTGAACTCGCCAAGTATGTAGGTGTTGCCTTTGTTTGCACCTGTAGCAACTATGCCTAATTGATAGCCAGTAGCACCACCTTCTTCACCATTCATGAAAAGACGAGCTGTTGTACCAAGTCCAGTAGTGGCGTTGTAGTAAGCCGAGACTTCAGGAAGATCGGCTGAGCAGAAACGGCTGAAGTTAACAACGCTAGTAGTGGTGCTAGATTTTTGGGTAGTAGTGTCCCAGTTGTAAACTTTTTGGATGAGATCGCCACCACTGACAACTTTCAGATCGGACTTGTTGATTACCCATGCAGAGACGAATGCGCCCTTGCCGCCATGAGCGCGGACTGCTCCAGAAGTGCTGGCGATCTCATGGTTCATCAATACGGTGAAAGTACCATCGCCGTTGTCGTATGCACCAAGACCATCGGGGAGACCTACCATCTTGTAACCATTGACAGCATCACCAGTTGTGAGGATCGATGTAAGTTGTACACCTGGGGCAACAGGAATTATGTAAGGGGTCGTTGTAGTGCTTGGACCAATAGCCATAAATGCTCCTCGTAAGTAAAGTAAGCTGTTCTGAATGTATGTAAATACCCATATAGTCTATAGAGACAAGCCATGAAACAAGGTTAAGGAACGGATAGGGTTTGGTTAAAAATCAGGTAAACTGAGGTGTTTAGCTTAATGCGGCTTTTAACTAAGAGCCTGAAAGCAATAAACTCCTATCGGCTTTAGTGTTTTTTAGTATTGATGTGGCTAGCGAACAAGTATTTCCGATATAATTCGCAACTTAATTTTTTAACTGTGTTATGCTCCCAAAATTAAACCCAAAATTAAATATCCCAATAAATCTTAGAAATCAAAATATTAACAAGAGATTTTCTTGGACTCCCTATTTATTTCTATTACCAGCGATCGCATTTTTAGCATTGACATCTTTCTTGCCGATATTTCAAGCGATTTATCTGAGTTTTACTAACTATGACTTTATTGGCAGTCCTAATTTTATTGGATGGCAAAATTATGTAAATTTGTGGAGCGATCGCGCTTTTTGGAAAGTGATGAATAACACATTAATTTATTTAATATTTGTCGTTCCGAGCTTGGTGATTTTATCCCTAGCCTTAGCAATTTTAGTTAATCAAAAATTACGCAGTATTAAATTTTTTCGCGCAGTTTATTATTTTCCTGTAATCGTTTCGGTGGTTGTAGCGGGAATTGCTTGGAAATGGATTTATGCGGAAACTGGGATCTTGAATTATTTCTTGTCAATCATTTATTGGCAAACAGTGAAAATCCCTTGGCTAACTAATCCGCATACCGCTATTTTTGCAATTGTCGCTGTGGTAATTTGGCGGGGTGTTGGTTACTACATGGTAATTTATTTGGCGGGTTTACAGGCTATTCCCGCAGATTTATATGAGGCGGCAGCGATCGATGGCTCTGATGGGTGGCAAAAGCATTGGGACATTACGATTCCCCTCATGCAGCCCTATATTATACTGGTGAGTATAATTTCATCAATTTCTGCGATGAAAATCTTTGAAGAAGTTTATATTATGTCTCAGGGTGGTCCCGCCAATAGTACGAAAACTGTGGTTTATTATTTATACGACAAAGGTTTTACCAGTCTAGAAATGGGATATGCTTCGGCAATTGGAGTGTTTTTATTTCTAATTATTTTTGTGGTTTCTATCTTGACTTTTAAATTTATTAATCCTGCAAAAACTATTTAATTATGTATTTGATTATGCTTAAAACTTTTGCATTTGTATTGGGTATAGCTCTCGCGATCGCTTCACCAGCCTTAGCGCAAAATATGCAAAATACTACGACACAAACAAAACTTATATTCCAATCTGAGTTTTCGCGTAATCTTGCTAAAAATTTTGAAGAGGCAAAATCTGACGGCTGTTTTGTTTTGTATGATCTTAAACGCGATCGCTATATTCGCTACAACGCAAATCGCTGTCAAAAGAGATTTATTCCCGCTTCTACCTTCAAGATTTTCAACTCATTAGTTGCCCTCGAAACAAAAGCGATCGCTGATGAAAATACGGTCATGGCTTGGGATGGCGTGAACCGCCAATTTCCGATCTGGAATGAAGATCAAACTATGCGAACAGCTTTTCCGCGATCGGTAGTCTGGTTTTATCAAGATTTAGCGCGAAAGATTGACAAAGAACGGATGACCAAATATATTCAAGCCGCGAACTATGGCAATCAGGATATATCGCCAAAAATTGACTCTTTTTGGTTAGATGGTAATCTCAGAATTTCGCCAGAGGAGCAGGTTAAGTTTTTGGTGAAACTCTATAAAGAGGAGCTACCTTTTTCTAATTCCGTGATCAAAACCGTCAAAGATATTATGATCGTCGATCGCCAAGAGGCTTATACGCTAAGTGGTAAAACAGGTTGGTCGCGCAGTCCTGACGGCACAAATAATTTAGGCTGGTATGTTGGGTATCTAGAAAAAGCGGATAATACTTATTTCTATGCCTTAAATTTTGAAAATCAAGATCCTAATTTTCCATTGGGAACTGTTCGCAGAAAGATTTTGTATAGCGCTCTGGAAGATTTAGCACTGCTTGAATAGCATGACAGGGCTGGCACGGGGGCATTGCCCCTACCTAGATATTTCATGTTCTGTAGGGGCTGCGCCCCCGTGCCAGCCCTCAACATTGAGAATCGCAAGAATTCCTTCCACGCAACATCAGTTACTACAGATCCCCCTCAATCCCCCTTAAAAAGGGGGAAGAAGAAAATACTCCCTTAATCATGAAGAATAAGAAGCCCCAATTACTAGCATTAAATAATTTAAAAAATATTTCACAGTTTATGCTTTTAGTGGCGATCGCTACTTTAACCGTATTTCCCTTACTGTGGCTCGTGAGTACCGCCTTTAAATCACCCACGGAAAATATTTTTCAATCTGTTCCCCAACTACTTCCTTCTCAACCCACCCTAGATAACTTCATCAAAGTTTGGAAAAACTCCCGCTTCGATCTCTATCTTTGGAACAGCTTTTTTGTCTCTAGCATTACCGTTATTTTAAATCTTCTCTTCTGTTCCCTCGCCGCCTTTCCCCTTGCGCGATTGGATTTCAAAGGACGCGATCCCATTTTTTGGGCGATCGTGGGAACGACGATGATTCCATTTCAAATCACGATGATTCCCCTCTATATTCTCGCTGTGCAGCTTAATCTCAAAAATACCTACGCGGGATTAATCTTCCCCTATGTGATTTCTGCTTTTGGCATATTTCTATTACGACAAGCCTTTCAAAGCGTTCCCAAAGAAATGGAAGAAGCTTCGCGGATGGATGGCTGCTCTAGTTTAGGAATTTGGTGGCATATCATGTTGCCCGCCGCGCGTCCTGCCCTAACCACTCTCGCTGTATTTACCTTCGTGGCAATGTGGGGGGATTTTTTGTGGCCCCTAGCGATCGTGGACAAAGCCGAGCTTTACACTTTACCGCGTGGGATTGCTAGCCTAGCCAGTGCTTTTTCCGAGGATTGGCGCTTAATTGCCGCAGGTTCGACAATTTCGATATTACCCGTATTTATCGTCTTCGTATTTCTGCAACGTTATATCATTCCCACCGATGCAAGTATTGGTGTTAAAGGTTGATTTTTTAAAAGGCTTGCTTCGCAAGCCTTTAGGACTTACTCAAAATAATCAATTGTAGTGGCAATTCATGAATTGCCACTACAAGCGATCGCAGTCTAAGGAATCTCGCGTATCCACACCCGTTTTTAAATTTGTACCTTTGGCTTTGCTACATAGCCATTTACGCTGTGCGCCATCCATAATCGCGTCAGTGAAGTCAGTTCCATCAATATTGACAAAATCAAAGGTGCTGCGTAACAAAATCGCCTCCACTAGCAACGCCTGACTGAGATCAGCTTTAGCAAAATCAGCCTGATCCAGTAATCCGCCTGAAAAATCAGCGCCCTTGAGATTGGCTCTTCTTAAAATCGAGGCGCTAAATACTGTCCCCCTGAGATCGGCATTTTCAAAATTTGTCCCCTCCATATTGGCATTGGCAAAGCCTGATCCCACCAATATTCGTCCCGAAAAATCTCGACCTTTTAACTGGGCATGACTAAAGGATAGGGTTTCGGCTTGGGCTAGAGCAGGAGACATCAAAAAACAGGCGATCGCCATGATCGTTCCTAATCCTAATGCGATCGCTGGACGGAGGCATGAAATTAAATATGACATAAAGTTTTTTGGTAGGATGCGTTACGCTGCGCTAATGCACCCTACTGTAATCTATTTTTTTTGATAAACTCAAAAGCCAAAAAAGAGTCGTAGCGATTATTGCCACAACTCTCTTCTAGGTTTTATGAAAAATAAGTTAAATAGAGCAAGCTTGAGAAACTTCTAGTTCTCGATGTAGTTGAAAAGCAAACCCATTGTCGCGATCGGTAGGATTACGCCAATGAGAGGCACGAAAATGTATGAAACGTAATAATGTGCGTAGTATCCAGTCATGATTTTAAGTTTCCTGAAATAAGAAATAAATTGATCTGTGATTTGAATTGGCTCAATCATGTCTGAATTGCATCTAAATTTTTGCCGGTATTACCAACAACCTTTTAGAAAAACTATTCAGAAATTAAGACCAGAGCAAACCGCCGAATTTTTGCATTGGCTCTAGGTAGTTGAGGAAGTAAGCAAATGCAGCACCACCAGCACCACCAAGCAAGAAGCTGCTAGAAAATTCACTCCAACCAGAGGAATTGCCGAGTTCTTCAGGAGCCTCAACCGCAGAGCTAGAAATTAGCTTGGTTGCAGTTGCGCCATAAAGAGACAAGGCAAGGGTCAAGAGAACTACAGATGCTACGGTTGCCAAAAGTCCAGCGAGGCTAGCCAATTCGGTATTTCTGAGAGGTCCAAGCAAAGCAAAAGGTCCATAGATGAAATATCCATGAGCCATACCGATTTCTAGACCACGACGGCTAGGGGACAAGCCCTTACGGTAAGCAGGAAGATTACCGATGAAAGCTTTAACGATCGCTGAATCGCTTACTGGTGTGGATAGATTCCCAAGTTGGGGATCATTCTTGAAGGCTTTTACAAAATCTGTCATAAGTCTTTATTAAGTAAAGATTGCAGGGAGAATTTTGTTTTCATTTTAGGGAATAAGCGCTATTGTCACTGCATAAAAGATAGTTATCTTTAGAAAACTTCACAACGGGTATATTTAAGAGAGCGCTCCGCGCTCTCTTAAATTAAAGAAGCCGATGGACATAAATCCGCAAGCTCACAGCGATCGCAAGCTGGTTTGCGGGCATTACATACGGCTCGACCATGATAAATGATCCGAATTGACCAATTTTCCCAGTCCCGTTGGGGCAGCAAAGCCATGAGATCGCGCTCAACTTTAATTGGTTCTTCAAATTTAGTTAGCCCTAGCCTCTTCGTCAGACGTTTAACGTGAGTGTCAACAGTAACCCCTGCATTGATCCCATAGGCATGGGCTAAGACGACATTCGCGGTTTTACGCGCTACACCCGCTAATTTCAGTAATGAGTCCATCGTGTTGGGGACAAGCCCATCAAAATCGCAGACGATCATTTCACAGGCTGCTCTAATATTTTTAGATTTATTGCGATAAAAACCTGTGGAATGGACTAGCTCCATTAATTCATCGAGATCAGCATTAGCTAAAGCGATCGCATCGGGAAATCTGGCAAATAATTTAGGCGTAACCATATTCACTCGCTCATCGGTGCATTGAGCCGAAAGAATTACCGCCACCAAAAGCTGCACAGGTGTTTCGTAGTCAAGGGAACAGGTTGCATCTGGATACAGCCGTTTAAGTCGAATCAGAATTTCATTTGCTCGAATTTTTTTAGATGAACGTTTGGTAATAATTCCCATGATTTACCCGACACAGGGATGATCTGTAGTTTACAGCCTATTGAATCCAGATATCTGTTTAAAAGGCTTGCTTTGCAAGTCTTTTAAAGGTTTTCTGATTGCTTTACAAAACTTATCGTGGCTTTTTGGTTGAAATACCTGTAGATGCAGCATTTTCTGGTGAGATAGAGTTAGATATTTAAGTTGGAAAACCCTATACTGGGTAGTTATTATTTCGACTTTTTACATACCCTTTAAAGATCTCAAGGCAGACACATGAGCGTAACAGCGTCAAGTGGTGCAGTAAATGCCCGCCCCAGTCTATATCAGACCGCTTTAACTTCCACAATTTCTCAGATAGAGCAACAAGATCGCTTTGCGACTCGTAGCGAATTAGATGATTTATCAATATATTTTCAGTCTGGACTAAAGCGCCTCGAAATTGCTGAGGTTTTGACTAAAAACTCGGACAATATCGTTTCCAAGGCTGCTAGCCGTATTTTTACGGGTGGTTCACCGATGGCGTTTTTGGAAAAGCCCAAAAATACCGAAGTGTTTGAGGTCGATCGCGCTGGTCGTGTGGTTGATGTCAAGGTCGGCATGGAACTTGGCACAACTACTTACACCGAAGCAAGTGAAGGCGGATTTTTAGGAACAATCAAGAATTTCTTCAGTAACGTTGGTGTTACTGGGGTTATTGATACTCCTCCTGCTAGCTTCCGCCCCATCAATATTTCACGTTACGGCGCAGACCGCATGAAGAAGTCCCTCCGCGACTTGTCATGGTTCTTGCGCTATGCCACCTATGCGATCGTGGCTGGCGATCCAAATATCTTGGCTCAGAACGTGCGTGGTTTGCGTGAAATTATCGAAGCAGCCTGCTCAACCGATGCCACCATTGTTGCGTTGCAAACTATGAAGCAAGCCGCAGCAGGTTATTTCCTCAATGATTCTGCGGCGATCGAAATCATCAAGCAATATATGGATGTAGCGATCGCTGAGTTTAAAGCCGCGACTCCTTCTCCTAAAGTCCGTCAGCGCAACTCTCCCGACTTGCAAGGTTTGGCATTGCCTCAGATTTACTACAACACGGCTGAGCGTCGTCAGAAGTTTGTCATGAAGGCGGCAATGACGGGTGCTGAAAAAAATAACGTGGTTAAGGCGGCTTACCGTCAAATTTTTGAACGTGATATCACACGTGCCTACAGCCAAGGCATTTCTGACCTTGACTCTAAGGTTAAAAATGGCGAAATCTCGGTGCGTGAATTTGTGCGCCGCCTAGGTTTGTCACCCTTGTACCGCGATCAATTCTTCCTACCCTTCATCAACTCGCGTGCAGTTGAGTTAGCCTTCAAGCATTTCCTTGGTCGCTCTCCTGAAAGCCGTGAAGAAGTTGCTGCTTACTTTGCGATCGTCTCCAAAGGTGGTTTGTCGGCTCTAGTCAATGCACTGGTTAACTCCAGAGAGTACAGCGACTACTTCGGCGAAGAAACCGTTCCTTACCAACGTGGACTTGGGCAAGAAGCCCAAACTGCGCGTAACTGGGGCGCACAGTTTGACTTGTTCAACTATTCGGCTCCTTTCCGCAAGATTCCCCAATTTATTACCCTGTTTGCCGCTTACGAGCAACCATTACCTGATCAACACGTTTACGGTGCTGGTAATGATCCCCTCGAAATCCAATTTGGCGCGATCTTCCCTAAAGAAACTCGTAATCCTAGTGCATCCCCTGCACCTTTCGGTAAGGATACCCGCCGCATCTTGATTCGCAATGGTGCTGGTATCACTAACCAACTTGGTAATCCTGCGGCAACTGGCTCAATTGATTCCATGAGTCCCAAGGTATTCAAGCTCGATCAAACCCAACGCGATAGCGTCAAGATTACTAAGGGTGCTAAAACCAGCATGGTCAAAGGTCAGAGCATTAATAACTCTGAATCCTCTAGTCAAGCTGTAATCCGCGCAATTTACTTGCAAATTACTGGCTATATTCCTTTCGCTGGTCAGCGTCTCACCGCCGCCGAAAGCAAGCTGGAAAATGGTCAAATCTCGGTACGCGAATTTGTACGGATCTTGGCTAAGTCTCCTCTATTCCGCGATCGCTATTGGACGAAGCTTTATGTATGTAAAGCGATCGAATATACCCATCGCCGCCTCTTGGGTCGCCCTACCTATGGTCGCCCTGAGATGAATGCTTACTTTGATCTCGCATCAAAGAAAGGCTTCTATGCAGTCGTTGACGCAATCCTTGAAACCAAAGAATATGAGCAAGCCTTTGGCGAAGATACCGTTCCTTATGAGCGCTATCTCACCCCCGCAGGTGTATCGCTTCGCAACAACCGCAACAGCACCTTGGGTGAAGAGAAAGGCACTAAGGTCGTGGTTGAATCTACACCGATGTTTGTCGAACTCGGTCAAGTCACCGAAGAGCGTTCCTCTGTATCGATTCGCGATCGCATCAACCAAGGCGTTGATAAGAAGCGCGAACAACGCAAGATCTTCAAGCTCACTACCACCGATCCTGTAGAAACAGGCGCATTGGTGCGGGCTGCATTCCGTCAAGTGTTCGAGCGTGACATGGATGCCTATGTTGCTGACTCACAGTTCAGCCAATATACTTCTAAGTTGCTCAACGAAGAAACCACCGTCAAGGAATTCATCTTGGCGATCGGTACATCCGAACTTTATATCAAGGAATTCTACGCACCATTCCCCAACACCAAGGTAATCGAATTGGGTACAAAGCATTTCTTAGGACGTGCGCCCCTCGATCAAGCTGAAATCCGTAAATACAACGTGATTTTGGCAACTAGCGGTATTAAGGCAATGGTCACGGAAATGGTTAACAGCCGTGAGTACCTTGATGCTTTTGGTGAAGATGTTGTGCCTTACAACCGCTATGAGACTTTCCCTGCGGCTAACTACCCCAACACCCAAGTACTATACGATCGCTTGACTAAACAGGACAAATCGATTGTTGTACCTAGCTTTGCAACTGTTAAATCGAAAATCCCCGCTGCGGTTTAGAGATTAGCTTGTAGCTTAGAAATGGAGAAACGGCTGTGCCGTTTCTCTTTTTTTGTGGGTATAGGTTTAGTGTAAAATCGCTTTTAGTTTAAATTTACTAACTTTGTGGCAGAAACTTCTGATTGGAGCGATCTCGAAGCTCAACTCCAAGAAACTAAAGATCTATTGGGTGAAATTGAGCAGCGTTTTCATCAAGTTCGACGTGATTCGCTAGAGCAGATCGATTTGCAACAACAGAAACAGAATCTGCAAATGCGAATTCAAGATATTTCAAGCGATCGCCCCCACCAGAAAAATAATTCTAAAGATAATTCTAAAATTCGCCGTAAACCCAAACCTAACAACGGCGAATCCCTTTCCCATAAAGATGAACTTCATAGGCAACTCCAAGAAATAAGCGATCGCCTCGAACAACTGGAAGCTGATTTAGAAAGCCGTCTACTGTCATGGAGTAGTCTACGCGAACCGTTTTGGCAAATTGTGCGTTTCGGTGGACTTGGTGTAGTAATTGGTGTGATTTTAAAAAGTTGTGCGGGTTAATCAAAAAAAAGCGACGCTTTTTTTTGAACGGGGTTTGAACCTTTTGATCGTAGTGCTGGTCAAAACCTTCGTACAGATTAAATTAATCCTTCTCACACACCTAATCAAAAAGGGGAAAACCTCATGTTTCGTAATTTCAAAAAAGCTTTGGCGATCGCTTGTGTAACCGTAGCAGTGGGAGCAGTCACAATCCCCAATCTAGTCTCAGCCCAAAACTCAGCCCCAGAGACAACATCTCGTGTTGAAAAAAATAAGCGCGGCGATGGTTGGAAGAAGCTGAACTTGACTGATGCTCAAAAGGCTCAAATCAAGACCATTCAAGAGAATGCGAAAACCCAACGTCAAAATGTATTCACTCCTGAACAACGCGCCAAACTCGAACAAGCTCGACAGTCGGGCGATCGCAAGGGTATATGGAAGACGCTGAATTTGACTGATGCTCAAAAGCAACAGATGAAAGCGATCGGGCAAACCACCAAGGATCAAATGAAGGCAGTTTTGACTCCTGAGCAGCAACAACAACTTGCCCAAATGAGACAAGAGCGTCAATCTAATCGCCCTAATCGCGGCAGCAAATAAAAATGTAGGGGTAATTCATGAATTACCCCTACATTTTTATTTGTAGAAATCTTGATAAGAGAAGGAGCGCGTTACGTTCCTTCTTTTGTTTGCATTTACTCTGCTTGGGGAATTTCTTTCCATAATGTGCAAGTTTCACGCATACTCGAAAAGGTTCCATTCCCTAAGATCAAATGATCTAGAAGAGGAATACTCAACATTCTTGCAGATTCAAGTAATTGACGAGTGAGAGTGATATCTTCTGGACTGGGGTTAGTAAATCCTGATGGGTGATTGTGCGCCACAATAAATCGCACAGCCCCACTTTTGACCACTTCACGAAAAATATCACGCGGATGGGCGATCGTTTCTGTCGCAGTGCCGATGGTAATAATGCGCTGAGCAAAAATCCGATTTTTATTGTCTAACATCACTACAGCCATCCGTTCTTGCTGTTGCCACATCAAATCTTGACTGAGTGCCGCCGCCGCGATCGATGGATCAGTAACTTCGGTCAGATCGGGTGGTTTAGCATAGAGCGCCCTCTTTCCTAACTCGATCGCCGCTAAAATTGCCGTAGCCTTAGCGGGACCAACACCCTCAATTTGCATTAACTGTTCGGGCGATACATTCTGCAAAGCCGCCACAGGATCGCTGGTGCGGTCTTTCCCAATCGTCTGTAAGATCAACTGGCCCAATCCGACAGCCGAAAGCTTTCCCGGTCCCTGTCCTGTCCCTAAGAGAATCGCGATTAATTCGGCATTAGACAAGCTGCGAACTCCTTGACTGAGTAATCTTTCGCGAGGGCGATCGCTTTCCGCCATGTCCGCAATTCGCAGAGAGTAAGTCATCTAAATTTGCTCCTCAGTTACTACGCCGTTAAAATTCTCATGCTGATGTCCAGCCAATACGATCGCGTCACCATTGCCGAAGTAGAAATATAATCGACACCGATTTGGGCGATCGCCCCAATTGTGTCGAGCGTGATATTTCCCGAAGCCTCAATTTTAGTATGGGGGCTATGTTCTCGAATCAAGGCGATCGCCACACGCATCATTTCTAATGGCATATTGTCCAACATAATCACATCCAGATTTAGCTGGACTGCCTCCTGTACTTGAGCGATCAACTCGGTTTCTACTTCAATTAAGGTAGTAAAGGGAATATTACCGCGCACTCTACTTACGGCTTCCGTAATCCCACCTGCCGCCGCGATGTGATTGTCCTTGAGCATCACCGCATCGTCTAAACCATAGCGATGATTGATCGCGCCACCGATAAATGTGGCATATTTTTCCAATAGACGCATTCCAGGAATGGTTTTGCGAGTATCGACCAGATGTGTTTTTACAGATTTTTGCGAAATTACTGGTGAAGATGCGATCGCAGCGACATACTTCGCCGTAGTACTAGCTATTCCCGACAAACGCATAACTAGATTTAAGGCGACCCTCTCACCCATCAGCAATGTGGCAAGACTGCCATTAATCTCAGCAATGAGTTCGCCAGATTTTACAGGCTTACCATCCTGTGCGATCGCCTCAAACTTGACATCAGGATCAAGTAATTGAAATACCCTCGCGGCGATCGGTAATCCTGCGATTATGCCATCAGCCTTGGCAATCCATAGCGCCTTACCAATGGGAGCCTGACCATTAGGAAATAAACCACTGGTACTGCGATCGCCGCGTCCAATATCTTCACGCAACCAGTTTTCGAGAATCGGATCGATGACAATAAAAGGAGGAAGCATAGTTATATTTTAAATTAAGAATTATCTATAGGGCGCAAAGCGCCCTATAGATTAGATCGCAGCGTTATTTTCCGCATCTTCATAGGCGGCAATAATATTGTGGACTAGGGGATGACGCACCACATCTGACTTGTCAAATAGATTAAAGGAAACTCCCTGCACACCCTGTAGGATGTTCATCGCAATGATCAAACCCGACTTTTGATGGCGAGGTAAATCGATTTGGGTGATGTCACCTGTGACCACCATCCGCGACTTAAAACCCAGACGAGTCAAGACCATCTTCATCTGCGCCGCCGTTGTGTTTTGCGCCTCATCGACAATGATAAAAGAATTGCTAAGCGTGCGTCCGCGCATATAGGCTAAGGGCGCAACCTCAATAATGCCGCGCTCCATTAACTGGGGGACTTTTTCAGCTCCAATCATTTCATTCATCGCATCATAGAGCGGTCGTAAATAGGGATCAATTTTTTGCTGCAAATCTCCAGGCAGAAACCCCAAACTTTCACCTGCCTCCACCGCAGGACGGGTGAGAATAATCCGTTCAAATTTGCCGCTCTGCAACGCACTCACCGCCGCCACCGCCGCCAGATAGGTTTTACCCGTACCTGCGGGACCAACCCCAAAGATTAAGTCGTGATTTTCCATCGCCATCACATATTGCTGCTGGCGGTATGTGCGCGGCTGAATCGAGTCCCCACGACGATTACGCGAAATTGTCGCCCGATCGCGCCAAGCGGTAGAACGATCATCGGCGATCGCTTGACGAGCCGCATGAATATCTACCGCCGCGATCGCCTTTTCCTGAGACCACATGGATTTCAGCGCGTTAATCAGTTTTTCGACCAGTGCAATTTGTTCGGTCGTGCCATCAATCAATAAATCTTGTCCCCGCATCACCAACCGCACACCTGTTATTTCGGCAATTGTTTTCAGGTTTTCTTCGCGATTTCCTGCCAAGCACATGGCACTCATCGGGGTTGGCAAGCTAAAAATGAACGGTTCATTGAGGGAAGTTCCCATTAAATACCCATTAAATTAGTGTTTCTAATATCTCTAGCTAAATGTTTACCAGATTTTAGGCTTAAAGTCACGGCTAAGTAAGCGCAACTATTTCAATCGCTGAGCCATCCAAAAACAGTTGCCACGGTTAATTGCAGATCACTAGCAAAATCGGGGACGGGTAAAACTTGTTCAGAGCGATCGCATATTTGCAAGGCTTGATTAGATCGATAGATAAAAATCACCTTATCATCAGGATCAAGTAACCATGCCATATCAGTACCATTTTCAAGGGCAAAGAGTATTTTCTTGACTAATTTAGTATGTCGTTGATCTGGTGACAGAATCTCAATCATCCAGTCTGGAGCAATGTTAAAAACATTGGCGATTTCACCATTGCGATCGCGCACAATCCGATCCCACCGAAAAACCGATATGTCTGGCACAATCGACATCCCGCCAAATGTACAGCGTAATTCGGGAAATGCTCTAGCAATGCGTTTTGACCTTAAGGCACTATTAACCTCAGTAGTAAATTCACCTTGAATCGCACTGTGTTTTCCTTTGGGCATAGGTTTCTGAATAATCTCATTATCAAAATATTCGCTCTCTGGCTCCGTGTCAGGTTGCAACAGAAAATCTTCTAGTGAAAAAGGTTTAACGGCGGTTTGTACCATATTTTTTCGTTGTTGCTATATGTAAAACCAGTTGGCAAATTAGCCTAACCATTCTCAGTTTAGATCTTTACACTACGAGACTGCGTACAAGTCGCATTTAAAAATATAATAACTGCGTGTCCTTCCGTCATACAACGTCTCATGAGTGAAAATTCAGAAAAAGATATTCCCGTAAATATCTATCGCCCCGCTAGTCCCTTTACCGCAAAATGTATTTCCAATGACGTACTGGTTAGACCAGGTGCTGCTGGCGATACTCGTCATATCAAGATGGACATTTCAGGCGGTACTCTTCGCTATTTAGAGGGACAAAGTATTGGTGTCGTTCCCCCTGGTGAAGACAAAAATGGTAAGCCTAATAAACTTCGCCTCTACTCGATCGCTTCGACTCGCCTTGGTGACGATCTTGATGGCAAAACTCTATCGCTGAGCGTAAAGCGCCTAGAGTATCAAAACGAAGCTGGAGAAACGATCAAAGGAGTATGTTCCAACTTCTTGACCGATCTCAAGCCTGGTGATGATGTCAAGTTGACTGGTCCCGTTGGCAAAGAAATGTTATTGCCTGATGATCCCAATGCCACAATTATCATGATTGCCACAGGTACTGGTATTGCTCCTTTCCGCGCCTTCCTATGGCGGATGTTCAAAGAAAAGCATGAAGACTACAAATTCAATGGTCTAGCTTGGCTTTTCTTTGGTGTCCCAACCGATACCACCGTACTTTATAAGGCTGATCTCGAATGGATGGCTTATAAAAACAAGCGTAATTTCCGCTACGATGTTGCCATCAGCCGCGAGCAGAAAAATGCTCAGGGTGAAAAGATGTACATCCAAAACCGTATGGCTGAATATGCTGACGAGTTGTGGGAAGTTTTGCAGAAGCCTTCTACACATACCTATATGTGCGGACTGCGCGGCATGGAAGATGGCATTTCTGAGTTCATGACCAAAACGGCTGCAAAGAGTGATGTAGTTTGGAAAGACTTCGAGAAGCAAATGAAAAAAGACGGTCGTTGGCACGTTGAAACTTACTAAATAACCAGAGTGTGTGTCGCCCGCTACGCGGGCGACACACATTGAAAATATATTGCAGGTGGTCGATAACGTGGAATTACTCTGGCTGGCTGTCGGAATTGTCATTGGCGCGATCGCTACCAATGCTTGCTGGATTAGTTGGAATTACGCTAAGAAAAAAAAGGATCGCAAATTTCGGAAGCGATCGCGTCAGGTGATTAGATCTAAATCGATATCTAACCTCAAGTCTTGGGCGCAAAATCTGCAAAACAATATTCGTAATAATCAATATCGCAATACTCCCAAGCCATCTGAGGGCAATGAACAGACAAACGAGGTAATTGAACGGCGGTTGTGGGAAACAATTGTCGAGGTGGCTCCTATTGGCTATATCCAAGTCGATCAAGACAATCGGTTATCTGTCTGCAATCAAAGAGCCGCCACGATGATGCGTATTGTTAATCATCATCAAGGGCTAATCCGCAAACCGTTTTTATTACAATTAATTCGTTCTTATGAACTCGATCACCTAGTCGAGCAAACTAGATCTCACAGCGCGGGATCACAAATTGATTGGGTCTTTCATCCCGCCATTCCCGATCCCGTTAATCCAGTGCCACAGGTTGGACGACCAATCCGCGCCCATAGCGTTTATCTAAAACATGGGCAGATTGGTATTTTTTTAGAAGATCGTCAGGAAGCCACAGCGATCGCCCAACAGCGCGATCGCTGGACATCCGATGTCGCCCATGAGCTAAAAACACCGCTAACCTCAATCCGTCTAGTTGCCGAAACCATCGAGCCAAGGGTTGATCCCTCTGCAAAGATTTGGGTGGAGCGACTGTTAGGCGAAACAGCGCGAATCACTAATTTAGTACAGGATTTACTAGAACTAGGACAGATGGATGTCGGCATTGAACCGACTTTAAATCTTACCGAAGTCAATGTGGCGGAGGTGGTGCGATCGGTGTGGAAAACCCTAGAACCGATTGCTAACCGCAAGAAAGTTACGCTTAAATACATCGGTGACGAACAATTAACTGTGCAGCTTGATGAGTCGCGTATTTATCGACTTTTACTGAATTTATTAGACAACAGCATTAAGCACAGTCCTTCTCTCCAGTGCATTACAATCATAGCTACTGTTATAACTACAGGCTTTGACTCAAACTTGGTGATTGAAACAATTGACGCTGGTGATGGCTTTCCCGAAGAATCTTTGCCACATATTTTCGAGCGTTTTTATCGTGTTGATGCTTCACGCACTAGATCGGGACTAGAACGCGGGGGCAGTGGGTTAGGACTGGCGATCGCCCATCAGATTGTCCAACTACACAAAGGTGCGATCGCCGCAAAGAATCATCCTGAGACTGGTGGAGCATGGATTACAATCACCCTACCATATCAAAAGTCATAGGCAAATTTCATGAGTGCAGACAAATTTCTTAAAGAATATGCTTCGGGACGGCGTGACTTTGCTAGCTTAAACCTTGCTAATGCCAATTTATTTGGGAGTGATTTGATCGGCGCAAACTTGACTAAAGCCGATCTCAGACGCACAAATTTAGTCTTAGCTTATTTAAATAAAGTTACGTTTAATCAGGCCAACTTATCTGGGGCAAAGTTGGGCGGCGCGACACTTAATCAAGCAATCATGATGAATGTCAACCTGACCGAGGCTGATTTGCATGGGGCAATGTTACAGAGGGTTAACTTATTTGGCGCAAATCTTTCACTAGCAAATCTCATGGATGCTAACCTCAGTGAAGCAGACATGCGTAGCGTTAATCTCCGTGGGGCAAATTTGCGTTGCGCGATCTTAAATGCAGCGTTAATGCGAGAAGAGCGCGGCTATCCTGTCGCAAATTTGAGTGGCGCAAATTTACGCAAAGCGGACTTGCGCGGGGCAAATCTGAGTGGGGCTGATCTCAGTGGAGTCGATCTTTCGGGTGCAAATCTCAGTGAAGCAACGCTCTCAAGGGTAAATTTACATGGCGCAAATCTAAGTAATGCGATCGCGATCGGCACAATTTTCACAGAGGCAAATCTCGGTAATGTCAATTTGACCGAAGCAAATTTAAAAAATGCCAACTTCATCAAAGCCGATCTTAGTGGGGCAAATCTGCATATTGTCAATCTATTTGGTGCGAACTTAACTAAGGCAAATTTAAGTATGGCTAACTTGAGTCACTCTGTCTTGATTCAGGCTGTACTTACTGGCAGTGATTTGTCGCGAGCTATACTGGATAGCGCTAATCTTAGTCAAGCTAGTTTTGTTGATGCTTACTTAGTTAAAGCAAATCTGAACGGAGCTGATCTGAGTGATGCAGTTTTGAGTAGAGCCGAGTTAAGTGGAGCTAGCACCATTGGTACAATATTCACAGGAGCGACCATGCCTGATGGTAAAACATATTCCTAAGAAATATTCCTGCTATCCTTGACGCAGATAGCCTCAATCAACCAAGATGACTACTGAGCAGTGCATTGCGCGTCAATAATCTAGGACTTACGCAAAAGAACTAAATGTAGGGGCAATTCATGAATTGCCTCTACGCTAAAATCAGGGTTTCAAGGCTTTTTGCGTAAGTCCTATAATCGTAAAAAATGTTCAAAAATCTTGCTAAGCAAAACTTTTGAATGCCCCATGTAGTCTCAATAATCTGTAACAAAAAAGGCTATGGAAGATTTGAGTCTTCTCGAAGAAGTGATCGATAGTTTGGAGCAGGACACCAATGTTCTGCGGATCAAACGGCTCATCCTCTTTACTTGTCATGATATTTGGTCAAATGATGTCAACGAAGTCAAAACGTTGCACATACGTCAGCTTGTCCGTGAATTGATGATCATGTTTCCTGATCTCAATATCTTGAAACAAAAGTTAAACAGCCAAGTTAGACAACTAAGTAAACAATCGGATTATGTGCTGGCTGCCGATAATATTGTCGATTGTATTGGATTTCTCTATGGTCTGCGAGATGAGGGAAAACTGCCTAACAGTTTCTTACAGCCAGAAAAATATCCTACTACCATCCTTCAAAAAAGCGCTCAATCCTCAGCTCCTACAGGTAATGAGGCTGAGAATCGTGAGCATGACACTATTCCCCATCGGCATAATCTGAAATATCTCACTAATTTATTTGACTTACGCGCTAATATTTCCCGCAATGTTAGTTCTCTTCACGCGAAAATCTTATTGTTTTCCAGCCTAAATTATCGTTTTAGTCCCCAAGAGCGCGACTGGTCTGCACTCTATACCTACGATCTCGATGACTTGGTACAGCTTATATTTCAGCGTTACGAAACTTTTGAAGATTTAGAAAAACAGCTATATGAAGTAAGTTTGACTTTAGATCAGCCTGAAGATGCTAAACGTGCTGCATCCATAATTTTGCAAGCCCTCAAGCCTTTTTATTAACTCACTTACGCAGATAGAAAAGCTGCCTCATCCCCCAGCCCATTCTCCCAAGATGGAAGAATGGCAGCAAAAGACGTTTTGGGTTTTTCTCGACAATTGCGGTAAGCTTCTAAAAGCACTAATTTTTATAGAAACGCAATGGTAGCTACCTCTTCTCGTCAGCCGAAAATTATTGTTCTTGATGATGATCCGACAGGTTCGCAGACTGTGCATAGCTGCCTATTGCTGACGAAATGGGATGTCGAGACTTTGCGGATCGGACTTGCTGATGCGTCGCCGATCATGTTTGTGCTGACCAATACCCGATCGCTTACACCAGAAGAAGCAACCCAAGTAACTCGTGAAGTTTGTCGCAATCTCAAACCTGCGATCGCTGCCGAGGATATTCAAGACTTTATGATCGTTAGCCGTTCGGACTCGACTTTGCGTGGACATTACCCAATCGAGACAGATGCGATCGCTGAAGAGTTAGGTGATTTTGACGCGCATTTCCTAGTGCCTGCTTTTTTCGAGGGGGGACGCTTTACCAAAGCGAGTGTGCATTATTTGATGGTTAATGGTGTGCCAACGCCCGTACATGAAACTGAATTTGCAAAGGATTCAGTGTTTGGCTTTAGCCATAGCTACTTACCTGATTATGTAGAAGAAAAAACTAAGGGGGGCATTCCTGCCGCGAAGGTAGAGCGCTTTTTATTGGGTGATATTCGTTCGGGGATACGTCAGCGATTATCACGATTACATGACAATCAATGTGGTGTAGTTGATGCGGAAAACCAATCCGACCTTAATCAATTTGCAGCCGATATTTTAGCGATCGCTGCCACAGGAAAACGCTTTTTATTTCGGAGTGCTGCAAGTTTATTAACCGCCCTTGCCAAGTTACCGCCGCAACCAATTCCTGCGGAAGAGATGTCGAAATATATGCGATCGCACAAGGCGGGAGTAGCGATCGTTGGCTCTCATGTCAAAAAAACGACTGAGCAGTTAGAAAATTTGCTCAAAGCTCCCAATACAGTTCCCGTAGAAATTGATGTTTCTCGTTTATTACAAGATACGGAATCTCAATCAGAAGTTCTCAAAGTAGAAGCTTTAGCTCAAGTGGAACAAGCCCATGCGATCGGTAAGACATCGGTGGTGTTTACTAGTCGCAAAGAATTAGAGTTTGCCGATATCTCCACTCGACTTGCCTTTGGTCAATCGGTTTCTGCATTATTAATGGCGATCGTGCAGGAATTACCTACTGATATTGGCTTTTTGATTAGCAAGGGTGGCATTACTTCCAATGATGTTGTGAGTACAGGGCTTAATCTTCCCACTGCAAGATTGTTAGGACAAATTTTAGCTGGTTGTTCCGTAGTGCGAACTCCCGCCGATCATCCCCGTTTTCCTGATTTACCCGTGGTTTTATTCCCTGGGAATGTTGGTGATGCCAATGCTCTTGCGACTGTTTATACAAGACTGGCGCAAGGCATAGAAAATTGATGTAGATTCCTATTAGCGGAAAGATTCTAACGTAGGGGTAATTCATGAATTGCCCCTACATTTGGTTATTCTGCGTAATTCCTATCTATAATCAGTTTCTATCCTTCTCTGAAAATGTCTTCAATAGATTTTATAGGTAAATAGAGCTTCATCGAATCTTGATTGAATTTTTGAAAACCATATTTTAGATAAAAACTTGCTGCATTCTCATCTAAAGCTTCAGCAATGACGGCTAAAGATGCGATTTGTTTAGAAACTGCGATCGCTTTTTTAAGAGCATCAAATAATAAAATCTCTCCAAATCCTTTACCCTTTTGTTGATTGTCAATAGCAAGACGACCTAATAAAGTTGCGGGTAATTGTGGATATCGTGGCAGCTTCTTGGCAAAGGATTGCTCTAAATTTTCAATATCAACGGTATAAGAAGAAAGTGTGTAATAGCCTAAAATATTGAACTTAGCATCAGAATCATCAATTAGTACAAATACAGTCGATACCTTTCGCTTGACATCTTGAGATGCTTGTTTACGAATGTAATTATCTAGGCTCACTTGTCCGCAACAAAAATCTGTACGGTAATGTTTGACACTATCAAATGATTCAATTTTAATAACCATTAATTTTGAATTAATTGCTTATGTCTTAAAGCTGCTTTTTTGAGAGCCTCATTCGGTGATGGTGGATTGAGCAAAGCGTCAACAAAAGCTTGGCTATCCTCAAGATTGAGCTTGAGTTTTTGATGCTTCTCAATAACTCGATAAGCTTCTGCTTGCACACTTGCAACAACGAAATCAGTTAAAGTGCGTCCTTCTAGATCGGCAGCTTTTTGGAGCAGAGATTTAGTTTCAGGGCTGATTCGAGCTTCCAGTCTGGCGATCGTCTTCGAGGAAGTTAAATTAATCATTTCGACTTATTCTGCCTCAATCAATTGGTTTATTTTTTAGAGCGCTTTAATCTATGACTACTATAAATATATACGGCATCATGCCGTATGTCAACCAAATTCCGATTATCACAAAAAATCGGGTGCAAATCTGATTTTTGAATAGGAATTATTATGTCAAACAATAATTTACTGCTTAACATAATAATTCCTAAACTGAGATTAGGTTTAATTTTCTGAATCGATCGCTTCATCGACAACAACAGACTCAGCATCAATGACATCGATCGCTACAGTTGGGACAACAACTGACAAATCAGATTCGCTGATAACAGGCAACTTCTTGCGCGACAATTGCATTGCTTCTAAACAAGTATTAATGTTAGAAACTGCCCCATTATAAGCATCAATATTTTGCTTAATGTCACCTTGCAAACGGCGATTGTTATCAATTTTAGATTGAGCTTCCTTCTCCAGAGTTTGGGCAAGATATGCACGAGCGCGATCGTATTGCTGCAAAATCTCATCGCCTTGTTTCGCCGCACCCGCTAGTAAATGCGTGTTTAGAGTTTGATTAATCGTCTGACGGAAAGTACGAATTACTGTATCCTTGACTTTGAATTCAAAATCTAGCTTTAAAAGCTGGCGAATTGCTGGCTCAGAGTCAATCATGCTTTGAAAATCGTAGCCTCGACAAGCTTGGAATAAAGCTTGCAGCAAAGGGTGAAATCCACTACCCTCCGCATAAAATGTCGGACGTTCGCGCACATAGCGATCGCATTCGATTTTCGCTTCATTCACCAAGGCATCAGAAGCATTCAACATCACGCTTTGCAAATAGCTCTCAGTGCCGCCATCGTTACCGAGCAAGCGATATAGCTCAAGATAATAATCAGTCTTCTTGATCTTCTCAATCAGATTTTGGAAGAAATTGGTAACAATCTCTTTTGAGCATTCCACCAAAACATCCTCTAGCTCATTTGCCAAGAAATAGAACCCTTCTGTCAAAATCCCCATCACAGGAACGACAGAATTGCGGCGATGACTAGCCTGAGCGCGTTGATGTACCATAGCAACAGAGAAGTTGACGATCAATTCATCTAAACGTTTAACCATTTTGGTTTTGAGCTTCAAATAATCAGCTTCCAAAAGCTCGTTGCGATCGCTTGCCACTGCAACATTTACCTCTTTGGCAATATCGTCGTAAAGGCGATCCCCAATTTCTTTGAGAGCGCGACTGAGTTTCTGTAACTCCTGCGACTTGATCGCGTCAATATCACGAGGTTGACTTTCGAGTTTCAGCCAAGCTTCCAGATAGGACTGACGCAACGCAATACAAATCGGTTGCAAATCATTGGCAAGATCAGCAAATAGTAAAGGACGCTTCTCTTCGGTCAGATAGCGAGTAATAGCCGTGCGAAACTCCTCAATGCCACTATCCTTGATCAGTTGATCGATTAGCGGTGTTCCCAAACCACTGAGTAAGCGCACATACTTCTCATTCTTCACATTCGTGTCTACAACGCTGTAAGGAATTTTGAACTTAGGATCTACCAGTCTGTCAGAAACTAGACAATAGCTATTGAATTCATTCACAAACTGCGGAGTACCTTCCTGACCACCCACCGATTTGATGCTTTCAGCAAATACCGAATCTAAACCAAAGCGATCGCTGATACTCGTGTTTTTAATCTGACTACCGTAGAAACCAAGGAGACCACTAGTTTTATAGATTTTGGAACTATTTTTAAATTGGGTGCTGATAGTATTTTGCAGGCGATCACGCAATTGCTCATTTGTCCAAGTCTCATCAATGCGATTGAATACATAGAAAACGCGATCGCGGATTCCTGCGTTAGCTTGCATCTTTTCACTCAGTTCTGTCTCTTCCGATGTCATCTCCCCAGTTGCCGCCGTTTTCAAGACAAACACCACCGCCGAAGTATCGGGATTCTGAATCTTGTCAAAGGTCAACGCCGCATCTTTTTTGACAGGGGCATCAATCCCAGGGGTATCGATAATTATATTGCCATCCTCTAAAAGTGGATGATGACAATAATATTCCACTCGTTTCAAAACCGCACTATTGGCTCCACGACGCGCATAGTCCGCCGCTTTTTTGAGATTGTCAAACCCAAACTGATCCATCGAGTAAGTAGCATTTGCCACCGAACTAATGCGATCGCGGTTATTCGTAAACCCTTCCAGTAATAGATTCAAAGCATCAGCGTCTTTAGCTCGTTTGGATTTGCTCTTACCACCTTCTTGCTCAATTACACTAAGAGCCATAGTCTGCAATTGTTTGAGGGCTTCAGGTTGATTGATATTCATCGGTGCGATTTGTCCAATCAACTGAGCAAGTGCTTGCACCTGCTCGCGGACTTCCACTTCACTAAGGAAAGTCAACACAACCCGCTCTTCACCAGTTTTGGCAAAGGCAATTTTGCATTCTGTCCCCGTGGCATGTCCCTCGGCGCTATAAAGCAATTCCCGTTCTAAAAGCGCATTAATCAACATGGATTTACCCGCGCTAAAAGCCCCCGCAAACACAATCTCAAAAGTCGGTGCGATCGCCTTTCTTAAAGAGGACTGCACAACGCTACCATCCTGCTGCGATCGCAAAGTTGGCTCCTGTTGCAAAAGTTGTAAAATCGCTTCAACTTGAGTCTGTAAATCTTGACACTGGGGAAAAAGAGTAGTGAGAGTCATGCAATCAAATCCTAAAGTTAAGAAAATTCAACGCTTTTCCAGAAATATATCATCAATTTACCTGTGAAATTTTGCATACTTTTAAGACAGGCTCACCATACAAAAAACTAATTAAAATATCTAATATTTAAAGTATATTTTTTATTTAAGTGATTATCAAGCCTCAAAAAGGTAGTGACAATTCATAAAAAAATGTAGGGGTAATTCATGAATTACCCCTACATTTGAAAACTGCTATACAGAAGGTTGGCGTTTATGCCATTCTGTTGACTGCTCGTAACCATAGGCAACTTGCAGCAATACATCTTCTCGCAACACATTCGAGATAAGTTGTAAACCGATTGGCATTCCCTTCGAGTCAAATCCACAGGGAATACTAATCCCTGGTAAACCCGCCAAATTCACAGGAATTGTCATCAAATCCGATAGATACATTCCCAATGGATCTTCGGTTTTACTACCAGATTTAAAAGCCGTAGTTGGTGCAGTAGGACAAACCAAAACATCTACTTGCTCAAAGGCTTTTTGGAAGTCTTGAACGATGAGAGTTCTTACCTTTTGCGCCTTCAGATAATAAGCATCATAATAACCTGCGGACAGCACATAGGTTCCAATCATGATCCGCCGTTTTACTTCTGCGCCAAAACCATGTTCGCGAGTATTTTGGTACATACTCAATAGATTTTCCGCGCTCTCATCGCGCAATCCGTACTTCACTCCATCATAACGAGCGAGATTTGCCGAAGCCTCAGATGGCGCAATAATGTAATAAGTTGGCAATCCATAGCGGAACCGAGGACAGGAAATCTCGATAACTTCCGCACCCAATTCTTCAAAATGAGCGATCGCCTTTCTCACCGCAACTTCCACTTCACTATCTAAACCTTCACCAAAGGTTTCGGTAATCACACCGACTTTTTTACCTTTGAGGGACTGGGTTAAATCTGGAGTGAGCAATGCTGCATAATCAGGAATTTCGATATTAATGCTAGTCGAATCCTTGGGATCGTAACCTGCGATCGCCTGTAAAAAAATTGCCGCATCTTCAACGCTGTTCGCAAAAGGTCCAATTTGATCCAGTGACGAGGCAAAAGCAACTAAACCAAACCGCGAAACTAGTCCATAGGTTGGCTTTAGTCCCACCACACCACAATATGAGGCGGGTTGACGAATTGAGCCACCTGTATCCGAGCCAGTAGCAATCACACATTCACCACCCGAAACCGCCGCCGCCGATCCGCCCGATGATCCCCCAGGCACATAATCAGTATTCCAAGGATTTGTCGTTTGCGCGATCGCCGAGTTTTCGGTAGAGCTACCCATTGCAAATTCATCAAGGTTAGTTTTACCAACCATCACCGCTCCCGCCGATCGCAATTTTGCTGTAATCGTCGCTTCGTAGGGTGGCACAAAATTTCTGAGCATATTCGAGCCGCAAGTGGTGGGTACTCCCTTCACACACATATTGTCTTTGATGCCAATCGGTACACCTGCGAGCAGTGGTAAAGTTTCACCTGCGGCGATCGCTGCATCAATGGCTTGGGCTTGGGCGATCGCAATTTCGGGAGTAACGGTGACAAAGCTATGTAATTTCGGCTCTAACCGATCAATACGATCTAAATACTCTTGAGCAATTTCGGTTGCTGATCGCTCTTTATTGATTAAGGTCTGACGAATTGTGGCGATCGACATCATAAAAGATCTAACTTTTTCTTTGGTTTAATTCTTAAGTATAAAACCAAAGAAGCTGATTAACCCACGTCGTAGGCGAATCAGCTTCTTTGATATTTATCTTCTTCCCCCTTTTTAAGGGGGATTGAGGGGGATCTCTTAGAAAATTAGAACAAACCAAGAGTCAATGACTTGTCAATTGGCATGGTGGAGCCGATACCCAACCAGAGGGTAAACGCAGTACCAAACAAAAACACAGCCATTGCGACAGGGCGGCGGAAAGGATTTTGGAACTTGTTTACATTCTCAATGAAAGGAATCAAGATCAAACCAACGGGGATCAAGCTTTGTAGCAATACACCCAATAGCTTGTTAGGAACAATCCGCAAAATTTGGAATGCTGGATACAGGAACCACTCAGGCAAAATTTCCAAAGGAGTTGCAAAGGGGTTCGCAGGTTCGCCAACCAAGGTGGGGTCGAGAACAGCCAAACCAGTAATCAAGGCGATCGTGCCAGTGATTACAACGGGGAACATGTACAACAAGTCATTCGGCCAAGCAGGTTCGCCGTAGTAGTTGTGTCCCATGTTCTTTTCCAACTTTGCACGCAAAATTGGATCATTTAAATCGGGGAGCTTTTCAGTCTTTGCCATGTTATTTATCTAGATTATTACGATGCATTTTCTAAAATTATCTGATACGAAAATCTTAAACTGTAGTCCAAGATCTAAAACTTACAATGGTCCCGAAATACCTTGCTTGCGGATCATCAAGAAGTGAGCCAGCATAAATACTGCGATCAACCAAGGTAATACAAAGGTATGCAGGCTATAGAAACGGGTAAGAGTGGCTTGACCAACACTTTGACCGCCGCGCAGCAATTCTACCAAGGTTCCACCAACGACAGGAATGGCATCAGGCACACCCGATACAATCTTGACCGCCCAGTACCCAACTTGATCCCAAGGTAAGGAATAACCAGTTACACCAAAGGTGACAGTAATAACAGCAAGGATTACGCCAGTGATCCATGTCAATTCGCGGGGCTTTTTGAAACCGCCAGTTAAATAGACGCGGAAAGTATGCAAGATCATCATCAACACCATCATGCTTGCTGACCAACGGTGAACTGAGCGAATCAACCAACCGAAGTTTACGTCAGTCATGATGTAGCGCACGGATTCAAACGCTTCGGTGACTGATGGCTTGTAATAAAAAGTCATCGCGAAACCTGTCGCGAACTGAATCAGGAAGCAGGTGAGGGTAATGCCGCCCAAACAATAGAAAATATTAACGTGAGGAGGAACGTACTTACTAGTAACGTCCTCAGCGAGCGCCCCAACTTCGAGGCGATCATTAAACCAATCGTAAACTTTACTCATGTAATTGAAAAACCCAAGATTGCTGAATTAGTTAACAATTTTTTGATAGCTGTAATTTATTTTAATACTTATGACAGGTGTCGGTAAACCTAAAAACGTTTTTTTACAAATGTGAGCAGGAAGTGCGGCGCTTTATGGCTTTTCTGAGCCAAAAGCAGTGATCCATTGATGCTGGATCGCCGTTTCCAGAATATTCTGCACGATCGCTAACCATGTAATATTTTCCAGCAACAGGATGGCGATCGCCACAGTGACTGGAATTAATGGCAAATTTATGAATGTGGGCAAATCCCGATCAATTGTGGCAAAACTCCGAATACAGGCAAAGGCTAAAATTGCGCCTGATTTGAGATGGGAGTTGCGATCGCCTCGCACGATGTACCGATAGGTGACAGCAAACAGAAAACCTGAAAATCCCATCATCCCTAGCTTGACCAACAAAATTAGCGGCTTGCCAATCTCAAAACTGTTGACTAGATGCAGCTTTGGTAAGACTTTTGGCAAAAGGTGATGCAATAGCGCGATCGCGAAAAAGGCAAAAACGCTAGCGATCGCACCGAGAAAGCCAGCTTTAAAAGACTCAATGCGATCGGCTAGGGATAGATGCTCTGATTCAGTGGAAATATGTTGAGAAAACTGCACGCTTGTTAACTAGGAATTACGAATTACGAATTAGGAATTACGAATTAGGAATAAATTTAAGAGAAACCCCATTCATGCAATAACGTTCTCCCGTGGGCTGAGGACCATCATTAAAAACATGCCCCAAGTGACCACCACATCGACTGCAATGGACTTCAACCCGTTTCATAAATAAAGAAGTATCAGTTGTCGTGGCGATCGCCCCTTCGATCGGTGCAAAGAAACTCGGCCAGCCAGTCCGACTATTAAACTTAGTGTCAGATGTAAACAATGGCAGATCACAACCAGCGCAGTTATACGCGCCCTTGCCATATTCTTTATCGAGTTCACTGGTAAATGGGCGCTCAGTGCCATGTTTGCGTAAAACCTTAAACTGTTCGGGTGTAAGGATTTGTTTCCATTCTTCTTCGGTTTTCATGATTTGATATTTCTTAGTTGCTTTAGTAGTTGCTTTAGTTAAGTCTATATCTGAGTCTACGGCGATCGCTTGGTCTTTGGATGACGAATCACTAGATGACAAATCACTGAAGGGCGATCGCCAAAATTGATATATCCAAGCACCACCAGCGATCGCGGTTCCAGCTAGTAACAAATCTCTTTTTTTCATGATTGATTATATCAAGTACAAAATTTTCGGAGAGTAGCGATCTCTAAAATAACCAAGTTGTAACAGTTACTACGATTTACAATCTAGCTTATAATCGTAACAATACTTAAAGCTTAGAAAGCACTTCAAACTTTAAAAGGTTAAACAACAATGGCATTTGAACTCCCCGCTTTACCCTACGCCCAAGACGCTCTCGCTGCTTCGGGTATGTCTGCTGAGACTCTATCATTTCATTATGGTAAACACCACGCCGCCTATGTAACCAACCTTAACGGTCTGATTAAGGATACTGATCTTGCTGACAAAACTTTAGAAGAAGTCATCAAGATTAGCTACAAAGAAGGTAAGGCTGGCATTTTCAATAATGCTGCTCAAGTTTGGAATCATACTTTCTATTGGAATGGGATCACTCCTACTGCTGGTAGTGCGCCGACTGGATCTTTGTTAGAAGCGATCAATGCTAGCTTTGGTAGTGTTGAGAACTTTAAAACAGAATTTAAAAATGCTGGTGCTACTCAATTTGGTAGTGGCTGGGCTTGGCTCGTTGCTGAAGGCGGTACGCTGAAAATCACCAAGACTCCTAACGCGGAAAATCCTTTAATTCATGAAGGTCAAGTGCCTTTGTTGACTATGGATGTTTGGGAACATGCTTATTATTTGGACTTCCAAAATAGCCGTCCTAACTTCATGACTAATTTTGTTGACAAGCTCATCAATTGGGATTTTGTTGCGACAAACTTCGCGGCTGTCTAGATTATTATCCTAAAAAATAATAGCAAGTCCTAAAAAGTAGGCACAATTCCTAAAAAGTAGTGGCAATTCATGAATTGTCACTACTTTTTTTAGCTAACCGCAACCTGAAATGGAGCTACTCGCCATAACTGCTCTAATTTCGCGGCTGGCATCGTCAGATAGAGAATATCACCCGCACTTAGAGAAGCCTCTAATAAATTCCATCCGTGAATAGTTTGGCAAGCCGTCTCAATATAGAGAGGCACAAAATCCGCCGATCGCGAAGCTTCCTTAACAGGCTTACCGCAAAATGGATGATTGGGCGTAATCATCGTGGCGATCGCTACCCACAGACTATCGGCAACAATGCCATTACCGAGAATTCGACCACCGAGAGCCGCCGAAGCAAAGGCAGGAGCCGCGATTTCAGGCGGACTGAGAACTGCTTCAAAATCAAATACTTCCTGCGCCATACCTGCATAGTAGGGATCGTCATAGCGCACTACCACTCGACAACGGGGCGCAATTCCCTTGGCATTCAACGCAATTTCCAGATTCGCAGTGTCATTACTGGTGACAGCAAGCAGACTTTCGGCTTTATCGAGATTCGCCGCCTTGAGTGTGGTGGGAAGACTGGCATCACCATGAATCACAGGAATATTTTGCGATCGCACTGTATCTAAAAATCGATTATTTGGATCGCGCTCAATAATCAGCACTTCATAGCCGTAGTTTACTAATTGCAAAGCCGTCTGCACACCGACACTGCCTAAACCACAAATCACAATATGATTGCGCTGTGGCACTCGTGCCGCGTCCCAGAAATTTCTCAGCCGCGATCCCAAAATGAAATCATTTAAAATTGCATAAAAAATACCAATTACCGCCGTACCGATCAGCATCATGATAATTGTAAAAACCTTGATGCTATCAGCAGAATGCTCTACCACCTGCTCATTTCCCCCTGCGCCCGTAATCATGCCCACTGAAAAATAGAGCGCATTTACCAACGAAATATTCATCTGAAAACTGGTATATACCACCGTTGCCGAAAAAATCGTTAGCAACAGGGCGATCGCTGTAAATAACACCGCCCTTCCATGTTCATGAAAATGGCGAAAACCCATGAATAACTTCGATATTTTTTGCAATATTGGTCGTGAAGCCGTTCTCACGCTGGGCTGTGTCCCTAATAACAGGCGATCGCCAAGTTGCAAAGTCCGACCATCTAGCACTGCGCTGACCAGATCAATTTTGCTCTCATCATAGGGTAGGTAATAGATCAACATCCGCAATCGATCTTCCCAAAATTCCGATAGGGGCTTACCTAACCAAGGATGGCGGTCGTCAATATATTCTTCATGGATCGGCCAAACTTGATTAAACAAACGCAACTGCCCGATCGCTTGACTACCCATCGCACTAAAGGCAAATACAGGCGCAGCCAGTGCCGCCACACTCATCGTCAAATGATTAGGCAAGGTCAAATCTAGGCGCACGCCCAAACTGGAATTAAACAAGCGATTAATAATCCTGACATGGGGATTCAGCACCCGCGCTTGCATTAAAATCGTCAGGTTGCGCGACTCATCCGCCCCCGACAAAATCAAGGTCTGAGCATCGCGAATCCCTGCCGCAAGCAAAGTCTCCGCCGCCGCCAAATCACCAATAATCACTTCCGCATCATGATGATGAGTAGCGCGATCGTGAATTCCCACAACCAAACAACCTTGCTGTCTCAGCAAGCTAAAAATTTTATAACCCGTTCGATCTAAACCACAGATGATAATGCGGGGTTTCATGGATTATTGGCGATCGCGATCGCTACCCTGAATACTATCTAAGGTATTGTGAGCTATAGATGACATATTGACTGTATAGCAACTGTCATTATTGTATTTGATTCAAAGAAGTTAATTTATGCGCTTAATTCATACTTCAGATTGGCATTTAGGGCGAAAGTTAAAAGGAGTCGATCGCACTCCTGAAATTGCTATTGCTTTAGAAGAAATACTTAAATATGCCAAGGACTTTGGTGTTGATGCTGTCCTCGTGGCAGGGGATATTTTTGATGTGCCGAATCCATCAACTGAAGCCGAAAAAGTTGCCTATGAATTCTTCTATCAGCTTAATCAGTTAAGCATTCCGTCCATAGCGATCGCAGGAAATCATGATTCCGCCACTCGCATCGATAGTCTGGCGCATTTGCTATCCCTCGCGGGAGTGAAAGCATTGGGTAGACCGAGAATTGCCGATGAGGGCGGCGTGATTACAATGGACACGGCAAGTGGTAAGCTCTGTGTCGGCGCAATGCCTTTTGCTTCCGAACGCAGAATGTTGGCTGCTGAAGATGTTTGGAATTTAGACGCTTCCGAACAAAGGGCTGATTATAAAACCACCGTTACCTATGTTTTGCAAAATCTCGCGACAGGATTTAGAACCGACGCGGCGAATGTGATGATGGCACACATGACCATAGATGGCGCAAAATTTACGGGTTCCGAAGCTGCTTTTCATAGTGGAAATATGTACAGCCTTTCGGGACAAGCGATTCCTTCCGAATGTCAGTATGTGGCTCTAGGACATATTCATCGACCACAGCAAATTGCTAATGCTGCGCCAACTTATTATTCGGGTTCTTTGATTCAAGTAGATTTTGGTGAAGTAGGAGAAGAGAAGGGCTTTAATCTAATCGAAGTGGAAGTTGGTAGACCTGCAAAAGTTCAGTTTCAGCCATTGACTTGTCAGAAGCCGCTTAAGCGGGTGGAATGCCACATTGATCAACTCGATGAACAGTTAGAAACCCATCGCGATTATGTTGGCTATTTAAAATTTGCGATCGCTGTTGATACTGCACCCATTGGCTTAGCCGATCGCGTCCGAAAAGTTTGTCCTCAAGCCGTGATGGTCGAACCAAAGTTAATTCAAAAGGAAACAGCTAAAATACCAGAAACAGAAATTAGCGATCACTTCGATCCGATCGCCGAGTTTCAAAAGTTTTATAGCGATCGGGAAAAAACTTTGTCCCCTGATGTGATGGTCGCCTTCCAAAATCTATATGCAGAGTTCAGTGAGGTCGCATCATGAAAGTTTCCCTCGAATTTCTTTATCACTTTCATTGCGATCGCTGTCGTAAATGGTGGAGTCGTGCGGACATCGAGCCGCAAATCGGCGAAAAAGTTTATTGTCCCTACTGTGGACATATCAACGAAGTTGAATCTGTGCAAACTTTTCGCAATGCTGCACGCGGTGGTAGTTGTCTCAGTCAACGCCCTGACGAGTAAATATGACAAGATAAAAGCATTAATTTCACTTGATAAATTCTTGTTTTTCCTGTTTTGGCTAACTTTGTTTTGACAGGAGCATTTTGACCGCAGCAATAAAAGTTTGAGCATTTTCTATCGCAGATTTTGCCATCGCCTCATCTTCAGTCATATCCGACTCATAATCACTAGTCTGCCTACTATCGTAAGCACGCTTCAGCAATACAGCAACATTAGGTTCAATCTTTCCTGTTGTCACGAAATGAAGTCCTAATAATCTGATAACTCCTTTATGCGTAGAAGTATCCAATCCTTCAGAAAGAAGTAAAGCCTGAGTTACATAGTACATCGCGTAGTAAGCACGGGATATGCATGAGCGATAACGACCGCGATCGCAAAGTAATTGTGCAGTCTCCAAGTCATCATTTGACAAAAACAAGAACTTTGTCAATTCATTCATATTTCAACCCCCTCACGCTTAACCACTCTTAAAAAAGAAATTTCACCTGCTAAAAATCTTGCTTTTGACATTGGGACGATTGAAACTAATTCGTTATATTTCATTAGATAATGCCAACTAATGTCAGACAAGCGCGATCGCGCCTCAATCACATTAACGGAGTCATCTAAGACTGCCATCACATCAACATCTGAGTCAGGATTTGCCTCACCTCGCGCTTGAGAGCCAAAAAGAATCACTGAAAATAAGCGATCGCCATAGATTCCAACCAAACTAATTTTTAGCTCGTTCAGCAAAACAGACAATCGTTGGTTAGGAATTGTTTTAATCATAATCGTTACGCGATCGCGTCTCTAGTTCCATTTCGCACCCAGTCTGTCATATTTACAAAATCTGCTCTATCATAGTCAGATGGTAGACCGAGGTGTTCTTCAATATCTTTTTGTTCCTCATCACTAACAGAAGGAAGTTGAGATAAAGACAAAGCAAATCTTTGTTTTCTTAAAACTTCAGATACTGATTGTTGCTTATCTTGTTTGGCATTATTCCCAAATCCTTGCATATATTCGGGATTGTGAGACAGATCTTCTAGATTGCTATCCAAACAACCGATGAAGTCTTTAGTTGCTTCAGCGAATGATATTTGAGATGGCTTGGTGAGATTACTGTTGTCAATTTGGCTGAGTTTGCGAATCTTAAATTCTAAGAATTCTATAAAGTCGATGACTTCACTGCGTTGTTGTTGTGGTAACTGCTTAAGTTTAGAAATCGCTATTTCTAGTGCGGTCATTTCAATCGCCCTCTTTATTACGATTAAATTAGCTTTATTATATCAAATTCCATTCTTTTTCAATGCGTTCTAGGTCTTTGATTGCGCCGAGTTGTTGATAGAGGGTTTTGGCTTGGTCGTAATATTGTTGGGCAAGGATCAGGTTGCCGCGTTGTTTTTCGAGTAATGCAAAATCAAAACTAACCATAGCCATACCAGCGCGATCGCCTAATTCAGTCCGCAATTGCAAAGATTGCCTGTAGAGAGATTCCGCCGCATCCCAGTTGCCTCGGTTGCGCTCGATGTCTCCCAATACTCCCCAACAACTTGCCATACCTGCGCGATCGCCTAATTCAGTACGCGATTGCAAAGATTGCCTGAAGAGAGATTCTGCCGCATCCCAGTTGCCTCGGTTGCGCTCGATGTCTCCCAATACTCCCCAAGAACTTGCCATACCCGCGCGATCGCCTAATTCAGTACGCAATTGCAAAGATTGCCTGAAGAGAGATTCCGCCGCATCCCAGTTACCACGATTGCCCTCAATGCCTCCCAATACTCCCCAAGAACTTGCCATACCCGCGCGATCGCCTAATTCAGTACACACTTGCAAATATTGCCTGAAGAGAGATTCCGCCGATTCCCAGTTGCCTCGTTTACGCTCGATGTCTCCCAATTGTCCCCAAGAAGTTGCCATACCCGCGCGATCTCCTAATTCAGTTCTCAATTGTAAAGATTGCCTATAGAGAGATTCTGCCGCATCCCAGTTGCCGCGATTGCGCTCTATATCTCCCAATACTCCCCAAGAACTAGCCATACCCGCGCGATCATCTAATTCTTCTTCAACCGCTAAACATTGCCTGTAGAGAGATTGAGCCACATCCCAGTTGCCTCGATTGCGCTCGATGTCTCCCAATACTCCCCAAGAACTTGCCATACCCGCGCGATCGCCTAATTCAGTTCTCAATTGCAAAGATTGCCTGTAGAGAGATTCCGCCGCATCCCAGTTGCCTCGATTGCGTTCGATGTCTCCTAATAATCCCCAAGTCATTGCCATACCCGTGCGATCACCTAATTCTTCTTCAACTGCTAAACATTGCCTATAGAGAGATTCCGCCGCATCCCAGTTGCCTCGATTGCGCTCTATCTCTCCCAAATGTCCCCAAATATAAGCAATTCCTTCTTTGTTATTTAGTTCTTGTCGCAATTCTAGAGATTCTTTATAAAGTACTTCAGCTTTATCCCAATAGCCAAGAAACTTATACATATAAGCCAAACTATTTAACGAATAAGTCAAATCGGATTTGCGCTTATATTTTTTTTGTAATGTAATAGCCCTCATCGAATATGTTTCTGCTAAAACAGTTTCTCTTTCGCGATCATCGGTTTCACCTTTCCAAACTCTCTCTGCATAAAGCTTCCCTAATTGAGCATAAACTGGTTCAGTATTAGCGCTATCACTACCCCAAGTCTTAATTGCTTCTGCAAGAGAAGCTTGTAATTGTTTGATTGAAAGAACAGAACTTGATTTTTGAGGATTATCAATTGGCTTGAATATGGGGTCTTTAACAGCATCATCAGATATTGGGAAATCTAACTTAGCAAACCCAAACGCAAACGTACCACCACTGCGCCAACTCCAAAAATCAGGCGCTTTTTTAGCAATCTCAACTAATAACGCCGAAGGCAACCACAACACAATTGGCAAAGGATAACCCCGCAAAGCCTCCCGCGTCCATTGCAAATAACCCAAAAAACTATCTAACTTCTCGCGATTACTTGCACCTAAATTATTTAACTTCTCCGCACCCAATACCGTCGCGATCGCCCGTATATTTTTATCAATCTTCCCATCAATCAAAGCCTGCAACAAACTCGGCTCATCAGGATTTAGCGCTAACCGATAGCTCCGCACTCCCTCCAACTCAGCCTCATAGCGTTGGATCACCTCCTGCCGCAGCGCCGTGTTATCACATACCGCCAACAAAATCTGCAACGTTCCCAAACCCGCCTCAAGGGATACGATCAAGCGATCGTATTCATCTTCATTTTTTTCATTGAGAACGATTAGATTTGACATTTTCTCTGACTGCGTTTAAGAGTTTCGCCCCCTAGCCCCCAATTCTGGGGGAACAAGAATAATCTTCAAGTCCCCCAGAATTGGGGGATTTAGGGGGCTAGATAACATTACTTACGGAATTAAACCCTCAATCTTCAACTGTTCCACAATCAACGGATGCACATCATACCAACTCTCATGATTGCGATATTCGATCGCCACCACCGTATGTAACAAATCCAAAAATGCTTGCTCCTTAGGATTTTCGGGAATGTATTTATTATAGACCTGCACTAAAATCTCGCGATCGGTCTTACTCAATCCCAACTGAATATCATTGCGTGACTTATCCAACGACTCTTGCAAAATCTCCATATCAATCCGCACATGATCAATATTTTGATTTTTCCTTCTCATCCGCCTTAGCCTTACCAAAACCTCACTACAACACCTTTGGGCAATTCGTATCACATCGCGTAACACTCCACCACTGCTCAAAGCAATTTTTTCGACAATGCCATCCTCTAAAAGCTCTGCATCAATACGCCGAGTTAATACCGATTGCAATACCTGCATCGCCGCAACTTCGGGCTTACCATTAGGCTGATGACTCGCCCCCTTAGCATAGAGTTTTAAGACTGGCATCACAAAAATTTCATTGCCAGTTTCATCCTCAATATGTTTCCTCAAAACACCTTCGCGGATTGTCGCGATCGGCAATGTATAGATAATGATAAATTTTGGTTCTAGTAATGCTTTTAAATTCTTTTGAAAGACCGCATCCACTTCCTCAAGATCAAATTTATCCAAATCGTCAACGATCACCAATATTTCCAGCTTGGTTGCTAACTTAATTTCCGTAGCGATCGCATTCAAAGTATCGATCAAATCACGAAAATTTTGCGTAAACTTACTCTTGATTACATCCTTCGTAGTTTGTTCCGTTGAGAGTTTCCCCTTAATTACCTCAAACAGATTTATCCCCGCGCTCATCTGTCCAGAAACAGCCACTGTCTCCGTTGTAGTGCGTTCCTTAAACCAATCAAAAAAAGCTTGTTTTTTATCCTCAGCAATTTTCACATTATCCTGTTCCGCCTTTTCCATCATCTTCAAGGCAATTACAAACAGAATATTGATATGATTAACCTCTTTCATCTGAATTAAATCAGAAATAGAGAAAAACACTGTAAAAAAACGATCCTGCATGATCTGCGAAAATTCAAATAGTAGCGTTGATTTTCCACAGCCACGATGCCCCGCAAACATAAATTGATTAGTACTTTCGTTGCAGTCTAAAACCTTCTGCTCTAAGCGATCAATACAATCACTACCATGTTCCACCAAAAAATTTTCGCGCTCCTCTACCGTAAAAAGAGGCTGTAACTGCAAATTACGCGAAGCTGCTTGAAATATTTCGATGCGATCGCTAGCCATAAGCCCTTATCTCAATTCACAAAATTATTTTACAGATTGTGCTTAACAAATCTCATACATCCTAGCAGTTTGGATACCTGCTGCCAATTTTTGGCTTCATTGCCGCCTCTATTTAGAATTTGCTTTAACATAAGTAAATGCGCTTAATCAATTGTTAGATAGTGGAACAGGCTTCTAGCCTGTTGACGGGCAAGATGCCCGTTCCACATTTTATATTTACATTATGACCAGCTACTTAAATGACTATAGCCATACATCATAAATTTTACATGAATACCCCGAACATTATTTTAGCTGGCTATCTTGCAGGTGCATCTGACTACATCCCGATCGCCCAAAAATTAGAAATTAAAAACTTATCCGCAACAGTCGTACCTTTGAAATGGTCGGACTGGGTTCCTACCCTTGGCGGTCGCTCTATTGCCCCAATCTTAGAAAAACTTGACCAAACCATAAATCTAGAGCTAGCAAAAACAGGCGCGTCCCAAGTCAATATCATCGCCCATTCCGCAGGTGGTTGGCTAGCGAGAATTTATCTAGGCGATCGCCCCTATTACGACAAAATCTGGAACGCGAGATCCAAAGTCGCTAAGTTAATTTGTTTAGGCACACCTCAACGTAGTCTAGAACCTTGGTCACTCAGAAATTTAGACTTTGTGAATGACAATTATCCCAACGCCTTTTACGATGACATCGAATATATCTGCATCGCTGGTAAATCCGTACAGGGCAGAAAATCAACACCACAAAAATGGCTTGCCTATAGCAGCTATGAGCTTACCTGCGGTCAGGGAGATGCATGGGGCGATGGCATTATCCCCATCGAGTCAGCATATTTAGATGGCGCGACAAATATCGCGATCGATGGTGTATATCATTCACCGCGATCGGGTAAATGGTACGGCTCTCAAGAGGCGGTGGATATTTGGGCAGAATATTTATGATTTTTGTTATGCAGAGATTACAGCGCAAAGCTTCTGCTCACAATCAGCAAATAGGTAGTTGAGAAACCCTAAAATATCGGCTAGTTGCATCTCTGAGTAGGCAAGGCTTTCATAACACTCTTGTCTGCTCAATTGATAAAATCGCCATGTCGTGGCATTCGTGACAATTCCATATACAGGAAATGAATGAGAGGGTTGATTTAATTCTAAGCAGGCATACATTTCCGTTAAGCATTGAGCTAATCCCTGCTCAAAATCATCTTTTTTGGCTTCCACAACGCATAACAAAGGCGATTGATAGACTTTACCTTGGGCGGCAATTAAATAATCAACTACACCCGTTAATTGTTCAGTTTGTAATTTAGCCTCTTTCCAAATTTTTAATTTAGAATAACTGGCGATCGCTTCTAGTAAAATTGCATCGATTAATAAAGATTTGGCGGATTCAGATAACGACAAATCAAAATGTGCTTTTAATTTTTGAGTACTTATCAAATAGTAGTCCGATGCTGGTTTTGGGGTAAATTCGAGTCGCCATTCCTTTAATTCATTAATCCCGATAATTTGCAATGCACCACGCAAATCGATCTTAGAAAAACGCTGTTTTTTGGTAGACATGAATTTTGCCTCAAGTCAAGATTAATACGCGCCAGCGATCGCTACTTCCCTTAATTCCAAATCACAACTGCGCCAAACCTGACCATCAAGAGCCGTTTGTTCAATTAAACTGGCAAGACGTAAAGTTTTTAGAGCTTGATCGCCACCGACTGAGGGTTGAGCTTTGTCACGGACACAGGCGACAAAATGTTCTAACTCCGCATGAAGAGGTTCAATATTGCTGGTGTAGACTTTTTCGATAAAGCCATCTTGACGATAGAGGACTTGACCATAATCGGTTGTCCAGTTCGCGGTCGTCTGACGATGGATTAAAATTTCGTTATTCAGAAAGTCTGACTCAGTGAGGGAGTTGGTGCAGTGCGCCGTGATTTTGCGCTTTTTGCGATGGGTAACTTTACTAGCGGTCAGCGTGGCAATTACCCCATTTTCAAAACCAATCGTGGCGGTCACATAATCGAGATGACTGGATTCTGGCGCAACGCGATTGCCATGTGCAGAAACCCGCACGATCGCCGAAGGGACAAGCTCTAAAATCAGATCAATATCATGGATCATCAGGTCAAATACGACCGAGACATCGTTAGCCCGTTGCGAATAGGGACTCATGCGATCGGCTTCGATCGCCAAAATTGTCTCGTGCTTTAAAACTTTACTTAATTCTTGGAAAGCGGGATTGAAACGCTCGATATGTCCGACTTGGAGAATTCGATTGTGGTCGGTTGCCGTTTGTACTAGAGATTCGGCTTCGAGGACGGTGGCGGCGATCGGCTTTTCGATTAAGACATGCACACCCGCCTTCAGGCAAGTTGTGCCAACGTCATAATGTAAGCGGGTTGGCACGGCAATACAAACTGCATCGACTAAAGGTAAAAGGTCGCGATAATCTTCAAAATAAAGTACACGGTGCTTGCTAGCAGTATCGCGCCCACGTTCTACACTCACGTCAGAAACACCAATTAGTTCTGCATCCTTGAGCAAGCTGAGAACCCTTGCATGATGCTGCCCCATATTACCGATACCTATAACACCAACCCTGATGGGATCGTGGAAATTCCGATTGGGGCTCATATTCCTCACACACGCTCAGTAATCACGCTCAGTTTGTCCAAAATCGTAACATATAACGCTTTGCGTTCTACAGTGTTCAAGGAACTCTAAGTATTAAAGAACAAGGGGCTTAAGCCCCTTGTCTTATCGTCAACCTGTATTTCTCATACCTGCGGCGATGCCGTTAATCGTGAGTAATGCACCGCGTAGCAGTTCATTTTTGGAATAGCGCGATCGCAGGTCAACCGTATCAGGACGATGCTGGCGCAGACGTTTTAGCAAAGATGCTTGGATGAAACCAAGGGGGACAATTGAGCCATTGCGTAGCTCTACGGATTGCTTCAGATCGGGATCGCTATCCAGCATGTGCTTTAGTCCTGTAATCGATTGGATTACTTTGCGAGTGCGCTGATACTCTTCATTGATCTCCGCAAATATTTCGACAAATTCTTCCTCATAGCCATCTTTTGTAAGTTCTCGCATGTAGTGATGGGCGATCTGCAAATCAGTTTTGGCGAGCGTCATCTCCACCCGCGAAATTACAGTTTTAAAGAATGGCCATTTGCTATAAAAATATTGCAACAGCGCCAGATGTCCCGATGGATTTTCCTGTAGAAACTCCTCAAGAGCCGCACCAATGCCATACCAAGAGGGAAGCAAAAATCGGCTCTGTGTCCAACTAAATACCCAAGGAATGGCTCTAAGACTGCCGAGATCGCGTTTTCCTGCTCTTCTTGCGGGGCGTGAACTAATCTGCAATTGGCTGATTTCTTCGATGGGGGTGACTTGATGAAAAAATTCCACCAAATTTGGCTGTTCATAGATGAGATGGCGATAGACTTTGCGCGATCGCACCGAAATTTCTTCCATCGTGTCGAGCCAACAATCGAGGGTGTCGGTACTGCTGGGTAGCAAAGCTGCTTGAATTACGGCGGTAGTAATCGTCTCTAGGTTATAAAGTGCAATTTCGGGCAGAGAATATTTAGAGGCTAGTACTTCACCCTGCTCGGTGATCTTGATCCTTCCTTCGATGCTCCGTCCTGGTTGCGCCAAGATTGCTTCATAGGTAGGACCACCACCGCGTCCAACTGATCCACCGCGTCCGTGGAACATCCGCAGATCAACTTTGTATCTCTGACAAACATCTTGCAGCGCCCGTTGCGCTTTATAAATTTCCCAGTTGCTGCTTAAAAATCCTGAATCTTTATTACTGTCGGAATAGCCGAGCATTACCTCTTGCAAATGATCATGGCTTTCGAGATAGGTGCGGTAAAGCGGCAACTCGAAAAGCTCAGTCATAATCGGTGGGGCGCTTTGCAAATCCTCAACCGTTTCAAACAGAGGCGCAATGCTGAGGGACCCCTTACCCGTGGCGGGATCGTATAGTCCCGCTTCTTTGGCGAGTAGCAGCACTTCGAGAATGTCGCTGACACTGCGGTTCATGCTGATCACATAGTTGTTACAAATTGCGACAGAAAACTCCTGCTGCACCTTGGCGACCATCCGAAATGTTTCGATGATTTCGTTGGTTTTGTCGCTAAAGTTCAGCTTTGCAGGAATCATCGGGCGGCGAGTTTGTAACTCTTTGGTTAGCCAGATCACCTTTTCGGCTTCGGTGAGGTCATCGTAGGGTTTGTCTAAAAGTTGCAATGAAGCCGCAACTTCGCCGATCGCATTGCTGTGCTGGGTGCTTTCTTGGCGAATATCGAGGTGAGCTAGATGAAATCCATAGACATCAACTTGACGAATCAGGTTTTCTAAAGGTTTAGGATTGAGTCTGGTTTCGATTAAACTTGCTTGAATGAGTTTCAGTTCGGCAAGAAATTCAGAAACATGGTTATATAGCTGATGTTCTTGTCCCTTGGTGGATAGCTCCATCTCTGAGGCTTGCCAACCACTCTGCCGCAGATTACGGTTGCGATCGCGAGTACGGTAGAGTCTTTCCTTGATATAGGCTAGCTTTTGACGATAAGGCTCTTGACGAAATTTAATCGAGTTTTTGGCATAGATATCAGGCAAGTAAATTTGATCATCGGCTAGAGAATCCAGTAGCGATTCCGAAACATCACTAAGACTCTGAGACAGCGACAACAACCGACTGAGATGTTCAATCGATTTAATGTATTTGGTAATGACGAGATTGCGCTGATAGCAAGCGGTTTGCCATGTGACCTCAGGGGTGACAAAGGGATTACCATCGCGATCGCTACCCACCCACGAGCCAAAATTACAAAAGTTATGGCGTGGCAACTTTAATTTGGGAAATGTTGCTGAAATTGAGGAGGCGAGGCGATCGTAAAGCACGGGGATCGCATCAAATAAAACTTCTTCAAAATAATGCAATGTGTAGTCGGCTTCGTCTAAAACCGTCGGCTTAATCTGATTAAGCTCATCGGTGCGCCACCAAAGGCGAATTTCCTCAGCTATTTGCTCCCTTAATGACGTTGCTTCCCAATTTGAGGCGATCGCCTGTAGCACGAGTTCATTATCATTGGAGCCGATAATCCGATCTAGTTCTTTGAGCATCTTGGCGATCGTGCGTTGCTTCTCCCGAATTGTATGGCGCACAATTTCGGTGGGGTGAGCCGTAAAAACGAGACTAATATCAAGATTGTTGAGAACTTTTTGGATTTGTCCAGGTGGCACATTTAGTCTTTTAAGTTCAGGAAATAGCCAACGAAATGCAGGAGTATTTTCGCCTTCTCCATTTTTCGGTATGCTTCGTTGCATACTGGTCTTTTCCTGCTCATGATCCTGTTCGACAATGTTAATTAATTGAAAAAATAAGGCGAAAGCGCGGGCGGCGGTGGTAGCCTGTTGCAAGTCAAGGCTTTCGACCACTTTTAAAACGGCTTCAGCAGGATATTCAGGGGCTTGTCCCTCTGGCGAACACATGGCTCGCAGTTGGCGCAGTAAATCGACTAGTTCTTGACCGCTTTCTTTCAATAGGACTGATTCCCACAGATCTTCGACCAGCTTGAGGCGATATAACAGACGCGAATTAGCGGCTTTGCGATCGGTCTCTGAATTAACTATCTGTACTAATGAAGCTGACAGTGTTGCTGGGGAACTCATCCAACTCTCTCCAAAATTTTCTTTCTAGTCCAAAATTTTCCCACTTCGATGATGAGACTTCTGTTACTCAATTGGCATTTAGTAAATGTTTTGATTGCAGTAGTCAAAATCTCGCGATAGGAGTCAAGCAAAAAATCTCTACTCCTTTCTATACCATACCAAACGACCTGTTTGTTAGCTGTAGTCTTTTTTGCTAACAATCAAGGGGCGGACAGATCCTCATTTTCGGGTTTAAGCGATCGCCATCGTAAAAAATAATTAAAAAAAGTTAAAAATATCTGTGATTCCGCAATATTTCTTTACAAAATGTTGATAATAGGTCATAGAGCAATTATCGATGTTAATTAAAAAAATGTTTGATGTATTGATCGTTGGCGCGGGAATGGTGGGCGCGAGTTTAGCCTGTGCTTTGGGTGATAAGAACTGCACAGCAAATCGCGATCTCAAAGTGGGAATCATTGAAAGCAATGGTAGGTTTTTGCGCGGAGAATTTACGGCTGATGGTCGGGCAAGTGCGATCGCCTATGGTTCCAGTCAGATTTGGCAAAATATCGGTGTGTGGGGCGGGATGCAGCGCCGAGGCGTAACCCCAATGCATCAAATCCAAGTATCCGAAGGAGATTCACCATATCAAGTGCAGTTGCGCTGTGAGGATATGGGGCAAGAAGCTCTGGGTTATATTGTCGAAAACTCGGTAACTTTGGCTTCACTCTGGGAATTTGTCAAGGAATGCGAGAATTTAGAATTAATTTGTCCAGCCCAAATTTTAGCGATTGAATATCTCAGCGCTCGCGATGTGATGCGCGTCAAAATCAGTTCTGAAATTGGCGATCAATATCTAGAAACGAAATTATTAGTCGGTGCGGACGGTGGGCGATCGCTAGTACGTCAAATGGCAAACATTCAGATTGAAGAACGACTATACGAGCAAACTTGCATCGTCACCACGATCCAATCCGAAAACTCCCATCAAAATTTTGCCTACGAAAGATTTCAAGCTAGCGGACCTTTTGCGATTCTGCCGCTAGGTAGCGATCGCGCCTGTATCGTCTGGACAGCAACCAAAGAAGAAACACCAATTTTACTCGCCCTTGATGAACCGACATTTTTGCAAGAACTAGCAAAACGCTTTGGTGCGCCCCTAATGCAGAAATTAGGAAATATCAAAGTAATATCTAGCGATCGCTCCAACTATTCCCCACGTTGGATGCATAGTCAAACCTATATTCAGCCGCGCCTAGCCCTTATCGGTGATGCTGCCCACACTACCCACCCTATCGCAGGACAGGGAATGAATCTCGGTATTCGCGATGTGAATGCTTTAGCTAATGTCTTGAAAGCTGCTCATCGCGATCACGAGGATTTGGGAGCGATCGCGGTCTTAAAACGTTACGAAGCCAAGCGCAAATGGGACAACTTAGGCGTAATTTGGTTGACTGATATTTCTAATCGCCTATTTTCTAACCACAATTGGTTCTTCAAAGTCTTCCGCCGCTTTGGTTTGCTGTTGTTGCAAATCTCGCCACTTAAGCGAGTTTTAATGTATTTTATGATGGGTTTACATCAGGTTTGACACTCTCAGCGCTGAAGCGACTGAGATTCCTGATTCAGCGAGACAACTTACCAGATAGACCGAAATCTACAAGGCAGAGGTCGAACTCTCCACAGGCGTAGAAATTTGGGTATGCCCTACCCTATTTAATCCAATAGCCAAGATATTCAACGCAGCATTGTGATCACGGTCTAAAACCGTACCGCAATGACTGCATTGATGAGTGCGCTCACTCAGCGATTTCTTGACTAATGCTCCGCAAGTTGAGCAGTTTTGACTTGTATATTGTGGCGGCACTGCAATCGTGACCTTGCCAAATACTTTGCCAAAATACTCAACCCAATCCCGAAACATAGACCAGCTTGCGTCAGATATGGACTTAGCTAATTTATGATTCTTGACCATATTCCGAACTTGCAAATCTTCATAGGCAATCAGGTCGTTAGACCGAACTACGCACCTTGCAGTTTTTACCGCAAAGTCTTTACGCTGCCTACTGACTTGCAAATGTTTTCTTGCCAACCGTTTAATTGCTTTTCTACGATTAGCCGATCCCTTTTTACGCTTAGAAACTTTACGTTGCAAATTTTTGAGTTGACGTTCTGATTTTCTAAGAAATCTAGGATTCTCAATTATTTCACCCTTTGAATCGGTGTAGAAATGGTTAAGCCCAACATCTAACCCAATTGTGGTTTGAGTTGGCTCGCTTTCTTCTTTACGATCAATATCTACACAGAATTGAGCATAGTAGCCGTCAGCACGGCGAACCAGTCTGACTCGTTTAATCTGCTCAATCTGATAGAAGTTAAGATCTCGACTACCAACTAATTTGAGCCTGCCAATCTTGAAGCCATCGGTCAGAGTTAAGCATTTTCGATCTTCAGAAAGTTTCCATCCAGTTTGCTTATATTCAACTGAGTGACCACGTTTCTTGAACTTCGGATATCCTTTCTTGCCTGATACTTTCTTTTTGCAGTTATCAAAAAATCGATTAATCGCAGACCATGATCTCTCGGCACTGGCTTGTCTTGCTTGAGAGTTTAGTTTTTTAGCAAAGTCAAACTCTTTAGCAAGCACAGCGGACTGTGCGGACAGATCGTATTTGTTGGCTCCGTGATTATCCATCCAGTATCTCAAAGCCTTATTACTTACGGTTCGCTGATTTTTGAAATAGGTCAAAACATTTGACGGGACAATAAGGATCTCAGGCTTTATGAACTTTTTTTACGAAGTTATTGATTTTCACCTTCTTGTATGCATTACAAATAAATTAAAGCAATAATGACCTTTATTAGTATTAATTATCAATAGTAATGCCAAAAAGTGCAAATTAATGAATGTCATTTGCATTAAGAAAATCAGCGAACGGTAAGTTATTACGCACAAACAGAGCAGTACGAATCGCCTCATCAATGAGACTGTACTGCTCTGTTTTGCCTTTTACTTTTGCTTCGAGAACTAACATGGATTTATCTTTGTTTACGCTTACTATTATAGCGTAAATATTGCTGATTGTGTCATAATCTAGAAGAAGAAAGCGAATAAATTCGCTCGTCCGATTTTCATCTCAGGTCTGAAGACGCTGAGCTTTCAATCTCTCGTGTGTTTCCTGTAAAATTAATTGGGAGCCAAAGGATAAACTATGACTCAAGAAATAAATAGCAGACTGGATCGAGTAGAAAGCGCTTTGATTACTCTAGCTGAGGAATCTCAAGCATTGCGCCAAGAATTACGAGCGACTAATGGCAAACTCGATAATCTTATCGAGCATTTTTCCACGCAAAAAGATGAATCTCAAGCATTGCGTCAAGAATTACGAACGACTAATAGCAAACTTGAGAATCTTATCGAGCATCTTTCCACGCAAAATGACGTGCATTCCCGTGATGTGGTTGATATTAAGGATGATTTGCGCGAACTTAAGGAAGTAACGAAACAACAAAGTGCGATCGCCGATCGCTATGCAATTTCTGCACAACTCCAAGCAGAAACCGTGAAAATACAAGCAGAAAACATTCGGTTAATGATTGAATCAATTAATCGAAAACTTGCCTGATCCAACGGGAACATTAATTCGTGCTAATCAGGGCGGGAATGCTCTGCCCTGATTAGCGAAAACTTATTTTTTCAGATCTTTATTCTTATTCTTGCGCCACTTGTTAATCCCAAACACTACACCGAGTCCGACGACTCCAAGGGAAGGATCGAAGTCAAAGGGAACAGGTGTCGCCGCCGAATCAAACTGGACTTCCGAAAATCCTGTAAAGTTCGCATTACCATAGTTGCTAGCCACTGCAAAGCGCACAAAGGATGCGGTAGTTGGGGAAAATGTAAATGTCTGAGGGTTTGCTGCACTACTTACGCCTTGGGCAAATTGAGTGGGCGCACCTGCTAGAGATGTGAATACTGAGCCATCGGTCGAGGTCAAAATGCTAACATCTTTAATACCAACGTTACTAACACCACCAATGAAATTCCAGAAACTGAAACCACTGAGGTCATAGCTTCCGCCAAGATTAAAGTCAATGTTTCCTGTTCTTGTTCCTAATACGGAAACCCAAGCATTTGTAGTGCTTGCTGAGACATGAATCCCTGTTAAACTGGGAATATTGCTTGGAAGTCCAGCACCATTGACTGTATTTTCGATGTTACCACCACTACCAGATCCCATGTCAGTTGACGCGGTGACACCTGTGATATTGATTGCCGACACGGAGGTAGCCGACAAAGACATAAAAGCTGTAAAAGCAATCACAGCAAGGGTTTTAGAAATTATGGGGGGGGTAAACACAGGCTTTTTCCCTGTGAATCTAATGTATTTTTCGTTATGCTTGTCCGCTTTCAATCTGTTGGATGTAGATTGACACAGAACATTGTTAAAACAATTAACCCATAAACATTTTGTTTTGTAAAACCTTTTTTCACCCAATCAATAATCTCGTAGGGGTTTAGCATTTGCGCCACACTTTATAAACTCACACCACAATCTCGATCTGCAAATGCTAAACCCTTCGCTTTTATCGATAAATTGTCCCTGCGTTGCGAGTTTAGGGCAGAGCATTCCCAATTAGAAGGGATTTCAGAATTTATAAATTGTGGTGGGAATGCTCGGCCCCTACTGCGAAAACTTATTTTTTGACGGTCTTAATTTTGTTTCGGTTAATGATTCAATTAATGAATCGAAAAACTGTCTGATCGTGGCTACACAAAATGTCTCGGCATCATGGGCATTTATCCAGCGATCGCTCAACTGCAAAAAACGTTGGACAGAGACATGGTAAGCCTATTGTTTTTGAGGTTGCGAGTGGATCTACAATGGCAACACATACAATTTGCAATATTCTATAGTCCAACATCCGATTATGAATAGAATCTCAGTTAGTACTCAAATCCATTTTGGTAAACCTTGTATAACAGGTACGCGCATCACCGTGCAGAATGTATTGGAATTACTCAATGAGGGGCTTTCGTTTCAAGATATTATTCGTGACTACTATCCAGATTTGCAGGTAGCAGACATCAAGGCTTGTCTTCAGTAGCGGGTGCATTTATCGTTGTTACATCGGATGGATATAGGCTTAGAAAATTTTCTGTATAGCGTAAACAAAAAAAATCATTAGAAATAATTTCAGGTTTGAAGCGATCGCGAAAAATCATGGTTAAAATAACAGCACGAAATCCTTAACTTTCTGCACTTAACCACGAAGTCCCCCAGCAACCGTGAAACTCCTCAAGATTTTTCAGGTATTCCCATTTTTCGATCGCACCGTTGATAAATGGGCGACAGAAGCCCGTCTATTGCGATGGCTGACTTTTTTGTGGTTATTTGCAGGACTAGCCGTACTGTTTTCCGCTTCCTATCCTGTTGCTGATATTGCCTTCAAGGATGGCACGCTATATTTTAAATTTCAATTAGCTTGGGCAGTGATTGGCTTACTGATCTTTAATGCGATCGTGCATTTGCCATTAAAGTTCATGCTCAAGATTAGCCCAATATTTCTATTTATAATTCTGGCAATGCTCTACGCGACCCATATCCCTGGATTGGGGACAACGCGCAACGCCGCAACTCGATGGCTATCGGTGGGATCAAGTTCGTTTTTATTACAGCCTTCAGAATTAATTAAGCCATTTTTGATTTTGCAAGCGGCGCAGCTTTTTGGTAATTGGAATCGCACGCCTTGGAAAGCAAAAGTTGGCTGGCTATTTGTATTTTTGTTGGTACTGGGCGGCATTTTGATGCAGCCGAGTTTGAGTGTGACTGCGCTTTGCGGAATTACGCTGTGGTTGATTGCCTTGGGCGCAGGATTACCTAGCTTGCAACTATTTGGCACGGCGGCTTTAGGTACTTGTGTGGCGATCGCTAGCGTCACCTTTCGTGAATATCAGAGGCGGCGGATTATGTCATTTCTCGATCCTTGGCAAGATCAGGCGGGAGATGGCTATCAGTTGGTGCAGAGTTTGATGGCGATCGGTTCAGGTGGATTATGGGGAACTGGGTTTGGCTTGTCCCAACAAAAATTATTTTTACCGATTCAATATACCGACTTTATTTTTGCGGTTTTCGCCGAAGAATTTGGCTTGTTTGGTGGACTTTGCTTGCTGCTGTTGGTGATGATTTACGGCACGATTGGGCTGTCGGTAACTTATAAATGCAAAGATCCTGTGATTCGGTTGATTGCACTTGGTTCAACCTCATTAATTGTGGTGCAAGCGCTTTTAAATGTAGGCGTAGCAACTGGAGTGTTACCGACTACAGGCTTGCCTTTCCCATTCCTCAGTTATGGCGGTAGTTCCACCTTGTCCTGTTTGTTTATTGCGGGTTTACTGATTCGTTCAGCACGAGAAATGTCGGCGGCGGATGTGATTCCTTTTGCGAGGGTAAATAAAGGCGATCGCAATGATATCAAAACAAACCTTAAAACGAATCTCAAAACGAAACGACAAGAAAAACTAGGCGTGTCAAAACGGTAATTATATCGGACTCACAAATGTGATTATTGAAGAATCGCTTCCAAGCTTTTGAGGGTTGAGTGAGCCAAACAAGATTACAATATGTTAAGCAAAAATTAACAACCAAGGTAACGACAGTAAGGGTCGAGCGGAACAAGACATGAAAGCAGCGATTATTGGTGCAGGCTTGGCGGGTATGAGTACTGCCGTAGAACTCAGCGAACAGGGCTATGAGGTAGAACTTTTTGAATCTCGTCCCTTTGTCGGTGGCAAAGTCAGCAGTTGGCTAGACAAAGACGGCAACCATATCGAGATGGGCTTGCATGTATTTTTTGGCTGCTATTACAACCTGTTTGCCCTGATGAAAAAAACAGGAGCATTCGAACATTTACGCCTTAAGGAACATACGCATATTTTTGTAAATCCAGGTGGTAAGCAAGCAGCTTTGGATTTTCGAGACTTTGGCGGCGCACCTTTTCATGGTTTGAAAGCGTTTGTGACCACGGGGCAGTTGCCACTTAAGGACAAAATCCAAAATGCGATCGCGATCGGGCGGAGTCCATTAATTCGCGGCTTAGTCGATCATGTCGGCGCAATGAAAGAAATACGCGCCCTTGATAATATTAGTTTTAAAGATTGGTTTTTGGGGATGGGCGGCTCACAAGCAAGTCTTGATCTAATGTGGGATGCGATCGCTTACGGCTTAGGCTTCATCGACTGCGAAAATATTTCGGCAAGATGTATGCTGACGATTTTTCAGTTTTTTGCATCCCGCACCGAAGCTTCTATTTTGAGAATGCTGGAAGGTTCTCCTGATGTGTTCTTGCATAAGCCAATCGTTAAACATATCGAATCAAAGGGCGGTAAGATTCATTTACGGCGCGGTGTACGAGAAGTTCTCTTTGAAGGTGAAGGTGAAGATACTCGCGTGACTGGTTTCATCGTCGGGAAAGAAGATGGCGAAGAAATTGTCAATGCGGATGTGTATATTTGCGCTACGGATGTGCCAGGGGTGAAACGCATAATTCCTGAGAAATGGCGCGTGTGGTCGCAGTTTGACAATATCTATAAGTTAGATGCAGTGCCTGTAATCACCGTGCAACTTCGCTTTGATGGCTGGGTCACAGATATCGATAATCTTCTTTATGCGATTAAAGTAGACTTTTCTACCTTTGCGGATCTTGCGATTACCAGTCCTACTGATTATTACAAAGAAGGTGAAGGTTCTCTATTACAAGTAGTAATTACCCCTGCGGATGATTATATTAAGCTCAGTAATGAAGCGATCGTGGAGAAGATGATTGCTCAAGTGCATCAGATTTTCCCTTCTTCTAACCAGCTAAATGTCACTTGGTCGAGCGTAGTCAAACTCGCCCAATCCCTCTACCGCGAAGCCCCAGGTCAAGATCCCTTCCGTCCCGCTCAAGCTACACCTGTCTCGAATTTCTTCCTTGCGGGTAGCTACACGATGCAGGACTACATCGACAGCATGGAAGGGGCAACGCTTTCGGGCAAGATGTGCGCGGCGGAAGTGATTAAGAAACAGTGTAATCAATAACTTGGTATAAAATAGATCACCCTGACGTAATGAGAACCTTATGGAGTCCGATCAACTGCCTTTAGAAGAGAATTTAAATCCATCTGACCAAGGTGAATCCCCCGAAGCGATCGCCCCATCAGCAAATTTAGATAACTCTCAAAACGAAAATATTAACGAAAATATTTCTGAGCAATCCGTTAACATCGACTCAGAAATTGACGAAGTAACCAGTGAGATAACCAGTGAAAATTTAGCGATCATTGCTGATATATCTGAAGGGGATGTGGTTACTACTGCGATCGCACAGCTTAAACAGCAAGAGTTAGAACTCAAAGATCAAGTCGATCACCTCAAAACTACAAAATCAAAAATTTTACAAGACCAAATCGATGACCTCCAATCAGGAATTATTCGCTTAGCACAGGCGGATGTGGCTCGCCTCGAATATCAAAAACAAGAACTGCAATCAGCGATCGCTATTCTGGAAAAGAAAAAAGATCGTCTTGATAAGGAAATGACTAGCACCTACGCAGGAGCCTCACAGGATATCGCCGTGCGCGTTCAGGGCTTCAAGGATTATTTAGTGGGCAGTTTACAAGATCTAGTCGCCAGCGCTGAAAAGCTCAATCTTGTCGCCCCAGTTACCAAGCCTGAGCATGAAACTGTCGTAGTTACAGAAAAGAAACCTGTCAAAGAAGCCGAGCCATTACTGCTATCAGGACAAACCTTTGCGGAATATAAACAACGGGTTGATCAGCTTTTAGAGCGTTATCGCACCTTGCCTGATTATTATGGTCCCGCATGGAAACTGCGGCGCACTTTTGAGCAGGTTCATGCCGATCGCGTATCGAAATGGTTTTTTGAACAGTCTGGGCGCGGCGCAATCCGCACAATGGGAACCCGCTTACAAAATATTTTGGTTACTTCGGCAGCGATCTCAGTTTTAAAAGCTGTTTATGGTGAAAGTTTACGGATTTTAGTTTTAGCAACCTCTCCAGAACGCCTTGGCGAATGGCGGCGCGGCTTTCAAGATTGTCTAGGCTTGACCAGAGAGCATTTCGGCTCCGACAAAGGCATTGCCCTATTTGAAGATCCTGAGCCCCTAGCAACTAAAGGCGATCGCATGGTCAAGGAGGGACTCAAGCCATTAGTAATTATCGATGAATCTGAGGAATTAATTTCTGTGGATTTATTGCGATTTCCCCTATTAATCGCTTTTGGTGGCGCACCTGATGTTAAAACTGGCGCACCTTCCGCCTATATGAATCGTGACATTAATCGCGAATATAGTCGTGATAATCAAAATAATCGTGACTATATTCGAGAAGCCCCACGTGATAATTTCCGCGATAGTTCTCGTGATATGGGGCGCGATGTGAATAGAGATTATGTCGCTAAGGAGCGAGATAGTCGTAATTATGGCGATCGCGATAATAATTCCAATCGTAATTATGGCGATCGCAATCCGCGTGATACTGGATATAGCGATCGGGGTCGTAACAATCAAGATTCTGATTGGGACTGGTAATAAAAAAGGCGCATTGCGCCTTTTTTATTACTCAAAGTAAATAGCGCATCGCGCCTTTTGCCTTATTTGGGTTTGGGGGGGGCAACTGTGGCAGGAATCGTCTGCGGTGCGACTTGAGGCGTTGCCGATTGCTGCGTATTTTTAATAATGTACTCAAAAGAAGTACGCGATGGCACAAATTGGAATCGCTCCACTTCAGGATTGGGCTTATTATCCTTAGATACCATTGAATCTAAAACTTGGAACAATGATGCAACTTGAATCTTGGTTGATTTGGTTACATCGGGCTGATCCTTGCTAGCGCGATCGAGCAAGTTCTGTAAATCCGACTTATCGAGGAAAAATGGAACCACCTGCTCTTTCTTTCCATTTTGATCGATGCTCATGGTTAACAAGCCTTGGCTCTTATCTTGTCCGCCGATCGCAAAGAAAACAGGCACGTTCGGGATTTTGTCCGCCGCTACACCTTGAGCAGTGAGGATAGTTCGTGCTGACTCGATGCTGGCTCTAGCGGGAATAAACTGAAAAACAACTTTTTTGTCTTTGTTTTGGCGAATCACCTGATAAGCATCATTCATCGATCGCACGATAATCTGAGCTTTTTTGCCGACTTCAGGGGTGTTTTTTTGTACCTGATTTAGCATCTGTTGCGCTTCATCAGAACCCAAGAAGAAAAATAAAATCTGACTATCATCAGGTTTAGCATTCGTTTGCTGTGGCACACTTCCCAAAAGTGGTGAGCCTTTATCGTCAGTAATCGTAAAAATAGGAATACTGCCCAATCGCTCCAAAACCTGTGCCTCGGTGAGAGCTTCAGCCTTGAGAGTAAATATGGGACTAACAGCGATCGCCCCTGCGACACCTGCGGTGGCTGCTAGACTAACCAACGACTTAAATACGGACATATTTCTCCTAGCTATGATGGCGAAAAAAGTAAAAAGTAAAAAGGCAAAAGTAAAAGGGCAAAAGTAAAAGGGCAAAGAAGGAATTGATTGCAAGTTACTTCAGTAAATCATTGCCTTCTACTACACTCTTCACGACTGGAATATTATAAGTATAGTTCCTTTGAAGTAGTTATGCTAGTGATGTTATGCCCGAATATCAAACGCCAAATCAATCACCAAATCAAACATCCAACCAAACTGACAATGAAAATTTCCTTAGCTTTGATGAGATCTTTGAGGAGATGAATTATCGCCAAGCTCAAAGGACTTTGCGCGATATTGTGGCAAATCTGGACTTGTCCGAACGGGAACGGCGGGGATTAGAGGAGCCACTGGAAGAACTTCAACAAATGCTCGATAAATTGGAGCGTCAGGTTTTGCAAATCGCCGTATTTGGCATGGTGGGGCGGGGTAAATCCTCAGTATTGAATGCGCTGATGGGAAATCAAGTTTTTGAAACGGGACCTTTACATGGAGTAACTACGAGTCGGCAAGCCGCAGAATGGCAAATAACCCGTGAAGCAATGCAAACAAATGGCGATCGCACAATTCTGAAAGCGTCATTTCAAGGGCGGGGTGAGGCGAGAATTGAGTTAATTGACACGCCTGGGATCGATGAAGTTGATGGTGAGGGGCGGGCGGAACTGGCGAAAAGAATTGCTCAACAGGCGGATTTAATTTTATTTGTCGTGGCGGGAGATATTACTAAGGTTGAATATGATGCGCTCTCAGAGCTAAGGGGCGCTAGTAAACCAATTTTGCTAGTATTTAACAAAATAGACCAATATCCGCCCGAAGATCGATTAGCTATTTATGCGAAAATTCGCGATGAACGGGTGCGGGAGTTATTAACTAAAGATGAAATTGTGATGACGGCGGCTTCGCCTCTTGTGGCTAGAGCCATTCGTCAGCCCGATGGTTCCTTTGAAGCGGAGTTGGTCTCAGGTAAGCCCCAAATCGATGATCTGAAAATCAAAATTTTGGAAGTCCTCGATCGCGAAGGTAAATCTTTAATTGCCCTAAATACGATGCTGTTTGCGGATATGGTGCAGGAGCGCGTAGTCCAACGCAAAATGTTTGTGCGCGATCGCCAAGCCAATCGGGTGATCTGGAATTGTGTAATTACCCAAGCCGTCGCGATCGCCGTTAATCCCTTTACCGTAGTTGATGTGATCACTACGGCGATTATTGACGTGTCGATGATCGTGGCGCTCTCAAAACTCTATGGGATCAACATGAGTAATCGTGGCGCGATCGCCCTAATGCAAAAAATTGCGATCGGCATGGGCGGCATTGGCGCAAGTGAATTTCTCGCCACATTCGGGTTAAGTTCCCTCAAAAGTTTGCTTGGTATCGCCGCGCCTGTGACTGGTGGCTTAACACTGGGGGGATATGTATCGATCGCGATCGCCCAAGCAGGTGTCGCAGGTTTTTCTACTTATGCGTTAGGAATGGTGACTAAGGAATATCTTGCCAATGGGGCATCATGGGGAGCGGATGGACCAAAAGCAGTGGTTAAAAGAATTTTGGAAACCATTGATGAAGATTCAATCCTAGCCAGAATCAAAGATGAACTCCGCGCCAAAATTGATCTGCGTCGCCTAAGAAAAATATAGAAAATTTACTCAGGCAAATAATCCTCGATGAGATTTTCTCTGTCCAACTCAGACATTCTATTTTCTGATAGCAACGTCACCGCCTGCTCGATCCACAGACAAAAATCCTGTTCGTAGAGATCGTGGTGAGAAACTACTTGTTGAGGTTGCGCTTGACTTTTGCTAGAGGCGATCATCATATCTTTAACACCGTTCGTTCTTAAGTAGCACTAAAATTGCTGTAATACTTGAGCAACTGTTAACTTTAGCTCAGCAAATATGGGCGAAATGATGCTTTGTTCCCCTTCATATACCTTTTCTTCATAAAAACCATCCACCCATTCCAATACCGTCACCCGCCCCAAAATTGGATCAATAATCCAATATTCACTAATACCCCGCGCTGCATATTCCGATCGCTTATGTCGATAATCTCGACTACTTTGATTAGGGCTAACTACTTCAACCACTAATAACGGCGCTGGCATATCGGAAACTATTAGCGATCGCTTTGCGCCTTCCATCACCTTAGCCAACTCTTCCGAAAACACAACCAAATCAGGAATCCGCATCCGTGAACCAGTGGTAATGATTTCTGTCTTCATCGATAACCGATAGGACGGAATCCCCAATTGAGCAAGGCAAATAACTATAAACATGGCTATCCGCCGATTAATTTCACTTTCAGTCGCCATTAATATTGGTTCTCCATCCACAAATTCATACATTACTTCTGTGTCATCGTCATACGCCAAGAATTCCTCAAGGGACATTTTTGGAGATGGTTGCACGATAGTTACAATGGGCTTATCTAATGCGATCGTCATAGTTGCCTCCCATAAACGATTAAAGCTATTTCTATTATGCCAGAAACGAAAAATAGAGTTACTGCACATCGTGTAGTAACTCTATTTTCGGTTTGGATTAAATCTTTAGCTGTTGCGTAAAAAAATAGTAGGTAATGGCAACGTCAGTCAATCCATTACCCACTAACTCTTGTTCAATGAAACAATTGAGACGCACACATAAGATCCCACGAAGCGCAAAGAGTTTTCATCAGCTAAAGCGCTTATTTGAAATGCTTTCTGTATAAGCATTTTGGCTTGATCGCTAATAAACCTATAAAAGAGAGACCCAAACATTGTTTGAGCCTCTTTTTGTGAAACTAAATTTGTGAAACTAATTTAAAAATTAGCCTTTGACAATTACTTTGCCCTGCATACCAGCACCACGATGTGGTGAGCAGTAGTAAGAAAATTCACCAGCTTCGTTAAAAGTAGACATTAGCTCAGCCTTAGGCTTTTGAGCCAATTTCTTGCGAGAAAGCTCTGGATGACCGTCAAACACAACATTGTGGGGGAAAGCCTTATTGTTCACCCATTTGACAGTATCACCAACCTTAATGGTGACAACCTTAGGTACAAATACTAGCTGACCACCATCAGAACCCATCTTAACGGTGACAGTATCAGCAGCAGCAGGGCTTGCCGACATAAAGAAGCTACCAACAACAAACAAAAGACTGGCGATCGCTAGACCGAGCTTTTTCGTAATGAAAGAAAGATTCATAATTAATTACCAACTAAAATTCAACTTGACTTGCACTAATTCGACTCGACTCGAACCAAGGCAACTAAAACATGTAGAGAAAGGCTTATGAGACTAGCATATCTAACGATGACGTATGACTAGTACGCAGATCGTTAGATTTACATTGTTCGTTTAATAGTATATCTTTCCGCCGCCCCAGCCAATACCTCTAACCTTGGGTTCATATAGGATGAATCCTGCAATCAACTTGAGGTCATTGTCGGTTAAGCCACGCATAGTCGGAAAAATATCAGTACTCTTAAGACTAGGGTGAACGTCATAGATTTCAGTCACGCCGTCATAGGTGGTGGGCTTCTTCATGTAATCCACCAAACCGAGGACATTATTGCGGGCAGGGTAGGCTCCAGCTAGGGATTCTGGAGATAGATTCACGTTGGGATTGGTGAAGGTAGCTCCGCCAAGGTGACAGGTAGCACAGGTATTAGCGAATAATTTCTTGCCCTTGGAAAGGTCTTTTTGAGTCAAGACAATATTGGTGGTTTCGTTAAGGGGAACGGTACGCTTTTCGATGGGAATGTCGGCGGCGCTAACACTGGATGTAAAAAGCTGGAAGGAAAGCATTACGAATGCGATCGCTACAGCTAGATGTTTAAAAAGATTTTTGTTCATGATTACGGGAGATAATTTAGTTAATCTAAGTTTATCTAAAAGAAATTAATCTAATGTTAAAGATTTGTTGCGATTGGCTAATCACGCTCGATCTTTAGGCTTTTTAGAATTTTGGGCTTCGGAAGCCATGATTACGGCTTTTGCGTCTTCCAAAGCGAGTTTGGTTTCCGCATCTTGGTAAGCGATGCCAAGGCGATCGCATAGTTGAAATACAGACTCAAGGCTGAGTTTGTAGTCTTCTGCGATCTCAGCGATCGAATAGTCAGCAAAGCCCATAACAATACTCTTGTTAAGTTAATTCTAGAGATGTTTGTGCTATTTTCTCATGCAAACAACCAAAAATAAGGTCGGTGCGATGCACCGACCTTATTTTTGAATTCAAGCGATCGCTGAGTTATCAATCACATCTTGCCAACGCCCATTACCCACAGCCTTTATTGCTTCACGCAGTTGAATATCACCTGTGTAGATCGCCTTGCCAACGATCGCCCCTGTGACTCCAACGGACTCTAGGGATACGAGATTTAACAAATCGGTAATCGAACTAACGCCGCCAGAAGCAATTACTGGCACATTGACATTTTCTGCAAGTTGACGCAAAGCCTCTATATTTGGTCCTTGCATCGTGCCATCGCGATGAATATCGGTGTAGATAATCCCAGCCACGCCAACCTCAGTCATCCGCTTGGCTAAATCAACAGCCATGACATCGGAAGTGGTCAGCCAACCTCTGGTGGCAACCTTGCCATTCCGCGCATCAATGCCAATCATGATTTGTTCAGGAAATTCCGCACAAATATCCGCAACCAGTTGCGAGCTTTCCACCGCCGCCGTTCCTAAAATGACTCGACTTACGCCAGATTTCAGCACCGAAATGATACTTTCGCGATCGCGCAGCCCTCCACCCATCTGTACACGCATGGGGATGGAACGGGCGATCGCCTCAATTACTTTAAGGTTTTGAGGCTTGCCAGCCTTTGCGCCATCTAAATCAACCACATGTAAATACTTAGCGCCCTGACTGTACCAACGTTGGGCAACCTCTACAGGGTCTTCACCAAATACTTCCGATTGTTGATAATCCCCCTGATAGAGCCTGACACAGCGTCCATCTAAAATATCAATTGCGGGAATTACGTCCATAACTTTTATCCACGATCCTAGGGATTCTAATTCTAACTAGATTTAGCGATCGCGGTATAGTACAAATCAAGGAAAAACCAATTTATCGGTTTCCCACCGTAGGCGGGAGACCGATAAATTGGTTTTTATTCAGTTTTTATTTAATATTTTCCCCTATGAAATCGCCTAAGCAGTCAGTATCGCAACGGTTAATGTCTATTGGTATCGTGATTAGCGCTATGTTTTTGCTGATGGCGATCGCTTCACCCTTACTCCAAGCCGTAGGGTTGTTAAATCCCACTGAATTTCTCAGCTACCCGATCCAAGAAGCCCCCTCATCACAGCATTGGTTTGGGACAGATTTGCAGGGACATGATGTATTTGCACGAACGATCGCGGGGGCTGGTGTGGCTTGGCAGGTGACGATCGCTTCAACCATCATCAGCATTGTCATCGGTGTACCTTTAGGAATGATTAGCGGCTACAAGGGCGGCTGGCTGGATCGCGGTTTAGTATTTTTGATGGACGCGCTCTATACATTGCCAAGTTTATTGCTGTCGCTGACGATCGCCTTTGTGGTAGGCGCTGGTGTCTGGAATGCAGCGATCGCGCTCAGTGTTGCCTATATACCCCAATATTTTCGGGTAATCCGCAACCAAACTGTGAGTACGAAAACCGAAGTTTATATTGAAGCTGCCCAAGCGATCGGTGCGGATACGAAAACCATCTTAATTAAATATCTAGCGCCCAATGTGATCCAAAGTTTACCCGCAATTTTCACCCTCAACGCCGCCGATGCGATTCTCACCATTGCTGGTTTAGGATTTTTAGGTTTAGGCATTCCCGAAGATGTCCCTGAATGGGGTCACGATCTCAAGCAAGCTCTTGATCCTCTCTCGACTGGTGAAAATGTCTGGTGGATGACGGTTTTCCCTGGATTAGCGATTACTTTTATGGCGATCGGTTTATCGCTAGTAGGCGAAGGTTTGACTCAGAAATTTAGTAGCAAGAAAACTGAAGGTTAACGACATTTTTATACCAATAAGTTAAGATTGCCATTGTTATTAAATTTTAGGATTTTCTATGGATGCTACTGTCGCAGTTATATTCGTTGTAGGAATATTTGGTCTGATAATAGTCATTGCTTTCCTCAAGTTCCAAAAGCAAGGTCATGCAGAGATCAAGGGGCCATTTGGAACAAGCCTCAGAGTAGCAGGCTCCAATGAACGTTCTAATAGTAGGAACGGTATCAGGGCAAAAGGTGTTAGAAGTCGTGCAGGAGGTATGAGGGCTGATGAAAAAACTGGAAGTGGTATAGATGTAGAAAATATTGATGCTAGAGATGATGTGATTTTATCTAGCAGTAATGCACAATCCTCTATTGCTTCAAATATTTCTGGAATAACCTCTACAAATGGCTTATCTGCCCAAGCGTTAAATGCAGGGGGTAGTATCACCATACAGCAGTTTGTTGGTAATCAATCTACACTCGCGGAACAACTTGCTTTCTTTGTAAAACAAATAGGTATTACCAATCCCAGACAGGATTATGCCAATTCTCAATTTGAGGCTTACTGTAATGCTTGGAAAAGTCTGCAAGCATTACGATTAGCTGGAGATGATTTATGGGAGCGAGCAAGTGAAGATAATCTCCTTAACTTTGCTAATCAACTAAGATCTGCAAAGATAACAGTCAACGAAGGTGAAATTTTCTTTGAGGAGAGAGATTTAAGCCATTTAGTTAAAGTGCTTGATGCTTTCAGCCATTTTCGGCTAGGCAAGGTGTTCCTATTAGATATTCGATCAAGGCAGTGCTTACGAGAAGTTAGTAACGATCAGGAGATAACCGATGAAAAAATTGCTTATCACATTGAGCGAAATCATACATACAAAATCGATTACGAACGCATTTTAAAGAAAGTTGGACAGTCATTTAGAGAAAAACTGTCAAGTTAGCGTAAGTATTTCGAGGTAAATAGTAGGCTCTTGAGAGCGGCGATCTTGTAGTGTGATCGCTACAAAATTACTGGATACAATCAAGAAGCTAAGTAATCAGGAGGAGGATTTATGAGTAGATACAGCATGAATGTTCAATGGTCTGAGGCGGATCAGTTGTTTCTAGTACAGGCTGGCTGAAGTAACAAGACACTAACCACGGAACTTCCATTTAAAA
>JBAXTW010000059.1:0-26871 GCA_037129985.1 Pseudanabaena sp. ELA645 | reverse complement strand
CCTATTTACTTCTTGTTATAACCTACTTTTCCATCAACGAATTATTTACAGCAAGGATTTTTTTGCGTAAGTCCTAAAACTGCTAACCTGTAGAATAACCTAAAAAATCTTGCGTATACTTACATATAATCGGTTAATCGGTGTGAGATTTTAATCTGAAAATAGAGACTAAATATGAGTGCTAATTCAGTAGAAACTTCAGTAGAAAAAATTAATAATCAATGGCAATTTTGGATCGATCGCGGTGGCACATTTACCGATATCGTTGCTCAAAATCCCGATGGTGAAATTATTGTCCATAAATTATTATCCGAAAATCCCGATCGCTACAACGATGCACCGATTCAAGGTATTCGCGATATTTTAGGACTTTCGCAAGATCAAGCGATTCCGATCGAGCAGATTGCGGCAATTAAAATGGGAACCACTGTCGCTACCAATGCTTTGTTAGAACGTAAAGGCGATCGCACTGTTTTAGCCATTACCAAAGGCTTTCGCGATGCGCTGCGGATTGGCTATCAAAATCGCCCAAATATATTTGCAAGAGAGATTGTCTTACCCGAAATGCTCTATGAGCAAGTGATAGAAATTGAAGAACGTCATAGCGCTCAAGGGGAAGTTCTTATTGCTTTAAATGAAGATTTGGCTGTAATAGAACTCCAAAAAGCCTACGATATGGGAATTAGATCCTGTGCGATCGCTTTAATGCACAGTTATCGCTATCCCCACCATGAGCAGAAATTAGCCGCGATCGCCACCCAAATTGGCTTTACCCAAATTTCCGTATCCCATCAAATTAGTTCCTTAATTAAATTCATCAGTCGTGCTGACACCACCGTTGTTGATGCCTATCTATCACCAATTCTCAAACGCTATGTTGATCGCATTACTGCTGCGCTTAATAAGCCCCTCACCCACTTCGACAGGCTCAGTGCATCGCCTAGACCCTCTCCCAAAAGGGGAGAGGGGGACAAGACATTAAGTTTAATGTTTATGCAGTCCAACGGTGGACTCACCGAATCAAAATCTTTTCAGGGCAAAAATAGCATTCTCTCTGGACCCGCAGGAGGAATCGTTGGTGCAGTGCAGACTAGTTTACAAGCAGGTTTCGACAAAATTATCAGCTTCGATATGGGCGGAACTTCCACTGATGTCGCCCATTATGCAGGCAGTTATGAGCGATCGCTATCCACGGAAGTCGCAGGTGTGAGGCTCAGTACACCGATGATGGCAATTCATACGGTCGCGGCTGGGGGCGGATCGCTGCTATTTTTTGATGGCGCGAGATATCGTGTGGGACCTGAATCAGCAGGAGCATTCCCCGGTCCTGCTTGCTATCGTAATGGCGGTAATTTAGCGGTGACAGATTGCAATGTGATGTTAGGGAAGTTACAGCCTGATTTCTTTCCTAAAGTATTTGGCAAAGATGGGAACTTGCCACTCGATCGCCAAATTGTGATTGAGAAATTTACGGAATTAGCGCAAATCATTAGCCAAGCTACAGGACAAGTCACATTACCTGAAGCCGTCGCCCAAGGATTTCTGGAAATTGCGGTCGAAAAAATGGCAAGTGCGATCAAAAAAATATCCGTACAGCGTGGTTATGATGTCTCGGAATATGTACTCTGTTGTTTTGGTGGTGCGGGTGGTCAACATGCCTGTACGATCGCTGATGTATTGGGCATGACTCAAGTATTCATTCATCCCTATGCAGGCGTACTATCTGCTTACGGTATCGGGTTAGCGGATATTCGCACAATTCGCGATCGCTCAGTCGAATTAGAATTAAGTTTGGAGTTACTAGCAGAATTAGAAATTATTGCTCAAACATTAAGCGATGATGGCAAATTAGAAGTTTTGCAAGGGAATATCGATGGTGATTTGCAGATAGAGACGGCTTTGCGCTTACGTTATGCGGGAACCGATTCATCGCTGACGGTGATCATGCCCGATCCACTTCGATTCCATTCTTCAAGAACCTTAGAATTTTTGCGAACCAGTTTTGAAACTTTGCATAAAGAGCGATATGGTTTTATTTTTGCGGATAAGCTGTTGATGGTAGAAGCGATCGCTGTGGAAACTATTGTTTCAAGGAAAAAGGAAAAAGGAAAAAGGAAAAATAAGAATTTGGCTACGGGTAAGGCGATCGCCTATTCACAGGTGTATATGGGTGGAGAATGGCGCAGTGCGCCTGTGTTTCGGCGGGAGGATTTGAGGGTGGGAGATCGCGTTGTGGGGGCGGCGTTGATTATTGATGCTACTGGGACTAATGCGATCGAGCCTAATTGGGAAGCGGAGTTAACGGATGATGATTGTTTGATATTAAGAAGATCTCTTGAAGTCCCCCTTTACAAGGGGGATTTAGGGGGATCTTTAGTTAAAACTGAGGATAGATCCCCCCCAGCCCCCCTTAATAAGGGGGGAGAAGAGATTCTTCCTGATCCGATTAAATTGGAAATTTTTAATAATCTCTTTCAATCGATCGCTGAACAAATGGGATTTACGCTGCAAAATACGAGTGCTAGTGTGAATATTCGCGAACGGTTGGATTTTTCCTGTGCGATATTCGATCGCGATGGTGAACTAGTGGCAAATGCGCCGCATATTCCTGTGCATCTTGGCTCTATGGGTGAGAGTGTTAAAGCTTTGATTGGAGCATTGATTAGCGATCGCGGTTATGAGTTTAAATTAGGTGATGTTTTTGCGACTAATAATCCCTATAACGGTGGTACGCATTTACCTGATATCACGGTAATTACGCCTGTATTTATTGATTCTCTAGCAAAATCAACGGCAACACCAACTTTCTATGTCGCTTCACGCGGACACCATGCTGATATTGGGGGAATCACCCCTGGATCGATGCCTTCCAATAGTACGAGTATTGAAGAAGAAGGAATTCTCTTTAATAATTTCCAGCTTGTGAAAAGTGGTGAATTTTGCGAGGTTGAAACCCTGTCTTTGCTAACTTCTAGTGAATATCCAGCGCGAAATCCAGCCCAAAATATTGCCGACTTACAAGCACAAATAGCTGCTAATGCATGTGGAGAAAAAGAACTTCAGCGTATGGTGTCTCATTATGGAGCCGCAACTGTGCAAGCCTATATGGGGTTTGTGCGGGACAATGCTGAACTTTCCATTCGTAAGGCGATCGCTAATTTGGTCAAGGAAAAAGGGAAAGGGAAAAAGGAAAAGGATGAGCAGAGGTTTGTTTATCTCGTTGATAATGGAAGTCAGATTGTGGTATCGGTGAGTTTGGATGTGGTTACTCGTAGTGCGAAGATTGATTTTACAGGGACTTCAGCGCAATTAGGGAATAATTTTAATGCCCCGCTTGCGGTTTGTAAGGCAGTTGTGCTGTATGTTTTCCGTACTTTAGTCGATGATGAAATTCCTTTAAATGGCGGATGTTTAGTTCCTTTGGAAATAATTGTGCCTGAAGGTTCGATGTTAAATCCTGTTTATCCTGCGGCGGTGGTGGCGGGTAATGTGGAAACATCACAGGCGATCGCTAATGCTTTGTATGGTGCATTAGGTGTGATGGCAGCTTCGCAAGGGACGATGAATAATTTTACGTTTGGAAGCGATCTCTATCAGTATTATGAAACTATTTGTGGCGGTTCTGGTGCGGGTAATGGTTTTGATGGAACGAGTGCAATTCAAACGCACATGACTAATTCCCGACTTACCGATCCTGAAATTCTGGAATGGCGCTTTCCTGTACTTTTGGAAGAGTTTGCCATTAGGGAAAAAAGTGGCGGTCAAGGAAAATATAAAGGCGGTGATGGTGTCACGCGGCGGATTAAGTTTCTTAAACCGATGACAGCCGCAATTTTATCAAGTAGCCGCATTATTCCGCCCTTTGGGTTAAATGGGGGAGATTCGGGCGCAGTTGGACATAATTATGTAATTAGAAATGATGGCGCGATCACTGAGTTAGCCAGCACAGCGACAGTTCACATGGATGCTGGAGATAGTTTTGTCATCGAAACCCCTGGGGGAGGGGGATTTTACTAAAAGCCTAAATCGCTCGCATAGCGAGCGATTTACCTACTTGCTATATTTTTCTACCGTTGTCAACAACTCTTTTTCACCGAAAGGCTTCGTCAAATATTCAGTTGCTCCTACCATTCTTGCCTTGACGCGATCAATAAAACTATCCTTACCCGTCAGCATAATAATCGGAGTTTTTGCGAACGCCGTAGATTTACGTAGCATTCCACATAGCTCATAACCATTTAGCTCTGGCATGGAAATATCACACAAAACCAGATCGGGCTTTTGCTGAAAAATGAGACTTAAAGCTTTGATCGGACTAGAAATAGCCATGATTTGATAGCCGTGATGGTTGAGAATATATTCCACAGCGCGGCAAATTGTCTGACTATCATCAATACATAAAATTTTCGGTGACGACCCCTTCACTTCGGGAATAATACTTGTTGCAGTTGGCGCGATCGCTACTTCGTGAAAAATCAACGCATTGTAAACGTCATGTCCAACTTGACAGATATCTAGCCCCGAATATCGAGATAACTGCCGAATTGTGTTTTTGCCATTAATCCAAGTTCTTAAATGGGGTAAAGCCTCATTTGCGATCAAAATTGGCGATTGATGAATAGATTGTAAAATTGGGGCAAATTGCTTCCATTCGCGTAACTGTCGTGAATACTCAGAACTGATCTGTGAGAATTTGAAACTTGCCAATTTTGGCGTGAGGGCGGGACTAATTTCAAATACAAAGGCTCCCTGATAGAGACTGAGAATGTCGAATAACACCTCACGAATGATATTTTCCAGAATCGATTTAGCTTGAGCAGGGCTTAAAATATCAGCTTCTAATAGCGCCCAAATCTGTCCATATTCCAAGATGTTAATGCCTAGCTTGGATGTGGCTAAGCGATCGAGTGCATCATCTAGCCCCCAAGCAGATAAATAATTTCGCAAGCGAATCAGATTAGTCTCTGCATCAGTGGCATAAATTATCTGCCCGTTGTCAAAAAATAAAAACCAAAATTTTCCATCACTTGACTCAATCAACAATTCGCCAGTGCGCTGCCCCAACTCGATCAAGTTAATAACGGTATTTAGGTCAATTTCGCTGATCGTGCCTTGCATGGGGGTACAAACTTGATAAAGGAGGTTATAAAGGTGGTATACGAGCGATCACACCACTTTTTAGCGGCTCTGGGCGCTCTTTCCATGCCATTGTGCCATCGGGGCGATCGCTATATAGATCGGCACAGGCGATGATCGCCGATGCGGTGGTAGAGATATGCTCATTATCACTGGGCAGATCACCAAATATATATGAATATTTACCCGCCGATGCGAATGTTACCACACAAGCTTTACTACAAGCACTCATACATGAGACGGCGTGAATCTCAAATTGCGATCGCTTGTCCCAGTCTTGATGTAATAACTCAAGCTCCTTCAGCAGGATTTCACCGCCACTAATACCGACTTTTTTGCCATTTTGCCAAGTACTAGCGCAGGTCGTACAAACTAATAAACTATGGGACATTTTACCTCTAGAGCCTAAACTGGCGGAGCATTTCACCGCTAATTTAAGCCTTTAAAAAAATTATTTTTCACCACTAGGTGAAGAGTTATAAAGCGCATCAAGTCTGGAGCGAGCATCATCAACATCAATCGACTTAATTACCATTAATGGCTCATCAATATATTTACCATCTTTGTCCCACAATTCTGGGTGGTTATATTGAGGTGCGGTGCGGCGGTTACGATTACCTTGATAACCACGCGCTTCATTTTGCGAAAGCGAGATCATGCTACGGATCAGATTACTGATCGCAAAGATTGACAAAATAGTAAAAGCGAGTATGTAAAGAATTTGTACCATGTCTGCTTTCCTAAAAATCCTAAAAATAATTTTGTGTGATGTTATAAGAGAAAAATCAAAATCAAAAATTTAAATTGCTTGATTACGATAGTAGCGCATTCCTACGGCTTGACATTCCATAAGTAATGCGTGCCAAGGTTTCATCGTTGCCATGTCCACACCAACTTGATGCCCTGTGACCCGAAATAAGGCGATCGCCACGCCTACCTCTTTGATTGCGTGTTCGACACGCTCTAGTAAGGCTTGCTGATCTGCTTCTGGCAAAAAATCTAGTCGTTTGCTAGAAAGCAGCTTCTGAGAACGATCAAACCAGTATGTAAAATCTTCTAGCAATGGTTCTAGAAGTTTCTTTAACATTTCGGGGTCAGCAGTGTTACTCATGGGGATAGATCTGAAGCAACCGCAATGGCGCTATATAGTTTTTTTAAAGCAATTATTTTTATATAGATTATTATAGCATTTCGTTACTTTTCTTAACATTAAAACAAATCTTATGACTTTTGGTATACCTGACGCGGCTGAATCCCATTTCAAAGCGGATGCTAACTTGATGGCGCTGCAACACTTACTTGATGTGGTGGCAAAATTGCGATCGCCTGATGGTGGTTGTCCTTGGGATTTGGCGCAAACCCACGAAAGCTTGATTCCCTATGTGATTGAGGAAGCCTATGAGGTGGTAGATGCAATTCAGGGTGGGGATAGTAAGGCGATCGCTGAGGAGTTAGGCGATTTGCTGTTGCAAGTGGTTTTGCATTCTCAAATTGGTAAGGAAGCTAATACTTTTGCGATCGCTGAAGTTGCCGAGGGTATTGCTCAAAAGTTAATTCGTCGTCATCCCCATGTATTTGGTGATCTGCAAACTGACGATATTCAGGAAATTCATCAAAATTGGGAAAGAATCAAAGCCGAAGAAAAGGGCGAGAATTTAGCGCAAACTCAAAAACTCAGTTATAAGCTCAAACGCTATGCGCGATCGCTGCCGCCCCTGATGGCTGGCTTGAAAATTTCCCAAAAAGCAGCAGAACAGGGTTTTGAGTGGGAAAATGCCGATGGGGTCTGGGCAAAGTTTCATGAGGAGCTAGAGGAGTTGCATCAGGCGATCGAGCATGAATCCAAGGAAAATCAACAGGCGGAGTTAGGGGATTTGCTATTCACCTTGATCAATGTGGCGCGTTGGTACGATCTCGATCCTTCCGAGGCGTTGCAATCGACTAATCGTAAGTTCATTCAGCGTTTAGAAAAGATTGAGTCATTTCTCGGCAATCAAAGCGATCGCCCCATCAGTAGTCTTACGCCTGAAGAGTTAGAGCGTTTTTGGAAGTTAGCCAAAGAAAAACTGAAATAAAAAACTATCAAAACTCACTACCCTCGATTCTAACAAACCAATTCTCAACCTCCCGCCCCAAAGAGCGATCACGCAAACCCGCAAAATCTTCGTCAGCAAACAGAATATTTTCCTGCTGCATCTTCTGCCTAAACCTTAAAGTCATATCCCAAAAGCCATCTTGAGTATTATCTAAGGCAAAAACTGTCGTTTGTTCTTTGGGAAAAGGCGCAACAGAATTTTCTAAAATTAGAACAATCTGCTCCTCCAAAGTTCGCTGATACTTTTGGGCAAGACTTCTCAGTTTTTCAATGACCACAGGCTGACCAATTTCTAAAATAATTTGTGTCATATTAACTCCTCATTATTTTCAAAAGTTGCTACGCATCTCTTTTCATTAATATAGCTAAAATAGGTTATGGCTTAAGCCTTTCCAAATTATGATAGAAACCGATTGCTAAATCCAAAACCTAAAAATTGGTTGTTTTTTAATTCAAAATTCTAAACTTCATGAAAATAGAACAATTGCGTTGGGATATAGCTCAAGGATGGCTCGCCAATTCAGCAGATAAGACATCTGATCATAAATTTCATCAATTATCTGCTCAGTTAGTACTGGTGTTCGGGGAAAGAACGGTACTAAAAGCCGAAAATTCTTTGCAATATCTTAAGGAAATATATCCTAACGCGATTGTTTTAGGATGTTCTACCGCAGGAGAAATTTATGGCACTCAAGTTATGGATGGGACAATTGTCGCCACGGCGATCGAATTTGAACATACTCAAATCAAGGGAAACTATCTACGAGTAGAAGAATCAAAAAATAGTTTTGAGGTGGGAGTCAAGCTAGCACAAACCTTTGATACCGATGGATTAGTCCACTTGTTTTTGTTGTCTGATGGACTATCGGTTAATGGTAGCGATTTAATTTCAGGATTGCGATCGCAATTACCAGATTCCGTGACAATTACGGGTGGGCTGGCAGGTGATGGTTCGAGATTTCAAGAAACCTTGGTAATTTGGAATGAACTTGTCGAAAAAGAGCTAGTTGCGGCAATTGGCGTATATGGCGATCGCATCAGAATTGGTTATGGTTCTTTAGGCGGTTGGACTACGTTTGGACCAAAACGGATGGTAACTAAATCTAAAGGCAATGTGTTATATGAACTTGACAGCATGTCCGCCCTAGAACTCTACAAAAAATATTTGGGTGAGTATGCTTTGGACTTACCTGCAACGGGACTGCTCTTTCCCCTTAGTTTATACAACGAAGCTGGCGATCGCGCAGTTGTGCGGACGATTTTAGCTGTAGATGAAGTGGAGCAGAATCTGACCTTTGCAGGCGATATTCCCGAAGGCAGTGTGGTGCAGTTGATGCAAGCTAATTTTGATCGTTTAGTTGATGGGGCGATCGCGGCGGCCGAAAATAGTTTGAGTAATATTGCTGGTTCTCCAGATTTGGCGATCTTAATTAGTTGCGTTGGGCGAAAATTAGTACTCAAACAGCGCATTGAGGAAGAAGTGGAGGGTGTCCAAGATGTGATGGGCAAAACAACTACCTTGACTGGATTTTATTCCTATGGTGAAATAGCTCCTGAGACTTTTGGCGATCGCTGCGAACTTCACAATCAAACAATGACGATTACAACTTTCCAAGAGTACTAGTGTTTCTGAAAATCCCATGCATCGCCTACTTCAACGTCAATTAAAAAAATATTTAAGTCAAAATGTGAATGATTTTACTGGCGACTTAAGCAGTAATTTAAATGTTATTCCATTAGAATGGCAAAACTTTCTTCAAGCCGTAGATGATGCTTACAATCATTATGATGCTGATTATCGGATGATTGAGCGTTCCCTAGAGTTAAGCTCGGAAGAACTATTACAAGTAAACAACCAACTGCGAGAAATGCTCACAAATGTTGAAGGAAAAGTTGCAGAACGTACTGCGGAACTAATCAAGACAAATGGCGAATTAGAGCAAGCCTTAACCGATCTTCAACAAATGCAAATTCATCTAATCCAAGCCGAGAAAATGTCTTCACTGGGGCAGCTTATTGCAGGTATCGCCCATGAAATCAATAATCCTGTCAATTTTATTCATGGCAATCTCAGTCATTTACATAACTACGTTATCAATCTTTTATCATTTATAGAACTTAGCCAAAAATCCTTAGAGAAAATAACTCCAGAGCTAGAAAGTAAAGCCGAAGAAATTGATATAGAGTTTATCAAAATTGATTTACCGAAAATTATTAAATCGATGGAAGTTGGTACGCATCGCATCCGCGAGATTGTACTTTCCCTCAGAAACTTTTCTCATATAGACGAAGCTGAATTAAAGCCTATTGATATTCATCAAGGAATTGAAGATACATTGCTAATTCTTGGGCATCGCATCAAACCTCAGAAGAATGCTAATTCGCCACGAATTCAGATTGTTAAGCAATATGGCGATCTTCCCTTAGTAAATTGCTATGCTGGTCAACTAAATCAAGTTTTCCTGAATATTTTAGTAAATGCGATAGATGCTATAGATGAAGCTACATCTGGACAAACATCAAACATATTCGATCGCCAGCCTTGCATTAGCATCCAAACCCAAGTAATTGACGATAACTATGTCGAGATTGCGATCGCGGATAATGGTTCTGGTATTCCCGAAGCAATTCAGCAGCAGATTTTCAATCCATTTTTTACGACTAAACCTGTAGGGAAAGGTACAGGGATGGGTATGGCGATTAGCTATCAAATCATCACCGAAAAACATAAGGGACGCTTAACTTGTGTTTCTAGTCTTGGCAAGGGAACTGAATTTATTATTCACATCCCTATTAACACTGAGTATTAATTACTATATCGAGTGTCATTTGAGTGGGGCATAAAAAATGTAGAGACAATTCATGAATAGCCTATACATTTCTTAAATTGGTATGGATTGGTGCAGTTTATTGGCAATTTGTTAACTAATGTTAAGGAAATACCCAAAATAGACTTAGAACCAGTTAAGCGGTTTAAAAATGGTCTATAGGCTATTAAAAAAAACATAGAAAAGTAAACTAATGGGCAAACCAACAGGATTTATTGAGTACCGCCGCGAAGCACCGTCTGAAATATCACCAAGCGATCGCATCAAAAATTGGGATGAGTTTCATCTGCATATGCCCGATGAAAATTTGCGTAATCAGGGCGCAAGATGCATGGACTGTGGTACACCATTTTGTCATACAGGCAATTTGATTAGCGGTATGGCAAGCGGTTGCCCAGTCAATAACCTCATTCCTGAATGGAACGACTTGGTTTATCGCGGACTATGGCGCGAAGCCCTCGATCGCCTCCATAAAACCAATAACTTCCCAGAATTTACAGGTCGGGTCTGTCCCGCCCCTTGCGAAGGCTCCTGTGTTTTGGGAATTACCAATCCACCCGTAACCATCAAGAATATTGAGTACTCAATCATCGACAAGGGCTGGGAAGAAGGCTGGATCGTGCCTGAGCCTCCTGCTAAACGTACAGGCAAAAAAGTGGCGGTGATTGGTTCAGGTCCCGCAGGATTAAGCGCGGCGGCTCAACTTAACAAGGCAGGGCATTGGGTGACAGTTTACGAACGTAGCGATCGCCCAGGTGGATTGCTGATGTATGGCATTCCCAACATGAAGTTGGAGAAAGAAAAAGTGGTGTTGCGCCGTCTGAACATTCTTGAACAGGAGGGTGTCAAGTTTGTCTGCAATACAGAAATCGGCAAAGATTTAGCGGCGGAAGATCTGCTGAACGAATTTGACGCGGTGGTGATCTGCACTGGTGCAACCAAGCCTCGTGACTTGAGTATTGAGGGGCGTGAGCTTAAGGGCATTAATTTTGCGATGGAATTCTTGACAGCAAATACCAAGACTGTTCTGAATGGAAAAGCAGGGGCAGATTTTATCTCGGCTCAAGGTAAAGATGTGGTGATCATCGGCGGTGGTGATACGGGTACTGACTGTGTTGGCACTTCAATCCGTCATGGCTGCAATAGCGTCGTTCAGCTAGAAATTATGCCCAAGCCCCCATTGACCCGTGCTAAGGACAATCCTTGGCCAGAATGGCCGAAAGTCTACAAACAGGACTACGGACAAGAAGAAGCGAGTGCAAAGTTTGGTGACGATCCAAGGGCTTATATCACTACTGCGACTAAGATTGAAGGAGACGAAAACGGTCAGGTCAAAGCGGTTCACACTGTGCAGGTGCAATGGGAGCGCAATGAAAAAGGTCAGTTCATCCCTAAACATGTCGCTGGCACTGAGAAGGTAATTCCCGCTCAGATTGTCCTATTAGCGATGGGTTTTCTGGGACCTGAACAGCCGTTGCTTGATTCACTGGGAGTTGAGCGTGATCCTCGCAGCAATGTCAAAGCGAATCATGGTCAGTTCACAACTAGCATTCCCAAAGTGTTTGCGGCAGGAGATTGCCGTCGTGGTCAAAGCCTAATCGTTTGGGCGATTAACGAAGGTCGTGGTGCTGCTCGTGAATGCGATCGCTACCTCATGGGCGATACCGATTTACCTTAAATTCTCATTATTAACTGCTCATTAACAAGGGGCTTAAGCCCCTTGTCTGTAATCACTAAAGGAATAAATTATGGCAAGCAATGTTTCGGTTTCACCTCAGACTGTCTATGAAAATCTCAATCAACTCGATCGCGTAGATCTCACCACTAGTGCTGAATATCGTGAAATGGCGCAGGAAGTTCTCGCTGATCATGAAGTTAATTGTGATGTGCGTGAAGCGATCGCTGATCGCCTCAACCAAGCTAATCAGCAACTAACCAATACAACAGTTAGCAAAACCGATAGCTACTAAAATTTGAACGATATAACTGGAAAAAAGCTTTGCTGCTGTCTATACAACAACAAAGCTTTTTTCTCGCTAAACGCTAAATGCTAAACACGAAATGAATCTAAGGAGTAAGTACAATAATGGATGCTCTTGCTTATTTCTTTTTATTCTTAACTGTCCTAATTATAATTTTTTATATAGACTTGACAGTTAAGCGTCATGAGCGCAATTTAAAACGTCGGATGGATATAGAGTTTCCATCTCGATTATCGGAGCGGGTAAAACAAATGGCTCTTGATCCAGAACGAAAAATGGAAGCGATCAAGCTCTATCGTGAGGAAACCAATGCCAGCCTTCTAGAGGCAAAAGAGGCTATAGAAGAATTTCTTAAAAATACTGACAAGTTTTGATATAGCTATAGCCCCACACGCCAATTATTCATTGGGACTATTCACTGGGAAGAGAATAGGCAGGTAAGTTTGGTTCAAGCAGGACTACGTGAAACATAGTTAGCTGACTAAGCAAACTCTTAAGTTCGTTTCTAGCTTGTTGTTCGTTAAGCTTATCAATGCTCTTCACTTTTCCACCGAAAACAGTGGATATTTTTGCATAGGCGGTCAATCTCGGTTTGTGACTAATCCAATAAGTGACCAATTCTAAAAAATTGCATGGTCGATTCCAGAGAAACCTGAGGCACAAGGTGACAGTGAGAGAATCCAGTTTAATGTCATATAATTTCTCAATATTGGGATCTGGCATGAGATTCACGCTCGCCCGATCAAGCATACTAAAAAAAACATCAGTTTTGAGAATCGGATGTAAATAAACTACGGTTGATTCCCAAATAGATTCTGACCATTCATTAATTTTGATGTATGTAGGCGATCGCCCTGATATCCCACACCAAACATCAATCAAACGATTGATCGGATGAAGAAGTTCGTAGGCGTGAAAACTTTGCTCAGATGTAGCCTGATTTAAAAATTGGGTGAACTCATTGGGAATAGATTTTGGAAATATATTTTGCCAATCCCAATCATTAGGATTGATCATATCGATAAACTCTAAATTTGCCGATCTCAGCATTTGGAAGAGATCAGGAATTGTAAAACCTTTATCTTCTTGCATTACATAGTTCATTAGTACAAATCCAAAGGATTTATCTGACGGATTCCAAGTACTAGCTTTCAGTAAGGTTTCATCTGCTAATGCTTCCATGATCGCGTAAAGTTTTTTATATTCATTCTCGGTGGGATTACCATCAAGAAACCCCAATAACTTTGCAAATGTTTGAGCGCGAAAAAAATCCGCTCGTTGATAAAGATTATGTAAATTTATTCGCAACAATCCTTCGGGTTTAAGAACATCTCGCATCGACTTTAAACCTGCTACTGGTTCATTTAAAAAATATAGTGTATCTTCACAGTTGATATAGTCAAACTGAAGACCACGTTCCTCTTTTAATCGTAAAAGTTTTTCGATTGATATTTGATAAAACTCGACCTTGGGAAATCCGTGATATACGAGGCGATCTCTTGCCAAACTTAAAGAAGCTTCAGAAAGATCGATCCCAACAATTTTAGCTTTTGGGTTTGCCATCGCTAAGGCTAAGGTCGTAACCCCCGATCCGCAGCCAACATCCAAAATGCAGATATCTAGGCGATCGCATACCCGTTGAGTTTTGGCATACCATGCCGATGTAAAAGAATGCGATATTAAACCGCGATCCCCATCACCGCCAGTTTGATTGGCAGGCAAATTTGGATAAGGCATCAAATCAAATTGTTGGCAAACTTTTTCGTTGGGATTAATGTTCATATTTAGAAAATCGTTCAATTTCAAAATTGGTTAAGCAAAACTTCTAGACAAGTACTTTCTATTTTTCTATGACAATGGGGTAAGATCTCATAAACATTAACAGAACTATGACAATAAACCAACAAATATCGCATACCTTTAAACTGTTTGAAAAGTCTTCACTTTATTGAATTACATTCAAAAGTCTTTATTTAGTATGATTTTACTCATATTCTGGTTTGGGTATATAAATTCAAGCATTACAATTTGGGTAATTAGCCTATTTGGTACGCATATCATAGATGCTGGTTTATCTCCAAAAAGGATATGGGTAATATTAGGCAATCTGACCACCAGCAGTTTAGTTATTGGGTTTGCGATCGGGGCAATCATAAATGCCACAACTAAACCAGTTGGACTGTAATAATCACAAAAATATCTTCTATGTTTATTTCAATTGTCTTACCTGCATATAATGAGGAGCAGAAAATTCTATCATCCATTACTCAACTTAGGACTGAATTGCCATTCATAGCTATCAAGCATGAAGGCAAGTTACTGGGTGATCGCTTTGAAATAATCATTGTGAACGATGGGAGTAATGATCAGACAGGGACAATTGTTCGTGACTGTATAAATCAATTTCCTGATTTTGGTTTGAAACTAATTGAATTGCCTAAAAATAAGGGCAAAGGCTATGCTGTTAAAATTGGTGTAGAAGCGGCAAGAGGCAAATACATAGTATTTATGGATGTGGATCTATCCACACCGCTAACAGAAATCCCAAAATTAATCGATGCTATTCAAGGAGAATATGCGATCGCCATTGGTTCTAGAGGATTACCACAATCACAGATAGTTAAGCATCAACCGATCTATCGTGAACTGATGGGGAAAATGTTTAATATGCTAGTTAGACTATTCGTAATTAATGGTATTTATGATACGCAATGCGGTTTTAAAGCATTTCGTGCAGATACAGCAAAACTAATTTTTCGTCTATTACAAACTGATCGATTTGGTTTTGATGTCGAAATATTACTAATAGCTCAAGAGTTAGGAATGCCAGTACAGGAAATTCCGATAGTTTGGCAAAACTCATTTCATTCCAGCGTTTCTCCCATAACTGACTCATGGGAAATGTTTTATTCTCTACTACAAATGAAAAGAAAAGTACACCAAAATCTTCTAGCTAACTCTATAGAAATCCACCTATTTCATGGAAATTAAACTTTATCAAGAAATGTATAGCGTCGAAAGTCAGCATTGGTGGTTTCGAGCGCGTCGTGATATCCTCATTAATCTAATTTTGAAATATATCCCGCAAGGTAACAATATACTGGATGTCGGTTGCGGTACAGGGTTTATTTTGGAAGCGCTACAAACTCAAGATACATCTGAATATAAAGCTTGGGGTATTGATATTTCCGAGGTTGCTATTCAGTTTTGTCAAGAGAAAGGACTTAGCCAAGTTACTCAGGGAGTTCTCGAAAATAATAATTTGACAAAACATTCTTTTGACCTAATTATGTTTCTTGACATGATCGAACATCTTGATCAGGATTTACCCTCTTTACTCGAAGCCAAGCAGTATCTCAAAGTTCAAGGGCAGATTCTGATTACCGTACCTGCTTATCAGTTTCTTTGGAGCGCCCATGACGAGATTCATCACCATAAACGCCGCTACACCAAACAACAACTTATAGAACTCTTACAGCAAGCAGGGTATGAAGTTATTTTTAGTTCCTATTTCAATACATTTTTATTCCCTCTAATTGCGATCGCCCGTTTAATTAACAATCTCCTCAATCGTCATCATACTTCTGATGTCAGTTTACCAACAGCATTAGTTAATCAAAGTCTTTATCAGATTTTTGGATGGGAAAAGCATTTACTGCCCTATCTGTCATTTCCCTTTGGCGTATCGATTATTTGTCTAGCCCGTCAAAATTGATGTTTTTTTCGATTGAGAAACTTAACTTGCTTAACCATATCCAAAAATATGGCTTGATCCGTATGGTAGTTATCGGCTTTTTTTTAATCGGGATTGCTACCGTTGTCATGATCCCCATGTTGTTGCATGGCTATCCCATTGCCCACTCTACTCAATTTAATCTGAGTTGGATTTTTCAATATCAACGACAATTTTGGAGTGGACAGATTTATCCACGTTGGTTGGAGTTTTCCAATTTTGGCTTTGGTAATCCCACGTTTGTGTTCTATCCGCCGATGTTAGTGATTGCCACTTTACCTTTTAGCCTATTAGGGATGGATTTACCCACATCCTTGATTGGTAGCATGATCCTTTCAGCCTTTATCCTTGCCTTGGGAATTTATCTCTATGCCTCTCTCTATTTTCCATCTTGGCTAGCTTTGGGAGTTTCAGGGCTTACCGTTGCTTCTCCCTATTTTCTGATTGATGTTTATCAGCGTGGGGCGATCGCTGAAGTTTGGGCGATCGCCTTTATCCCTTGGGTATTACTCGCAACTCATAAACTCATTAGCCAAGTTGATTTACCACAAATACAACGAACTCATGCCATTAGTTTGGCGATCGCATGGGGAATGTTAGGGCTGTCACACTTACCCACATTATTGATTAGCTTCTTAGCTTGGCTGCCTATGCCCCTATGGTTATTAATTAATCTGATCAAAAGTAATTCTTTGCGGAGATATATCATAGAAGTTGGATATTGCTATCTCAGTGCTAGTCTAGGGTTTGTGGGGATCAGCTTTTTTCTGATGCCAGTGATATTTGATCAAGCATCAGTACAGATCGAATCGATTAACTTTTCTCCTGAATATTTACCCCAAAATAGACTTTTATTGGATGGTTTACTAGGTCTGCATCCCAAGATTGCTACGCATTGGTTTGAAACTAGTTCAGGGCTAATTCCCTATTTCTGGATGGTGGTATCTGTAGTAACTATTATGGTAATTATTAGTGCGATCGCAAAGATATCTCGTTCTAGCATAGATCAAGCAGCATTCTTTTGGATTTTTGCTAGTGCGATCGCGATTCTAATGACTACAGATATAGGCTCATGGATTTACCAGCTATCACCAACACTACAAAAAATCCAATTCTCTTGGCGATGGTATGGGTTAACTGTAACCACGATACCAATGTTGTTAGGTAGCTTATTTTGGAAAATATGGCAACAAACTTATACTAATTCTAGTGCTAATAAAATTGAAGAAAAATCCATATTAATTCACACCATCAAAAATGAGTTCAAGAATAAGCTAAAAAATTTAATTAAACCCTTACTTATAACTTGTCTATTAATTTGTCTAACTTTTACAAGCTATATCTATACAGATAAAATCGTATTTCAACATACTGGATTTGATCCAGAAATCGTTACTAAATTTTCCAACTTTGCATCTCAAAAAGTTTTCCCAAAAGAACCTAACACCGAAGGGAAAGGAACACCAATTCTATCGTGGCATTGGATCTTCCCTGATGGTCTTGCGATCGTCGATGTACCAGAATATCGAGCTAAAGGTGTCACTTTACAGATGCCTCCCGATCAAGATTATCCTCTAGCAGCATGGCAAGAAGATCTCAGTACTGAACATATTCAAATTAAGCGATGGGAATATGGACTGCGTGAAATTGTGGTAGATAACCCATCCTCTAATCAATTACATCTTGGCTTGAGAATGTTTTATTATCCCGCATGGCAAGTATGGATCGATGGCAAAAAATCATTACTAGAGCAAACCTCGCAAGGGCAAGCTCAGATTGCGATCACCAATGGTCAACACTTAGTTTTAGTTAAGTATGTTGGCACTATAGCAGAGCAGTTGGGTAGAGCCATTAGCTGGTTCAGTATTATCTCTGCAAGTTATATATTCTGGCAAATTAAAAATAACCCCAATATAGATTCAGAGAATGGGGCTGCTATTCTTTGAATTGGCATTAAATCCAGTTGAAGCCTTGGATACCACTATTTGGCATAAACCACATCCGTTGATAAAATCCTTGCGGCGATAGCGGTAATCCCAACCAAATCGGCATGAAAAATATTTGTGCTGATATTACTGATGTAATCAGTAGCACCACTATCGATTTGAACAAGATTTGCTTTTGTTGATATAAAAAATTAAGTATGAATGCTAAGGCGATAAAACTAAATACAGAAGAACTCATGTAGTGATAGATAAACAAACATCGCTTGACCGCCAACCAAGGGAAGTAATTAGCAGCATAACCCACTAATATGTAAATCAATTCTGGGCGAATTTTGATGATACTCCAAAAGGCGATCGCCACTATTGCCAAGGTCGATAACCACCACAAAATCGGATTCCCCAAAGCATGGACATCCTGCCAAATCTCCCCATTAACCTGAAAATAGTAACCAACAGGTCGCATTGACAATGGCCATGAAATAGCACTAGAGCAGTAAGGATGGATCGGATGATCAGGCGAACCAACGGAACTAGCGGATGTATTCCAGATGTAAATATATTGATTGCTAATTACCAAATAATTGCCAAAAGCCTGTAACCATTCCCATCCCTTCGCATTAGGGGTAAAAACCTTGATTACCATCATTACGTGGGGAGTCCATTGTCCGATGTAAGCGATCGCAGGAAAGATGATAAAACAGACTAAATACTGATACCAAGGTAAGGTTCCCAAGTTTGCCAAGATGCCAAGTTTGCGAGTTATTTTCGGGGCAAAATTCTTAACTATAAAAGCGATCGCAATCAAGATCCAAGTCATTAACCAAAAACCCGCCCCATTCCATTTCACCCCAGCGCTAGCCCCTAGCATGATCCCTGACAAACTCAGCATCAGCCAACGCCATTTTGCCTGACGTTCTAACCCAGTCAACAGAAAAATTTGGGATACTAAGCCCACAGCTACTAAAAAAACATTCAACAGTCCATAGCGCGACTCAACCAAAAGCAATCCATCCGCAAAAGTGAGCAGTCCCGCCAATATTGCAAGAACAGTCTGAGATGTAAGACGGTAAATTACCCCTGTTACTAGCAAGGGAATACAAGCACCTACAACCATACTGGCTATGCGATAACCTGTTTCGTTGTGACCAAACAACAGGATTCCTAAAGCAATCAAATACTTGCCTAAAGGGGGATGCCCATCATTGGGGGGATTTCCTAAAAGATAGTTTTCAGCAAATTTCGGGAAATGAACTTCGTCGAATACAGGATAGGAAAAGTGATCAATATCCCACAGCCTCAAGCCAAGAGAAGCTAAAAATATCAATGAGCCTCCCCCTATTAATAGCCAATTGTACTGACTTTGTTTTAGAGACATAACTTAAAAATAATTGGTAATATCAGGGTATATCCATTCGTATTCATTAGGAAATACAAAATTAGTAAAAGACATGGAAATGCTGATATCAAGAGACTTGACGGCGTGCCACCATCCAACAGGCACAAATAAGGCATCTCCAGGATTTAACGTCACTTCAATGATGGGAATTTTTTGAAATAGTGGATACTTTTCATAATCAGGGTTTTCAGCATCAACCTCACTAAAAACACCTCGGTAGTTGTACATCATGTGAGTGTAGTATGGCGGAATAATTTTCCATACTTTATGACCATATACTTGGACAAAGATCAGATTTACAGGATCATGATGCCAAGGTGTGATCGTTCCCGCAGGTCCGAACCAAAAGAACGTAGTGCCATTAATATTTTGAGGATCTAGATATTCAGGAAATATCTCGATATCATCTAGCAATCCCCGTAAGGCTGTTTTTTCAATGTTGCCATTATTTGCCACCATATAATAATTGTTCGTTGTCCCAGCACTTACTACAATGTCAGCATAGTCTGCCATTAGCATTTTTTGGCGATGCTTATCAATATTGATCTCATACAAACGATCGCTATTTCGATCACTTTGCACTTCTATCTCCACCTGACCATAATGCTCTTTGAAATAGTCAGGATTCCATAATGAAAGTGCGGACCAATTTTTAGCAATATCAGTAAGAATAAGGGGAGTGTTTTTGGCGTAATAATTTTCGAGAAAATCTGCCCTTGAGATATTAGATCTACTTTCAATAACTTGAGACTTCGGAGAAAGTGCTGCTAGTTGAGTCAGAATATTGGCATGAGATTCTGATTTCCTGAGCAGTTGGACAAATTTATGTCCTGATTGAAAATAGGGATTTTGATTAATAGAGCTTACTTCTAGCCTTGCTGAACTGGGACTAATTCCATGAGTAATTAGTTGCTGCACAATTAGGTGATCGTCAACACCTGCAAACTTGTTCTCAGCAATCCAGCATCGCCACTCGTCTGTCATCGGGTTGGAAGTAACGACAATCTGGGAGAAATAACGTGGATCAAAAGTAGAAAATCTTGGTTCGGTATTTTGGACAATCGACTCTTGTTTCATACAAATTTCTTTTTGTTGGTATACTCTGTTTAAGTTTATTTAAAGGCTTAGTTGCCAATTGATCATATTTTTAATATTTTATTCGTTAGATTGCCAAAATAGCGATCGCCAGCTTTTACAAGGTTTTTTATGAGATCACCAAGGCAAGAGAAAATTCCTGTAACTTTTACCCCTGTAGTGGGTAGTATATTGCAGTCAGGTTGGTAAAAACTATTATGTCCGACTCTAAGCAAAGCCGCAAACTCAACCGTTTTTTCGCCGAATTTATTGCCAAACTCAGAAAATGGCTTAATAAAATCGGTAGCCCGATTCGGCTTAGTCGTCGTTTTGTGCGTGCGTTACTAAATGGTAGTAGCGGCAAAAAACGCAAAGCAGGTGGTTTTGTATTGCCAACCGTGACAATGGTGACTCTAGTTGTAACCTTATTAACGGTGTCGATGATCGCTAGATCCGCTGATCGCGCCCAAGAAGCTTCTAACTCTAGAGTTGAGCAGGTTTATCGTAGCGCCAACACCACTATTCTTGATCGCGCCAGAGCAAAAATTGCCGCTCTCATCGAAGACTCGACTCTGCCTGGGGGAACTCCGCCTGAATCTGCACTTTACCAAGCAATCACTAGCGACAGCGGTAACTATACCTTTAATGATGAAGTCCGTTTACAACTTGTCGATCCCAAAATAAATGGTTCAGCAACAGCAGTTAATTGGGGGGCGACCGCACTTGCTGACAATGATGTGGTTAGCACCGCTTGGAAATTTCCTGTAGATACAGACAGCAATGGTAAATACGACTCCTTTGCGATATACACAATCCTTTTCCGAACAACTCCAAAAGACTCTGTATACAACTTGAACAAGCGTGTAGTCAGCCCCATCGAAGTACGGACGCTGCCTATGGAAAATGGTGTTTTGAGTGGTGCTTGCGTCAGCGCCGCTTCAACTGGTGCAACCACGAGTGAAGGTTGGATCTCTACCTCCGATGGTTCTCTCAAAAAGAGTTTCTTTGTATATGCTTTGACGGTTCCGATCACCACACCGATCGCCGATTCAACTAGTCCTCTAACCGCTACCGAAAGAGCCAGTGGTAACTATGAGACTTATTTGGGCAATCCTGCTTTTAGTGCCTTAGAGCTACAACAAGATCGGGCGCGATCGCCTCAAAATAACCACGCAGTTTGGTTTGAAGGGGATTTGGAAGTATCACGCTCTTCCACATTTAGGGTTAACGGTCGAATCTACACCGCTGGCAACATGATGGTGGGTGCGGCGGCAGGTTCGCCGATTACCCTTTATCAAGTCAGCAGTCCTAATTCTTGCTACTACAAGGAAGACAATAGCAAGATCCTCGTTGCAGGTAACGTAGTTGAAGGAGACGCTTTAATTAGCGATAACTCACTCAGTAACACAACCTTAGTATCGGTTCATCTATTTCGCGGTCCGAATGTAGATCCGACTGCAAATGGAACTGGTGCGAATGCTGGACAAATCAAGAGCATTGATAACACGACTCAAAGTTTGAAAGATGATGACAACAATCGTGGTCGTGATGCCGCATTTAACGATTTTGCCTACAACTTCCGAGTTGCCAAACTGGTTGAGCTGGCGGTTGCCACATTTACTGGTCCTAATGTAATTACGCCATCTTTGCCATCATATGCATCGATCAGCGATAAAAATGTCTTAACCAATGACCCTCTATCGGTCAAACAAGATATTGTCAAACGAGTTATTGACGAAGGTTTAACAACCCAAACCGACTTCAGGGATGCCAGACAAAAAGCTTTAGATGCTTATTTTAAAGTGCGGACTCGTCAAGTTCCCTATCGGGAGGTTCCCTTTGGAGCGAGCGCTACTGTAATTTATGGTGTTGGTGTTACTCCCGCGATCACCAATGTGACCACAACTAACGGTACAGAGTGGCAGCCGCCCTTAGAATGGATGCTACCCGCCTATGACAATGCTGCGCCCCTCACATCTTCAGCAACTAACGACAGTATTTATGCGGGTAAAGCTTTGCGTACAGGTGTGGCGGGAACAGTACCGAATCCACTCCCTACTACAGTCAGCAAAATTGGTGATTTGAGTTTAAATGTAAATGCTTCATCCTCTATTGCGGCTTTACCTACCACCAAGCCCGAAGACCAAAGAGCCACCTTTGAGCAATTCTTAGGCGATCGCGTTTTAGTTGGCAATAACCTCCCTGGACTTTGGCTAAAAAAAGAATCAGGGCTTAACAGTTATGTAGGGAGCGCAGAACCCTATGAATTGACTACTGACAGTTCTATCTATTGGAATGCCACTGAGTCAACCGCGATCGCAAATACCACAGCCAATGCCCGCTATCGTTTTACTCAGGCAAGTTCACTCAAATCTTTGGGTGTGTCTGATCGCGGTGGATTCTGGGAACTGAATGCTGCCGATAATCCTGGCATTGATCCTGATAACAAAGTCACTCCCACCAAGCTCCCAGTTAGTGGTGGTCTTAGAGTCGTTACTAGCGCAGGGGTTTATAGTCGCCTACCCGCCCAAACATTTTTACCCGCTCCACCGACATTAGAAGACAACCCGATTACTTCCACTGATAGTACAGTTGAGGCTGACCCACGCTATCGCATCGATGAATCGAAGTTCACTGCGGTCTGGAGTGATGCGATGCCCATGACTGGTGTTAATACCGCTACTACTGCTCCAAAAGGTGACTTGCAGATGCGGGCTAGCGCCATCTATCACTACAAAACTTCGGCTTATGATCCTGGTGCGCCAGCGACATACCAAACGCCGATCGCCTGTGTCAGTGGCTATTACGATCCGACTAACTCAACCACAGCACTAGATAGTGTCACCCAAAGCGCTTCGGACGGCAGATCAAATAATGGATATTCCTACACTGTATCCAAAACTGCGTCTAGTATCTCTGGCAGCGATCTATCTTATGTCTCTAGTACAGACAGCAGTAAAGTATTTTCGGCTACTGGAGGCGAAAATCCTGCATTGGCTTCGGCAAGCTACGCCTCACGACTATCCTACCAAGCCAACTTGATGTTTCCCAATGGGCGCTTGGCTAATGAGCCATTGCGGAACGCCCTCATCAAACTCAAGGATGGAGGCACTTTAACCCTGCCCGAACAATCAGCGATCGATTCAACTCTATGCTCTTTGACTATTCTTGATGGAACCAGCACCAGAAGTACGGCTGCATTCCCTAACTTTGCCGTGAAAGAATCTTCTTTCTTGGATGCTCGTGAAGTCAAGGCTCTAAATCAAGATGAATCGCTGACTGCCCAAATAATAAATAGTACGAATCGTTCTGACCTTTACGATCTGGAAGTAGAGCAGAGAGAGCCGCTAGAGATTCGTGTCACAGATCTCGACATGAACATATTGCGAACAACCACGATCACTGGCAATAACAATAAAATTGATGGTGTCGATCCAGATTATTTACTTCCCTATAGTGGTGTTGTCTATGCCACTCGCGATGATGCACTCATAGACTTGAGCTACTTTGACACTAATACGACAACAGCCGCTCCACTGCCGACCGCAATGAGCAGAAGGAAGTCACTCAGTCCTACAGACTTCCGACTTGATCCATCTCGTCGTCCTAGTGCAGTTCGGTTGACTAATGGGGCGCGTCTCTGGCGCGGTACGGCTACAGCCACAGTTCAGTCAGACTATACCACTGCGACTCAGGGCGAGAAAGGCTTAATTCTGGTTTCTAACAATGCGGTATATGTAAAAGCGTCTCCTAATCCTGCGGGTACTAGTTTTGGATTTAACTTACATACTAAGGAAGAATTTACGACCTTGCTTGCTGATGATTGGAGTAATTTCTACACTCGTACAGCAGCCGAGCTTGATCCAAATTTTGCCTATCGTCCGAAGCAAACAGCTTTGTCTACGACTGGTGATGAGTGGCGACCTGCCACGGTAATCGCGGATGGAGTTACTGTGCAGTCAGCGAGTTTCCAAGAAGGGTTTCGGAACCAAGGCGACTATGATTTGCGGAATAATCGCAACACATCCACAAATACGAATTGGGCTGCTCGTGATATAGCCACCAAATCTATCAGCTCGATGGTGGGCAAGACTAGCACCGCTTCTGCGGGGTTACAAGATTTGCCAGTTATCAAACGCTTGGCTATGGGTTATTTGAACAATAACTTTGTGACTAGTTATAACTGGTTACCTGATGCTACTGTTGCCGATACGATCTCTTCTAATTTGGCAACCACTGCATCTAATGTTGCTTCCAATCTCTGGCCCGGACTGACTAGTACTGATACCAATAGCTATTTCTCTAATGGAGTCACACCTGTACAGCGCCGTGTGATCTTTGGGGAATATGGCATGGAGATGTGTAGAAAAGTCCCCGAGTCCGAATGCACGATCAGCGATTGGGTCAAGGTCGGGGCAGGAACTACGGCTTTGCCTAGTCGTACTGGTACGGCAACCACGCCTACTGATGCACCGCGTTATATTGCTCCTGCGGATGAGCGATTCCCACGCCGTTTGTCATTCCTCCGTTATGACGATATCTATAAAGATGGCAACCAATCTCTGCTGATGGTGGCTGCTACTTGCCCCGATATCAATCAATGGTGGCCGATGCCAATTGGGGTAAACTTCGGCAATAACTCGGCGGTTGCAGGGACGAATCCTGGTTTTACCTATCCACAGGTACTTGGCGATCGCAACACACCATTCAGTCAAGCAAACCTTACTGCCTATGGTAATGTCCGTTGTCCATCGCTAAGACCCGAAATCCGTTTTGACTCTACTGATGGCACGAGCGTACCAGATTCTCCTGATCGGGACTCGAAAAATGAAGGTAGACGCATTTATCAGTTAGTACAGAGTGCCACATCACCCGCAGCCACTAGTAATGATCCACAGAGTCCGCCACTGCGAGTTCCTGGCGGCACAACCGATAATATTCCTACTACTACTGCTGGTGGTACTGCTGAATCTGTTGCATCAGGAGCAACAGATTCAGCAAAAGCCTATGTCTTAAATGGAGACTCTGCCCCGATCGCAAACGGCGGTGATCTCCCAACACCTTTCTTCGGCACACCACCGCTTAATTCTTTGGCAGACCCAGCCTATGTTCCCACTACTCCCCCTCTACCCCCTCTAACAGGAGTTCGCAATGTAGTTCGGACTGTCCCTTCCACTTCGGCAATCCCTACTCAACCATACAATGATGCAGCCACTAGTCCCACTTATGACCCATCTGGAGGCAATGGACAAGTTGATGGTTCGTCAAGTGGTAATAGTCCTTCCTACCCTAATTCCAATCTCACCTTAAGCCGTAATGCTGTCTATCGCGTGATTCCATTTAGAGTTTATGTAGACAATCCTGGCAGTTTCTATAGTCCCAATCTGGGATCTACTTTTGGAACCACCGATCAGATCGAAGTCGAGATCTCCCTTGAAGATCCTAATATGTTAAGAACCTCTGGCAGTGATAACGAAAAGCGTTACCATGTCGCCAGAAAAGTAAATTATCTTGGTTCTGGACCTACTACATACACTCAAGCATCCAGCGCAATTACCGCAGGATCTACGACTACAGCCACTGTTACAGGTACACCGTGGTCTGTTGATCAGTGGAAAGGAAGATTTGTTAATTTTCCCTCTTTAGGTGCTTCAGGGCTGACAGCTCGAATTACTGGCAACACCACTAACACACTAACCTTTGTGGATGCGAGTACGGGAGCGGCGCTTGGATCTCCCGTTACAGCTGGCATAAACTACACAATAAAAATGGAGCCACAGGTCAAGAATACTCGCTATGAGCTTGATAACATTGGCACTAACTCTCCTATAAATGTGATCGGTGATGAGGCAACTGGTACTGAACTTACCAACACAAGGTTAAGACTAGCAGGCGATGGTGTTGACTACCTCTCGACCATTTACCGATGGAATGGTTTGTCATGGGTTCCTGCTGACTATAAAAATTATAATCAAGTATCAGATAGAATCGCACTTGCAGGAACAACTCAGGTTTTAAGATTCCCTCATCCTAGCGAAGATCTCGATGGCGATAGAATTTTAGACACAGAAGATATCAATAACAATGGAAAACTAGATGCAGGTGAAGACACTAATGCCAACGGAAAGTTAGATACAGAAGACCGTAATGCCGATGGAATACTTCAGCTTAATGAAGATGCAAATGGCAATAATCTCTTGGACGTAGGCGAAGATCTGAATGGTAATTCAAGGCTTGATCCTGGCAATCCTCAATGTGCAAAGATCGATACTAGTACTACTCGATGTTTCCAATGGTTAGCCGTACTTGCAGTCCGCGATACCGCCAATGAGGAGCAAGAACGGTTCCGCATTCGCCTGAGTAATCCTAATACCGCCGTGACAGGCGCAAAGCTTAAGCCTTTTAATGAAGATCTTAATGGCAATGGGACTCTGGATACAGGTGAGGATATTAATGGCAATGGAATTCTAGATAGGGCAGTTCCTCCCATACCCGCGATTCCTGCAACACCAGTTGGTGATACAGCAACTTTTTATAACACATGGAACTATCGCTGGGCGATCATTGACAACGATGATACCCCTAGCTACTTTACAGCGCCAACACCAACACCAACACCAACACCCACTCCAACACCAACACCAACACCAACACCAACACCAACACCAACACCAACACCAA
>JBAXTW010000058.1:0-27333 GCA_037129985.1 Pseudanabaena sp. ELA645 | reverse complement strand
ACGAAGTATTCTTTGCTTCATCAGAACCCGTTGCATTTCAAGTTTGAATCGGCAACTTTATTTAATAATTTGGCAAGTAGGGCATCATCTATCGGCCATTTGTACTGACGCACATCTGCTTCATCGATGCCAATAATGACAATTCGCGTATCTTCTGGTTCAGGCGATCGCCATCGAAAGAATTGATCGAGCATGGCGAGTTCAATCGGCTCCATTGCTCCGATCAGGCGTAGCCCAATCACAAGCAATGAAACAGATGGGGCAGCGATCGCAATCCCGCGCCATTTCCACAAAAAGTTTTTAAGAATACTCTTCACCTGATTTGCGATCGCCATTAAAAATATCTTCACCAAAAGAACGAGATGTAGGGGCAATTCATGAATTCCCCTACGGTAAAATAGTGCTTTCAGGGAATTTTTGCGTAAGTTCTAATTATATGAATTTGGTGTAGCGTCACTTGGCTTTAGCGTAGTGTCACTTGGCTTTAGCGTAGTGTCACTTGGCTTTAGCGTAGTGTCACTTGGTTTTGGTGTTGGCATATCACTTGGCTTTGGCGCAGTGTCACTTGGCTTCGTATTACTTTGGGATTTCGGGATTTGCCCCACCAAGGGAAATGAAAGAGCGCGGTTAATTTTAGCAGATTTCAGTAGCTCCAACCATTCCTCGGTAATTTCTGGATTTTGCGGTACAGTCCGTTGTGCTTCTGCCAAAGTTTGCATAGTTTCAAACCAAAGCCCTTCTTGGGCATACAAAGCCGCTAGCTCTATCGGTTTTGTCGTGGTTTTCAGTTGGTCAACCAACTTTGGACTGGGCGAGACGCGCTTTATATAACCAAAAACAGTCTTCTCTTTCTTGTCAACAGCTCGTGGGTTATATTCAACTTGAAACTGTAATTTATATTTTTTATTGATCTCCAAAATCGGTGCGTCATCAGGCATCTTAAAAGCGACGATACCATCCTGATTATTGATCTTAAATGACTTCTTATAAATAGTTTTGTTCTTTTCATCATGAATAGTCAACAAGACAGTACCATTATCCACTTTAGGAGTAAGCAGGTAAATGGTTGGACGTTCAGAAATAGTTTGAGGAATAGGACTAGCTTCTAGCATTAAATCTGGGAGCAACGCAATTAAGCAAATCTCCTCCGTCACGCTACAACCGCTGCGCGTAATTCCTGAAGCAGAAACTTTTGGCGCATCAAGATTGTTTGGCGGGACATATCGTACTCTTCGTGACTGGGCTTGAGCTGCATCAGTGAACAAGCTTGTGATCTGTGCAACTACAGTACTCGTGACTAGGCAAGAGCAAACTGATGCGAAGAAAATCTTGGTTGAAATTTTTTTATATAGGGACATAATGCGATCGCCTCTAGCAGTTTATTAATAAATTGACAACTGATTCTTAAGGATTGGGCAAAGCAACACTTTCTCTGACGCTGAGTTGCGGAACAAAACGATACTCAAGAACAAGATCGAGGTTTGTTGCTTTCATTAGAGAAGTCCATTCATCAACGATTTCTAAACTTTTGGCAACAGGATATTGAGCTTCAGCCAAAGTCTGCACGGTTTCAAACCAAATTCCTTCTTGCGCGAATAAAGCCGCCCGATCTATTGGTTTCGAGATCGTTTTTAGTTGCTCAACTAGCTTGGCAGTGGGTAGGACACGCTTGATTCTACCGTCTGTAGTTTTGGTCTCTGGGTCAGGACCAAAGTCAATTTTCCAACGATAAATTTTGCCTGTTTCCAGTATTGGAGCATCGCTAGGCATCTTAAAAGGGATTATACCCGCCTCATTTTGAAGGGAAAAAGTCTTGCGGTAAACTACTTTTTGGCTTGGAGTTGATTGATCGTTTTGTTCGATAAGCGTGAAAATTCCATTACCAGAAACTTCGGGACTGATGAAATAAATCGTTGGGCGTTCCGAAATTGTCTGAGGAACTGGGAGCGTATCGACATCCGTAAATGGACGTGGTTCTATTGGAGTAAGAATAACGATGCGCGAGATCCCTGAAGATGAAACTTTGGGTGCATCAAGATTGCTGGGTGGGACATATCGCACTCTTCGCGACTGAGATTGAGCCGATGGGGTAAATATTGTTAGGGATGGCAGAGATAAGGTACTTGCGACTAGGCAAGAGCAAACCGAGGTTGCAAAGACTTTTGCTGAGATTCTATAAAAAATTTGACTTGAATTTCTTGACAGTCTTGATGGTACAGACATAATGCGATCGCCTCTAGTAAGTTAGATTAAATGATCAAAGTCTCGATAGATTACTAAGAATGCAACTTAAGTTAAAAAGTTGCTACAGACATTCGACTTAATTTTCTCAAGAATTACATTTCCGAAAAATATATTACCGAAAATTAGATTCATAAAAATTAAACCTAGTTAATTCTCTCCCGAATAATTCCATCTCTTGTGTCTCGGATACCTTTGATGTCTTAATCATGCCCTGCCTTAATTGTACCGTCTGCGACATACTTCACCCAAATAGGCGATCGCATTGTTGTGATCATGCGATCGCTTTTGAGGTATTCGGCGATCGCGATCACAAGGCTTCCGAAGAAGGTGATTCGCACGCTTTGCGTGCGAATCACCTTCTTGGTTTTTATTTAACCGATCGCACAGCAGAGCGTATGATAATCTTTAGAAAAGTTTTTAAATTATCGTTAAGTCTTTAAAACGTTACAAACTCATGGATATTTTGTCACTAGGTTGGTTTGGTGTACTCGGTATGTTCACGCTTTCGATCGCCTTTGTTGTATGGGGTCGTAATGGGCTGTAATAGCTATCGCTATTAAATAAAAAAGAGGCTGATTCGCCCCCGAAGGGGGCGAATCAGCCTCTTTTTGTGCTTAGAAAACAATACAAATATTAATATTCGTCAATTTTGCCCCAATCACTCTATTGGCAATGCTAACATCCAAAATAGTTAAACCATTGATTCAATAAAGCTTTAGGAGCGCATTTTGACATTACGAGTTGCTGTTGTAGGCGGTGGACCTGCGGGTTCATGTGCTGCTGAAACACTTGCCAAAGCAGGAATTGAGACCTACATATTTGAGCGTAAGCTGGACAACGCCAAACCCTGCGGTGGAGCAATTCCTCTATGTATGGTTCAAGAATTTGATCTGCCCGATCACATCATTGATCGCCGCGTCCGCAACATGAAAATGATCTCTCCCAGCAACGTGGAAGTAGATATCAAATTAGACAATCCCGATGAATATATCGGTATGTGTCGCCGCGAAGTGATGGATGCGTTTTTACGCGATCGCGCTGCTAGCTTAGGAGCCAAGCTAATTAATGCGCGTATCCTTGATATCAAGATTACCGAAAATGGCAAAAAGCCTTACGTTCTGAGCTATTCAGATTTCACTGAGGGCAACAATGAAGGCACGATGCGTACCCTTGAGGTCGATCTGATTGTCGGTGCTGATGGCGCTAACTCAGTGGTTGCCAAGGCTATGGACGCGGGTGACTATAACTATGCGATCGCCTTCCAAGAACGTATTCGTATTTCTCCAGACAAGATGGAGTATTACAAAGATTTAGCGGAAATGTATGTTGGTGACGATGTTTCGCCCGACTTCTACGCATGGGTATTCCCAAAATACGATCACGTGGCCGTTGGTACTGGCACGATGCACAAGAACCAACGCCTGATCAAAAAGCTGCAAGCAGGTATTCGCGCTCGTGCTTTACCACGGATCGAAGGCGGTGAAGTGATTAAAGTCGAAGCACACCCGATTCCTGAGCATCCAAGACCTCGCCGTGTGGTGGGTCGGATTGCCCTCGTTGGTGATGCGGCTGGCTATGTCACTAAATCCAGTGGCGAAGGCATTTACTTTGCGGCGAAGTCGGGGCGGATGTGTGCTGAAGCGATCGTGGAGTTTGCCGAAGCTGGTAAGCGCATTCCTACGGAAGCCGATCTAAAGGTCTATATCAAGCGTTGGGACAAGCAGTATGGATTGACTTACAAGGTTCTTGATATTCTTCAGAACGTGTTTTATGCCACCAATGCTACCCGCGAAGCCTTTGTGGAAATGTGTGCCGATAAGGATGTGCAGAAGCTAACCTTTGATAGCTATCTCTACAAAACCGTTGTCCCTGCTAATCCCTTCACGCAGTTGAAGATTACGGCTAAGACGATTGGTAGTTTGCTGAGAGGCAATGCTCTAGCGCCTTAATTACAGGCTGTAAAACTAAGGAAGGACTGGTGTGGCGGGTTGGTTGCACCAGTTCTGTCTTTTATGGAGTCATACCAAAATTAAAAATGGCTACGCCATTTTTAAATATAAAATCCAAAACCTGTGGCGCGTGCGCCACAGGTTTTGGATTTTACATATTCCTTTGGATTCAATAACTGTGTTTATAGGCTGTTAATCGATGGAGAAGCCGCCAAACTGACAGCGTACTGGCGGATATCGTCAATATCTTTAGGCTGCCAAGGTCTTACATTGTGACAATGGTGAGCAACTAACAATCCCCACAAATTACCCTTACTTAAAACTGGTGCGACGAGATTAGATTGCACTTGTAAGCTCCTTAAAAAATCTCGATGACAATCGCTTATTTCAGCAGTTTCAATATTATTGATCGCTTTAATGCGTCCAGCTAAATAAAGCGCGGCGTATTCGAGATTAAAGCAGTCATCAGGTCCCGTTGAACATATTATGGAATATCTCTCGTCATCAACCGATTCAAAGGTGACTTGCCCTTTCCATTGGGCGTAAAAATAATATAAAACAACGCGATTAACATTCAGATGATTTCTGATCTCATGCAGTGTGTCACTAACTAGTGAGTCTTGTTGTAGTTTATTGGTGATGCGATTTAAAACTTCATTTAAACCGCGTTTAGGGGAATTCATTATTTCTACAGAGAGACTTATGTACTACATTTGATTTTAATCTAACTAGCTAATTGTTGCGTGATAATGTCACTTAGTAGCAATTTTAGACTCGGAAAGGATTAACTTGCCCAAAGAATATCGAGCCACAGGAATTAATCTTAAGGGGATGCCATTGGGGGAAAACGATCGCCTCTTGACAATCCTCACGAAAGAGCATGGCTTGATTCGCGCTATAGCAGGGGGAGCGCGAAAGCATCGTTCAGCGATGGCGGGGCGATCGGGATTATTTGTGGTTAATGATCTGCAAATTTCTGTGGGACGCAATATGGATCGGATTAAAAATGCGGAAGTCATCCAATCCTTTGTGGGTTTAGGGCAGACTCTTGCCAAGCTTACCGCCGCTCAATATTTGTCTGAACTTGCCCTGATGCAAGCCTTATCGGCGCAACCCCAAGAGGATTTATTTTTAGTATTGGTCGAACATCTGAATCGGATTCAAGCGGCGGCTAACAAGAATGTTTTGGCGTATTTAGTGCATGGCACATATCATTTGTTGGCGATCGCAGGATTTGCGCCCCAAGTTCATAATTGCTGTATCACCCAAAGCCCAGTTATTGCGAATTGTGAAATTCCCAGATGGAAGGCAGGATTTAGTATTGTCGGCGGCGGCGTGATTAATCTTGTGGCATCCAATCTTGGCATAACCGATCTAGCGAATGACGGTAATCCGAACAGCGATCCCCAAGGAGATCACCATAAAGCGATCGGTGGTGAAGCGATGCATAATCGCATTAGTCACTACCTCAGCGCAACTGAACTTGTTGCTATACAGGAACTCGCGCAAACCGACTTGGCTGATAATATTCTAGAAACACCGATAAACGATTGGCTAGCAGTTGAGAGATTATTGCGAGCCTATGCACAGTATCATTTTGATAGACCAATCCAGTCATCGACGCTGATTGACAATTGTTTTTTTAACATATGACCCATTTATTCGATCCACCCACACCAAATCTACCCGAAGACTCTCATCATGTCCCGCTTGCTCCCAAAACTATTGCGGAACTTGCTGTCGAAAGTGATTCCGAAAGTGATTCTAAGTCTGTCCTGCGTAATCCGAATTTTTTATCACTTTGGAGTGGACAGGTTTTTTCTCAGATTGCTGACAAGATTTTTTTGGTGTTGGTAATTGCGATCGTTTCTACACAATTTCAGAATAAAGGCGAAACGATTAGCGGATGGGTCTCCGCCGTCATGGTGTCATTTACGATTCCCGCGATTTTATTTGGATCGATCGCTGGGGTGTATGTCGATCGCTGGAATAAGAAAACAGTTTTAGTTAGCTCAAATATCCTGCGGGGAGTCTTGGTATTGAGCATTCCCTTTTTACTTTGGATCACGAAAAAGAGCTTTTTGCCTTGGGGCGCACCGACTGGATTTTGGGGATTACTATGCATTACTTTTTTGGTTTCTACCTTCACGCAGTTTTTTACGCCTGCGGAACAGTCAGCCATTACCCTTGTCGTTGAGAAACCAAAATTATTAGCTGCCAATTCGCTCTACACAACGACGATTATGGCGGCTTTGATTTTAGGATTTGCTCTTGGTGAACCGCTCTTAGCGCTATCCGACCATCTTTGGCATAATGTCGGTCAAGAGATTCTGGTGGGTGGTAGTTATTTGATTGCTGGTCTGATTTTGCTTTTATTAAAAACAGGTGAAACCAAAGAAGACTTACACCGCGATAGTTTTCATCTTTGGAATGACATCAAGGAAGGTTTGCAATATCTCAATAATAAAAAAACTTCCCTATCGGCGCTGATTCAATTAATTTGCACTTTTTCGATCATTGCCGCACTAACGGTTTTAGCGGTGCGTCTAGCGGAAGTGATGCCCGAAATTAAATCCGAACAATTTGGCTTTTTATTGGCTGTGGCGAGTTTGGGGATGGCGATCGGTGCGGGTGTGGTTGCGAAATTAGGCGATCGCTGTAGTCGTCAAACACTAGCTTTAATTGGCTCTTTGGGAATGTGTGTATTTTTGGGGATGTTGGCAATATTTAGCGATCGCTTTGGACTGGGACTAATTGCGATCGCGGGGACGGGGATATTTGCGGGGTTATGCGTGATCCCAATGCAGACGGTGATCCAAGAAGAAACCCCTGAAGATGTGCGCGGTAAAGTCTTTGGCTTACAAAATAACGCAGTAAATATTGCATTGAGTTTGCCATTATCCGTAGCGGGAATTGCGGAATCTTATTTCGGATTGCGGCAGGTGATTTTTGGGCTGAGCGCGATCGCGCTGGTTACGGGTGTGCTGGCTTGGTATATTGCGCGTCAACTGGTTGAGCAGTAATGACTGAACAAACTATCGAACAAGCATTGATCGAAAAATTAGGAGATCTCAAATAAGAATGCGCGTGAGTTGTTGTTGCACAGGTTGGCGTATGGGCGAGAAATTTCGGGTTTGGGGCTTATGAGTCATAATTTAATCATTACACAGGAGTTTGATATGAATCAGGTGCAATTATTAGAAAAGTTTCACTCTCTGCCTTCAGACAAGCAAATAGAGGTGTTCGATTTTATTGAGTTTCTGATAGCGCGTAGTTTATTTCAAGTAAAGACTCAAAAATGTCTAGCAAAGTGTTTGCTAGAGATGCCTGATGTTGGCTTGGATAAAGATTTTATGCGGGTAGATCAGTTAGAGGCGGTGGGCGATGTATTTAATTGATACCAATGTTATTAGTGAGTTACGAAATTACTAGCTGAGCAACTCTCTTTTTGGGTTAGATATTCATGAGATAAATAGCTGAAATAATTTGTTTGTATACCATTTGGTAATTTTCCTTGGTAAAGTCTTTGATGTGGTGCGAAGGATTAAGACGAAATTTTTATAAATGATACTAACTAAGTATCTAGGCAAAATTAAATATAAAACCCCAGAATCTTTAGCGCACGGGCAGCGTGCGTTGAAGATTCCGACTCTGGTTTTTAATTATGCACAGCTACTTAGCTATCAGCATTAGTTATCTCCACTATGGAACTATGATCAAAACCGCAACTACGCAGATCGCAATTACGAAAATCGCAATATTAGGGCTTTTCCCTCTAATTTGTAATCTCGCGCCTAACTTTGCCGCGATCGCCTTAGCTCAAACGAGTAACTCAACTAGACAATCCGCTCCACTAAGTCCCCCACTGATCACACAGGCTGATCCCCTTGCAAATACCCCCGTCAAGTTGGTAGAAAAAGCTAATTCTCTGAGAGAACAAAATCAACTTGACCGCGCCTTGAATCTGTATCGCCAAGCGATCGTCGCTAGCCCAGAATTTGTACCCGCCTATTATGGTTTGGGTGTAGCCTTGCGCCAAAAGGGAGATGTGCAAGGTGCAATTGACTCCCATCGTCAAGCGATCGCGATCGATAAAAGCTACACTCCCGCTTATTACGGATTGGGAATAGCCCTTTATCAAAAAGGCGATGCTAATGGCGCGATCGCCGCCTATAGCGAATTTATCAAGTTTAGTAAAGCCGATGCTAACCTTGCTCCTGCTTATTACAATTTGGGCTTAGCCTATGAACGGAGCGGTAATCTCGAAAACGCAGTAGCTTCTTTTCGGAAAGCGATCGAGTATGACCCGAAATATGCCCTTGCTCATAATGGTTTAGGCACGGCGCTACGTCGTCAAGGGAATCGCCAAGAAGCAATTATTGCTTATCGTAAAGCGATCGAGCTTGCACCTCAGTACGCCGTAGCCCATTTTGCAATGGGAATCTCTTTATATGAAGATCAAGACTATACGGGCGCGATCAATGCTTACAAACGAGCGATGCAGATCGATCCCAATTTCCCCAACGTTTACTACAATCTTGGCTTAGCTTATAACCAGTCAGGCGATCGCCAAAATACTATCGATACTTTTCGTAAGGCGATCGAGCAAGATCCCCGCAATGCCGATGTTTATGCGGCTCTAGGTAACGCCCTATTGCGAGAAGAAAATATTCCTGAAGCTGCCGCAGCCTTTAAACGTAGTACGGAACTTAATCCCAAAGTGGCAAGTACTTTTAATGGTTTAGGTTTAACCCTGCGCCGTCAAGGGGATTTAGCAGGAGCGATCGCCGCCTATGAGCAATCAATCGCGATCAACCCCAACTATACCGCCGCCTTTAACAATCTTGGTCGCGTGCTATCTGACCAAAATCGCAATACTGAAGCCATTAATGCCTTCCGCCGCGCGATCGCCCTTGATCCTAAAAATGCTGTCGCCTATAGTAATCTTGGTAATTTGTTGCGGACTCAAGGTGACAGTGATCAAGCGATCGCGGCTTTTCAACAAACGATTGCGATCGGGAAAGATGAAGTTTGGGTGGACTATACCAGTCTGGGGCTAGCATACGCTGATCGCGGCAAGCTCGGCGAAGCTCAAAATGCCTATTTTCAAGCTCTATCTTTAAATCCCAAGTTTGCTAAGGCTTATTTTGGACTAGGCGCTTTGTATACTCTCAAGGGTGAAGTGAGTAATGCGATTCGGTCTTACCAAGAAGCTTTGAAGCTATATGAAGAAACCCGTGACGCTGAGTGGATTAGAAGGACACAGCAGGCGATTCAATCATTACAGGGAATTACTTAATAATGATTTTGATTAATGATGCAGCTTCTGTTGCTTTTCGACGCGCTGACACTGCATCATTCCCTTTGGCTAAAGCTACACCCATGCGGCGATAGGGACGAGAATCTGGTTTACCAAATAAACGAATTTCTGTGTTGGGAATAGCGAGAGCGGCTTCTAAACCTGTATAGGAAATATTGTCGCTGGTTTCGCTGGCAAGAATGACAGCGCTGGCGGATGGACTGAGTAATTCAATCGTGGGAATCGGTAAACCGAGAATTGCGCGTAAATGGAGTTCAAACTCGTTGAGGTTTTGCGAGATGAGCGTAACCATGCCTGTGTCATGGGGACGGGGGGAGAGTTCCGAAAAAATCACTTCGTCTTTAGTGATAAAAAATTCCACCCCGAAAATACCTGCGCCACCAAGTTTATCGGTGACTTTGCGGGCAATGTCCTGTGCATCCTTGACTTGAGCAGTGGTTAAGCCAACGGGTTGCCATGATTCTTGATAGTCGCCGCGTTCCTGACGATGCCCGATCGCTTCACAAAATAGAGTCTCACCCTGCCATTGACGGATCGTTAACAGCGTAATTTCGACTTCAAAATTGATAAATTCCTCAATGATGATTTTGGCAGTATCACCACGACCGCCAGCGATCGCATATTCCCACGCTCTTTCCAGTTCATCGGCAGAATTGACAACAGATTGCCCCTTGCCAGAAGAAGACATCACGGGTTTAATCACATTCGGAAAGCCAATTTCATCGGCAACGGTTTTTAGTTCATTGAGACTAGTGGCGTAGGCATATTTAGCAGTTCGTAAGCCCAATTCATGACTTGCTAAATCCCTTATGCGATCGCGATTCATGGTGAAATTGGTAGCCGCCGCCGTAGGAATGATCGTGTAACCCTGTGCTTCCAGTTCCAGCAGTTTCTCGGTACGAATTGCTTCCACTTCTGGCACGATTAAATCGGGTTGATGTTTTTTGATGACGGCTTCGAGAGCATCGCCATCTAACATCGAGATTACTTCGCGATAATCAGCAACTTGCATCGCGGGTGCATTGTCATAGCGATCGACCGCAATCACAGTATTACCAAGTCTTTGAGCGGCAATAACCACCTCTTTCCCCAGTTCCCCAGAACCAAGGAGCATGATTTTTTTTGGTAATGCGATCGCCATTGAATTCACCTTAAGTCACCTTACTATATGATTTTTAAATATTCTAAATATTTTTATCGAGATTTTATAAACTTTGATCACAAGCACTACATCAAATGTAACATCAAACCAAATATCAAGTCCTGTCGGCTTTGATTTTCCTGCTATTTGTGGTAACGAAGCCGAAATTCAAAGTGCAGTGCAAGATGATGCACCTGTTTATGTAAACCAGAATCTGCGGATTGAAGAAATTACATCAGCTTTTGCCTGTGCTTTGCATATGCATCAACCCACAATTCCCGCAGGAGCAAATGGAGCATTAATTTGTAACCTTCAGCATATGTTTGAACATCAAGGCGAAGGCGATAATCACAATGCATCGGTTTTTGCATGGTGTTACAGCCGTATGGGAGAATTCATTCCGCAATTGGTAGCGCAGGGGAGCCAGCCTCGGATCATGTTGGACTATTCAGGGAATTTGCTCTGGGGTTTTCAGCAAATGCAACGTCATGACATTTTAGATCATTTAAAACTGATTACTTGCGATCGCCAATATCAACCCTATGTGGAATGGCTAGGTACAATGTGGAGTCATGCTGTCATTCCCTCAACGCCGATTCCTGACATCAAATTACATATTCAGGCTTGGCAAAGTCATTTTGCATCGATCTTTGGACTGGAAGCTTTAAAGCGAGTTAAGGGATTTTCACCGCCTGAGATGCATCTTCCCAATCATCCTGATACTCTCTACGAATATATCAAAGCCCTCAAAGAATGTGGTTATCGCTGGCTCATGGTACAGGAGCATTCTGTGGAAACTCTGGAGGGAAATTCTCTACCTCAATCGCAAAAGTATGTGCCGAATCGTCTGGTGGCGATGAATTCCCAAGGAGAATCGATTAGCATTACGGCTTTGATTAAGACTCAAGGTTCTGACACCAAATTAGTCGCTCAGATGCAGCCCTATCATGAGGCGAAAAATCTTGGTAGACAGATGATTGGTAATGTGTCTGTCCCGTCTCTAGTTACGCAAATCGCGGATGGTGAGAATGGCGGCGTGATGATGAATGAATTTCCCCGTGATTATCCCTTAGTCTGGGATCAACTCAAAACTAATAGTCGTGGAACTTCGGGCGTTGTGGGACTAAATGGAACTGAATATTTAGAACTCATTGAGGCGGCGGGTGTTAATCCTCTTGAGTATCCTGCGGTGCAAGCGGTACAACAGCATAAGTTGTGGAATAGAATTGGAATTAATTTATCCCCTTTGTCTGAACTTAGCGATCGCCAAAGGATCAATCCCAACTCTGTAACCCAAGCCATCAATGAACTTAAAGCGAGTGATTCGCGATTTCACATGGACGGCGCATCGTGGACAAATGATTTGAGTTGGGTCAAGGGTTATGAAAATGTGTTGGAACCAATGAATCAACTTAGTGCGAAGTTTCACGAAAAATATGATTCCCTCGTGGCGGAAGATCATACTGTTACCAAGCGATCGGATTATCAGGAGGCTTTACTGTATAACCTCCTAGTCCAAACCAGTTGTTTCCGTTATTGGGGACAGGGAACATGGACAGACTATGCGCGTGAATTGTATCGCCGTGGCTAAGAGCGCTTTGCGCTCAAATGAAAAAATAGCGGCGCTTTGCGCCGCCATTTTTTTAGGCAATCAGCCAGCAGGTTAGCGCCGCCGCGATCGCATCAGCCGCATCATCAGGTCGGGGAATTGCATCTAAACTGAGTTCGCGTTTGACTGCCTCCTGCACATCATTTTTGTCTGCGTTACCATGCCCTGTCAGCGCTTGCTTGATTTGTGGCGGCGAAAACTCAATTGGCTCGATGTTGTGTTGATTTAGCACCAATACAATTACGCCCCTTGCCTGTGCGACATTTACCAAGTTGCCCATGCGATAAAAGAATAGCTTTTCCATCCCCACTACTTGGGGCTGAAACTGCTCAAGTAGCGTGTGCATATCCTCATAAATGGTTTTGAGGCGATCGCCGATCGGTGTTTGCTTAGGTGTAACGATTGTGCCGAATTCTAATAATTTGGGTGATAGTGGTTTTTCGACTTCGATTAAGCCGAATCCAACAATTGCCAAACCTGGATCAATCCCTAAAATTTTCATGCATTGCCCATACGTTTCAACCAACGAAAATGGGATACCATGCCTGACCAAAATGAATCATGCTGATTATATTTCACTCCATAATCTCGACAAGTCTGTTCTACGACTTTTGATAATTCAGGATAGTTAATATGGCAGATATTAGGAAACAGATGATGCTCCACTTGAAAATTTAGTCCGCCCAATAGCCATGTTATTAGAGGATTACTTCGCGAGAAGTTAACCGTTGTTTCAATTTGATGCACCGCCCAATCCTTCTCAATCAGATTCATTTCTGCATTTGGTAATGGGAAATCGGCTTCTTCGACTACATGTGCTAATTGAAATACGATGCTAAGCGTCATTCCTAAAGTAACAGCTACTAATCCGTAACTACCCAACACTGAAGCGATCGCATGAAATTGTAATGGAATCGCCAACACAAGCGTGAAAAATAGGAGTTTACCAGCAAAAAATAGAACGAGGTTACTATGCTTAGGGCGGGGATAAGGGCGATCGCCAATTCGACCTGTGATCAAGCAATAAAAATCATCATAGAAATGCCATTTAATCCCCAACAGTCCATATAACAACCACAGATAATAATGTTGCCAACGATGAAAGTCCAATCGTGAATGAAAAGGAGAAAGTCTGCCAAATACTCCTACTTCCAAATCCATATCGTACTGAGCGATATTGGTATAGGTATGGTGCAGAACATCATGCTTCCAATGCCAAATATAAGAACTACCGCCGATCAAATCCAAACTCATCGCCATGAGCCGATTAATCCAGAGCGAATTGGAATATGCATGATGAGCCGCGTCATGCTGAATGCTAAACCCGATCGCGGCGGTGACAATGCCAAGGATGATACACAATGGCAAAACCTGCCACCATGTCTGGGCAGAAAACACTAATACAGAATACAATCCGAAAAATGCAATCAGCAAAACGAATGTTTTTATATACATTTGTGGACAATCACGTTCTTGATGATTGTCGCTTTGAAAAAATTCATCAACCCTTCGTCTAAGTTCAGCCTGAAATCCGCTATTTTTACCAAACTTCAACTTTTTTGAGGGTTCTTTTTCTAGAACCGCAGACTCATGAAATCCATTTCGCTCTTGCATTTTTTACCGTGGTTAACAAATATTGCATTTACAATTATTTTAATAATTATTTCACTTTTGTTAATTCCCAGAAGTGTTGTTACACCGCAAGAAATTAAAATCCAAACTCAAATTTGTAATTTATTTTGTAGTTGATTAGCAAAAAGTTATTTTTATTTGATGCAACGCCATTGAGTAGCGATCGCACCATATCCCTGATGTTACATGATTGGCTTAAACAATCTTTACGCGATTTGCAAAAAACTATTTAATTTGCGACTTATCACAAATTTTGCGTATAATCTTATGATAAGTGTACGTTATTCACATAAAAGTAAGTTTAACTTGATTAGGAGAAAATGAAATGCCACGAGGAGGAAAGCGAGAAGGCGCAGGTCGCCCACATGGAACAGGCAAGTACGCAGAGCCGACCAAAGCCGTGAGGTTGCCAATTAGCGTTGCTGATGAGATTTTGGCGGCGCTGGCGAAGAAACCTGAAGAAATCGAATTAGGAACAACGGTTGCCTCTATATTTAAACCCGAAAGAACAACCAAATTGCGCCTACCCCTCTATCTTAACCCTGTTGCCGCAGGTTTTCCTGCTCCTACTGAAGACTATATTGATGCCAACATCGATCTTAATCGTCATCTGGTAAAACATCCTGATACGACCTTTCTTGTCCGTGTTATCGGTGAATCAATGAAAGATGCAGGAATCCATCCTAATGATATGTTGATCGTCGATCGCTCGATTGAGGTTACGAGTGGACAGGTGGTGATCGCGGTGGTGAATGGTGAGCTAACCGTCAAGCGTATTCGTCATCATCAAAACAAATTATGGTTAATGCCTGAAAATGAATCTTTTAGCCCTATTGAAATAGATGAGCATACCGATCTACACGTTTGGGGAGTAGTTACGAATGTAATTCATTCACTGTAACAATCTGGAATGATTTGTGAGAGTCACAGAAAAAATGTAGTGGCAATTCATGAATTGCCACTACATTTTTTCTGCTTTTCCTATAACTTCATAGAAGTGTATTCAAAAAATTGCTGTCATCAAAAATTACATCTAGAGTGTTGGCTCCCTTCAAATCTATACCCCGTAGGTCTGCGCCGCGTAAATCTACCCATCGTAAATCTGCGTATTGGAAGTTTGCTCCGCGCAAATCCGCACCGCGTAGAATGGCATGTTGAAAACTGCTATGGCTGCAATTACTACCATTGAGAGCAACACCACTAAAATCAACTTCTGACAAATCCGCTTTCACAAAATTCGCGCCGCGCAAATTCAAGCCCGCAAAATTGCGTTGTCCAGTTTTGTATTGACTGAGCAATGTATGCGCCTTGACAAGCTCATCAACTGCTTCTGTTCTAGAATATGCTGAAGCTTGACTAGACGACGACTCAAGTTGAAGACCATTATCGTAGTTTTTGATAGGATAGCGATCGCCATTACCTAAGTCATCAATAATCCGCAATACACCGATGATTTCTCCATGAGGATCGTGAACTAGTAAGGTCGAGATACTGACTCTAGTCCAGCTACCATCTCGAAGTTGAAAATCAATCCGTATTCCATCCAGAGGTTCACCAGCTAAAGTATCAAGGATCGCCGCTTGCAACTTGATCGATTGAGATTCGGGAATGCTCGGCACGGGATATCCCACAAATGCCGAGGTATTCCACGCAAAAAGGCGTTCTGCCGAGGTATTCCATAATAAGACTTTGCCATCAGGGCTAATAATATCGATCGCCACAGGCACGGCTTTGATCACTGCTAGTAATAGCTCATTAGTGCGTTGTAAATTCGATTCTGCTTCACCTCTTTCACTAATATCGATGCATACACCATCTGCGAGAACAGTTCCCGCATCCGTATGATAATAACGAGTGATATTTTGTACCCATTTCACCTCACCCGTAATCGCAATAATCAAACAATTCGCGATATTTATCGAGTTCATCACCTAGCGATCGCTGATAGTTTTCTAGTTCCGTTAGGCTAAATTGGAGAACATTTACGGCATCTTCTATGTTAGTTGTCTCAGGTTGAGAAGATATGGGTAATGAGGCAACCTGTTTTAGTTCATGCAGTTGCTGAATCGCAGTTGCGATCAATTCAAGTCCGAGGTTCATTCCCATATATCATCCATTATCTGATCTATGTTTTAATCGGTCTTTTGAGAAACCATTTAAGGGAAATCTCCCGCATAGCGGGAGATTTTTTGATTGGTTAAGTGTCAATAAACAGGTCGTTGCCTTCTTGGGTAACAGTGAAACTTGCTACATCTGTGGAAGTTTTGCCCATTGCGATCGCTTTTTTGGCAATATCAGGCAAAGGAATGCCAATAAAATTTTCTACCCATTGGACATTTTTGCCAGTGCAGATTTCAAACTGAGAACCATGATAGGGACAAGTAATCACACCGTTTTCAAATTTGCCTCTGGCGAGGGGAAGTCCAAAGTGAGGACATTTATTGGCGATCGCGCAATGCTTATCACCGACTTTGGCAACGATGATCGATTTGCCATTGACCTTGGCTTTCAGGACTTTGTTAGCGCTGACATCGCTAATGGCGGCAATTTTGACTTTAGCCATAATGAAGGACTCCTAAAGTATGAAAGTTGTGTAAAGTTCGGAAAAATAACTACCAGATCATACAGGATCTGATGTTGGTATGGAAAATCGCTATGAACCACTTGTATTAGAAGCGAGTGACGGTACAAAGCGCCGACTCTTTTTTTTTGATTTTAAAATTTGTATAAGTAAAAGTACTTAGTTGCGCTAATCTATAATGTAGTTTTGTAAAGTTTCACTTTCTGCATTCATTCTCAGCAGCATTATCTTGATGACGACTCTAAACCTCCTCCAATCTCAGGCGATCGCTTTCCATTCTACTCAACCCCTCAGAGTCATTGCCTTTGGGGACAGCTTAATTTATGGCTACGGCGATCCGATTAATGGCGGATGGATTGAGCAACTGCGGCGACAATGGATGGCTACAGAGTATGGTCAAGGTCAAGGGCATGTCCTCTATAATTTGGGCGTTCGGGGCGACACAACCGCACAGGTTAATCAAAGATTGGAGCAGGAATTTTTATTGCGGGGTGAACTTCGGAATAAACTACCCGACTTGATGATTTTGTCGGTTGGCGTAAATGATTCGCCAAGAGTCGGCAAGCGCGGTAATAAAAGCATGACCGACTACGATCGCTTCACCCTGGAAATTGTGAATTTATTGGACAAAGCACAGAATCTCTGTCCAGTAGTCTTTGTGGGCATGGTTCCCGTTGATGAATCAAAAATGCCTTTTCTCGATTGCCTCCACTTCAATCATGAAGATCAATTTCGCTACAAGGAAACAACTAAATCTGCTTGTAAAGTACGCGATATTCCCTATTTAGATATATTTGATATCTGGCAAGAGCGCGGTCAAAATTGGATCAGCGATCGCCTATGTCAGGATGGTTTACACCCCAATTCAGAAGGTTATCTGGCGCTGTTTCAAGATATTTGTAACTGGTCGCCATTAAAGCAACTTACCACTTAGATAGAATAGGCTGCGCAAAGCGCCGCCTATTCTACTTGAGCTTTAACTGCTCTACATTCCACAATGCACCCGTTACACCTGTACTACCCGCTAGCGCCGAAGGTTGAACATTCTCAACGCGATCGCGTACAGCGACAAGATAGAGAGAAACTGTCAAATGGATTAAGGGTAGCTGCTCCTGAACTAGCTGTTGATATTCACCATAGATCGCTTTGCGTTTTGGCTCATCTAATTCCTGTGCGCCTTGAATCATTAGATCATGGATTTTCTGTTCCCAATCCGCGACTTCACGACCCACAAAAGGCTTTTCATCGGGAGATGGTCCCTTATTAAATAAATGGGAATCACCATCGGTTGCCCAGAGATTAATCGCACTATTTGGTTCCGAACCACCCGTAAAGCCAAGAATCGTGGCATCCCATTGCTTAGAGTTGTCCAACTTATCAGAAATAGTCCGAAAATCAACAGGATTGAAATCGATCTTCATGCCAATTTTTTCTAGATCGTTTTTAATCTGCGCTCCTAGAGCCACTCGCCCTCCCGCAGGTGCAAGCAAGGTAAAGCGTACCAGATTACCCTGTGCATCTAATAATTGCTGTTGATCATCATATTTATAACCTGCTTGCAATAGAATCTCTTTGGACTTTTCGGGCAGATAATCATAGACCTTAAGCCCTTTTTCAGGCGGTAAGAAATAGGGGCTAGGAATGGAAATTGGAGAGTTCTGGGCTTGAGCTAAGCCGCGTGATAGGTTCGTGATCATCGCTTCACGATTAAGGGCATGGGCGACAGCGCGGCGGAAATTAACATCATTAAACCATTTCGATTTAATCGGATCGACAAAAGGCTGATTAGTTTTCGGATCACGTCCCTTATTCAAATTGAACATGATAAATCCTTGCCCTGTCGATGGACCAGCATTATAGATTTTGAAGCGATCGCGTTGTTCAAATTTTTTTAAGAGTTGATAATCTTCACCGCGAAGGCGATACATATCGAGATCGCCTGAACGGAATCGCAATAACGCTGTATCGGAAGATTCCACTATCTGCATGACAAATTTCTCGATATTTGGCGCTCCCTTTTTCCAATAGTAGGGATTCGGTTTGTAGATAATCCGTTCGGAAGGACGATATTCTTGCATCAGATAGGCTCCACTTCCGATTAACTGATTGACTGGAGTAGCGAGAGTCCATGTTTCTAAGAACTTTAATTTTTTATCCTTATCGCTCGGTTCTTCTTTAATCGTTGATTCAAAAATATGCTTCGGCAGAATACTATTGCTGCCAATGGTGCGAAGGCTTGGCGCAAAGGGTTCACTCATAAAAAAAGAAATACGGCGATCATCCAGTTTCTCAACCTTTGGAAGAGTTTGAGACTTGCCAATCTTTAACGAATCACGATTGTTCGCTGGGATTTTCTCATTATAAATCACGTTTTGATAAGTAAATAAAACATCGTCAACGGTGAGAGGTTGACCATCCGACCATTTCAAGTCAGGACGCATCGTGAAAATAAGCTGTTTCCCTTCCTGTTGAAATTCCCATTTCTCGGCTAGTTCTGGCTCTAGTTCTTTAGTAATCGCATTTTCGGTAATCAAGCCACTGAGGGTATACCCGATCGCAATACCACTATAGGCATCTTGATAGAGAACTGGATTAAAGGTTTTGATATCATTATCTAGGGGAACTACGAGGCGATTTTTGAGGACTTCGGATTTAATGGAACAGCCCCAAAGCAGCAGCGAACACATGCCGATCAGCACTAGCAATACTAATGCTTTCCATTGTTTGACCTTAGCTCGTTTCTGCATACTTTTTTTCACGATCGCTCTTTCCTTATCTTGTTATTCTATTTAACTAATAAAACCACTGCATGAACAGCGATCGCTTCTTTTTGACCGATCGCATCCATCCCTTCATTGGTAGTCGCCTTCACGCTGACACAATCGATCGGTAAATTCATCGCTGATGCTAGGCGATCGCGCATAGCCTTAATGTGTGGTTTTAGTTTAGGTGCTTCGGCGATGACCATCGCATCGAGATTATTTACTCGCCAACCTTGAGCGGCAATTAACTCCTGCACCTGTTGTAACAGCATGATGCTATCGGCTCCTGCCCATTTGGGATCGGTAGGTGGGAAGTAATGCCCAATATCACCAAGGGCTAGCGCCCCCAACATCGCATCCATAATCGCATGGGTCAACACATCAGCATCGCTATGTCCCAATAATCCCTTTTCGTGAGGAATTTCGACACCGCCAAGGATCAAGCGGCGATCGCTAACTAGTCGATGGAGGTCATAACCATTACCAATGCGGATATTCATAGATGATATAAGCAGCTTTACTGTTTAACATATTAAACTTAAATTCAGCATAGTGTTTACCTATCGATATTTCATCACCACTTCACCATCAAAATATGCAGTCACCTTCATCCGACCTTGCTTCTAGGCTCACCCGTCAATCCCCCTTAATCATTGCGCCATTTTTCCTGTGGGGGACGGCGATGGTGGTGATGAAGGCTTTGTTACCCCAAACTAGTCCCATGTTTATGGCGGCGGTGCGCCTAATTCCCGCAGGTATGTTGTTGGTAATTGGTGGGCTTTATTTTGGGCGATCGCAGCCGAAGGGTTGGCAAGCATGGCTGTGGATTATGTTATTTGCGTTGGTTGATGGCACGATGTTTCAAGGTTTTTTGGCACAGGGGTTAGTGCGTACCAATGCGGGACTTGGCTCATTATTAATTGATTCACAACCCCTTGCAGTAGCGGTAATGGCGGCTGTTTTGTATAAAGAGAAAATTGGAATTGGAGCCACTCTTGGCTTATTTATAGGCATATTGGGGATCGGCTTGATTGGGTTGCCTGCGGAACTAATGACTGCTCTGCTAGCAGGGGATTTCCGAACGATTCTCCAAGCAGGGGTATTTACCCTTGGCGAGTGGTTTATGCTCGGTGCGTCGTTATCGATGGCGATCGGGACGATTTTGATTCGTCCTGTGGTGCGCTATGCCGATCCTGTGATGGCAACGGGTTGGCACATGATTATCGGCGGACTGCCGCTATTATTTATTTCTACGCAGATTGAACAAAATCAATGGCAAGATTTGACGGGTTGGGGTTGGTTAGGGATGTTGTATATGGCGGTGATGGGTAGTGCGATCGCCTATGGTTTGTTTTTCTTTTTTGCGTCATCAGGAAGTTTGACGACGCTCAGCGCTTTGACCTTCTCGACTCCCGTATTTGCTTTGATGTTTAGCAATTTATTGTTAGATGAGGATTTGACTAAGGTGCAATGGTTGGGTGTGGTTTTGACTTTGGGCAGTATTTATCTGGTAAGTATTAGGGGAACTGATAGCAATGTTTCAGATGAGATCTCTGATGCTCAAGAGATTTTAGAATCTACTAATGAAACTGTTGGGCTTGAGCAGAATTAAGGTATAAATAGATCAAACCCTCGGTTCATCACCGACACAGGTTCGGGAGAGGATAGCCGAGGGACAATAAGTTTTTCTATTGGTTGATTGATTATAATCTTAAATATGCCTTGATGCAAAAGGTCAAAGCGTAGCGATCGCATAGCTTATTTGTACAGGCTGACGGCTGATGAAATTAAGATTATTAAAGAAGTACTAAGTTATGGATAATCGGAAGAATTTTCAAGCTGTGACAAATTTACAGCCATTAAAGAAGAATGCTACTCAAGTCTGTGGACAGGAATTTATAGACACTCTAACGGCTCGTGATATTTATGCTAAAGATGATAATTTTTGGCTAGAAGTTAACCGTTATCTGAACATACCAAATAATGCATATGAGCAAATGTTGATCGTAAAGCAAGAAGAACGAAAAATGCACGAAGCCAACCTAGAAGCTGAAAGACAATCAGAAATAATGAGGCTGTTAGAGAATAAAAGGTTGCTGTATGAAAAAACTCGGCATTCTTGGACTATCAAGTTATTTGAATCTCCCGAATCAAAGATGTTTGGCAAATATTTCGCAGAGGCAACTAACTTAGATATTCCACCACTTACTACATCTTTCTTTGATACGGTGCATAAAGCCGAACAAAATATATTTTCTTTAATCGATCAATTTGATAGCAAAAATGAAAAAGAAGTTCTTTTTGCGAAATATTATCGAGTTCTTAAACCTATTTATTTAATGTTTCTGTATCTATCAGGTTGGGATGAACATTTTGAGAAAGAGAGATGTAAAGAAACATTTACAGGAGTTCGTAGTTGGATTGGTTTGCAATGGGATATATTAGATCGACTAGAAAAAGAAGGACTGCTAGAACAACCCCAAAGACAATCTCCAAACCCCAAAAAAGTAACATATATAGAACTAACTAAAAATGGGATAAAAGAAGCTAGAAAAAATTTACAGGATATTAATTTAGGGGGAGTTGATGCATTACTTTTAGAAAGAACTTATCACGAAGAATATATAAAATATAGACAAAATCTCGATATTAATATAGACAGTGATGAGTAATTTGTATAATCATAAGTACATGAAAGATTTAGAACTTGAGTTTACGGCACAGTATTCAGATGGTAATGATTTGATTCTTACTCCATTTTCGGGATCGATAAAAATACATCTAGAACAAGATGATTTTGACGAATATAACACCTTGGAAATTGGATATATCAAAGCATACAGATTTGACTTATCTTACAACTACCTAGATCTATGCATTGCAGCCGATCATATAGAACAAGATATATATTCTTTTGCTAATTTCTTTTTATTGGAAAACCCAGACTTTCTAGAGATCTCTTGCTATTTGTTCTATCTAGACAGAGCTTTTATTCAACCTGAATATAGAGGAAAAGACTACGGATTAAAGGCTTTAGCAACATTTTTAAAGATGTTTGCAGCAGGTGAAACAGTTGGCTGTTTTCCTTTACCCATTGAAGATTTAAAAGATAAATATCCAGATAAGAAGGGGAAATTAATCATGCAAAAGTACTGGTCAAAGCTAGGTTTGAGTAAATATGAAAGTGAGCAAAATATTCTTTGGACAGATCAATGGAATTTACCAGATTGGCTAGAAGAACAAATATCTAAATCATAACTCTATCGACAAATTATTAAGACAATGCCCCTACCTGACTACATCGACAACATCGCTGAATGTTTGGAGTAGCGTTAAATTTATCAAAAAATGGTTGAGATAAATGCAAAAGATGATGAATCATACACTTACTGCATCTCGATTGATTAGCGATCGTCAGATCGAAGCATTGTCAAACCAAATTGCCGAGAGATTTTCGCCAGAAAAAATCATTCTGTTTGGTTCCTATGCCTATGGCGTTCCCCATGATAGTTCTGATGTCGATCTTTTAATTATCATGGAATTTACTGGGCGCAAGCTCGAAAAAAGAATGGAAATCTGGAGACAAGTGCAACCAACATTTGCTACGGATTTGATTATCAGATCGCCTAGCGAGATGATTTGGCGATACGAGCAATTCGATCCTTTAGTAAGAAATGCAGTTGACTTTGGCAAGGTGCTTTATGAACGAAATAATTTTTGAGTGGATAACTAAAGCTGAAGAAGACTGGCAAGTTGTTTGCTTGCTAAGCGGATCTGATTTACAAGCGTACAATACGATTTGTTTTCACGCTCAACAATGTGCCGAAAAACTCCTAAAAGCATTACTGATAAATCACCAAATTGTTCCAGAATATACACATAATCTGGTAAGACTTCGCCAGAAACTAAGTGCTTATTATAGCGAATGGAACGTAACACTTGACGAATTAGAACTACTATCGGTTGCATCAGTTGAGTATAGGTATCCAGGGGAAGAAGCTTCTCCCGAAGATGTTGAAATCTGCATTGATGTTTGCGATCGCTTGCGTAATCAGATTCTGGCAATTTTACAAGTGGAAAATTAAACCCCAAGCTTGACGATGGTTTGCGCGATCGCCTACCTATCAAGCAAATTTACGCAACATTTTGAAAAAGTAGGGAATATGATATTTTATCGCCGCTTCATCATCGGTTTGTTTTGCATAGAAATCTCTAGCAATTTCTAGTGAGAGTTGCTCTCTATACACAGAAATATCCCTACTCCATTCATCTCTTGGTTGCACTTGATGCCAATATTCTTTGGCTTTTCGGGTAGTTAGTAAACTAAAAATTAGTTCGTGTTTTTTATCGTCATCTATAGCATTCTGAAATTCATTTATCCAGCTATCTTTGAGTTTATCTATTCCACTAAAATCTAGTCCAGCACAGTGACTAATACGAGTACAGGCGATCGCAAAGTTAGTTTTTAAATCAGCGTCCGAACAAAGATCTTGAGACATTGCGATATAAATATCTTCAAGTAATAGTTCGCTATCTTTATAAAATGGCTTGATGGAATATCCATCAAATATTGATTGTAATGCTGGAACTAAAAAGTATGCTTCTTTATGAATCAATCCTGTCACTAATATTTCATGAAGTTCTTGATCGTTGTCAGCATTAGCCTCATTAATTTTGCTCTTGTCATAAAGACTGCAAAAGATTTCCTGCGTATTTGAGAATCGATAGTTATAAATAGGTCTTATTTGAATATCGAGATCTACTATCGCAAATATTTTCTTAGGATGAAAATATTGATTGTCTGTATCTTCCCGAATCATTTCTAAAAGGGTGAAGTATGTATTTGCAACATTGTTACAGTCACCACAGTTAAAAAACTCTGGTCGAGAATTTCTCCAATCATTGGGAATACAAGCCTTATAAAAATTTGAATCTGGCAATGTATCTATTCTTCCATAGGATTGTGGAGATAGTCTACCTTGTTCTTTAGGAATAATTCCTTCGCATAAAACAATAATCTTGTTACGGATTTTACGTTGGTGTAAAATTATTTCGCAATGCTGCTTTAACTCTTTCTCACTAAAACTCATAACTAATCACTACGTCTTTCTGTGAGTTTTGGTTCTAATACTTTCACATGGGAAGGTGTTAAGGCTTGACATAACTCATATGAATGAGTTGCTAATATATATTGATTACTAGGAGACCATTCAACTAAATCTGAAACAATTTGATACTGCCAATCTGGATGTAATGCAAGATCAACTTCATCCATTAATACAATTGCATCTTCGATATTTTGATATTTCAACCATACATAAATACTAAGTCTTTTTAACTCGCCATGACTCAAGTCTTCTGGATAAAGCTCAATGCTATCTTTAAATCTATCAAGTTTAAAAGTTAAGCCAGAAAAATCATCCGTAAGATTAACTTGCTTATCATGTAATAAGAAATCTAAATCTTGTAATAATTTTTTATAGTTATTACCATAATCACCCGTTTTAAGAGCTTCTTTAAAGTCTTTATCTCTAGCCTTTTCAAAAGCTTCAATCAAAATATCAGTTGCTAAAAAGTCATAGGTAAACAATCCCGACAAATTAGAGTTCATTCCCGTAAGCTCAGATTGATAATTATTTTTATCATTAAAAAGAGATTTTATCGTTTTCTTAGGAAGGAACAGAAATACTTGAGTAGATGGAGCGGATAAAAATATTTTATTTGATAAATCATTTAAGAACTGGTCAGCAATTTCCATATCTAAATTATCGACACGACAAAGTATAGCTTTTATTTCGTCATCTTCTTGTGACGAATAAGTAGTTATAAATTTAGTTTTGTTTAATTTCAGGGTCTCGATAAGTGTATCAATAGATTCAGATATAACAGCGGATTCAATTTCAGCTTTTCTACGTTCATGCAATAGTTTTAAGTTTGTCTCGTCCCCAATTTTACTTAAGAAATCAGTATCAAAAGCCGCAATTTGTATAGATTCAAAGTCAATATTGAAACTTAATAGGTCTCTTTCCAAAGTGTCTATGGGATTTTCAAAATGGCTTCTAAAAGGGTTTGACTTACTCATTTTAAATTGCTGAATAACCTTTTTTAGCTTTTCTTCTTGAGATTTCAAATTGGAAATTTTTTTGTTTAGATCTTTCAATTCTGTAAACAATGAAAAACTTTTAACATTTTTTTGATCTGGAGTGTTTATATAATTATCTCCACAGACAAAGAACTCAAGGTTGACAGTTTTCGTGCCATCCCAAATATCAATAGTTGCTAATACATTTTCAACTTTATGCTTGGTTAAAGTAATATTGCTAACTAAATTTTTTAAAGCAGGTAAACGCTTAGTATTAGTTGAACAATGTAGTAATACAAAAATTAATTGCAATAAAGTACTTTTCCCACCACCATTTTGACTACCAAGCGGGAAAACTCTCGGATTAAAATCTTTCTCGAAGGTAATATCTACATCCTTTAGAACTCGAAAATCAGGAACTTGAACTCTTTGTAAATGCATACAGACTCCTATTTTCCTTTTCTAAGGTTTTATACTAATACGATAATCATAGCTTATTATAATTTGTCAAGATCAATTTTTTGATCGCCTTTGGCAAGATGCATTACGAACGAAATAATTCTTGAAATGAAATCAAAAAATATGCCCCAACCACCACTCCCCCAACCCCAAAGCGATCGCACCCCAATCACTTTCGAGCAATACGATGAATACACTCCCCAAAAACTAGAGCTATGGGACGGCTTCTATAACTATGGAGGTCAAGATATGACAGGCTTTCACCTCGCAATCCTAACCAATATGGGACTACGCGCAGCAGTTAACCATGTACCGATCGATCGCCCACCAATCGAAAAATCATTTGAGATTAATTATGTTTTGAGATAGCGATCGCCTACATAAAACTTTTAGCAGATATAATTGAGGCGATCACCTAAAAGTCACGACTCATAGTGATGTTTTAGCTTGTTAGCTATTAATCTGTTTTTTGTCCAGTGGTCGGAACTAATCTCAAAATTTGAGCTGACATATTTACCTATCGATTCTTCCCAATTACTATCTGTAAAAGAGCTTGTCAACCTAACCACAAAACCTTCAGTATTTGGGTTTGCTTCCACACGTTTTATTAATTCACTTGCTAACCGCTCTGTCCAAACTCCCTCATAGAGCAAAGGCACTGTATGCAGTCCTATTAACTCAACTGTATTTCTAACATCTTGCCAAGATAACCATAGGGATGGAAAGATATGGATGTTAAAAACCATAAAGTAGGAGTTGAGATTGCTGTATGGGATACTGTGCTTTGCGTAAAGGTTCTCACCATATATAATCATGTTTTCTGGTATCTGCGACTTTACTTTGCCATGTAGTTGCTTTACCCAACTGCGAGAAGGGTGATGTGCTGAGTCTAAAGAACGAGCATGGATATAGTCTGAATACATTGCGGTACATTCGCCATCCATTTTCTCTAGAACTACGACTTCCTTTCCTAATAAATAGTCCTTTTTAGCGATCGCATCTTCTTCTGAAATTGTTCGACTATATGGCAAGTGGGGAGTTCTAGGATACTTCCTCATTAGGGTAGTTCTATTGATTAATGACATTTCTGCATAGATCCATATTACTGGAAACAATAACAAAGTGAACTAATCGTGCTGGTTTATATAATGCTGATTGTGATTTATGGGGCAGTAAGCAAATCTCATTTTGCTGATAGTTTTTGTGGCAATTCCTTTACTACTCTTTGAAAAATTGACATGCCGTCTAAGCCCCTTGAATCGCGATCGTCCTAAGCACCATAACTCAAGAGCTAATATAAGATAAGCAAAACATGAAATTTAATATTAAAGCACCACTAGGCTTTACTGTCAGGACAACAGACGAGTATTGGCAAAAACTTTTAGACGAGAAAAAAGTTGGGTAGTGACAGTAGCCCGTAGGTTAAATGGAGATGGTTTTCTAATCACATCTTATCAAACTGATATAATTCTAATCACATCTTATCAAACTGATTTAATTACTTACGGTTCGCTGATTTTTAGGGAGGGTGATCAGATTGTAAGAGAAGGCGAG
>JBAXTW010000057.1:0-27394 GCA_037129985.1 Pseudanabaena sp. ELA645 | reverse complement strand
TTATTGTTACGAAATATTCCCTCTTTTGTTAAGAAACGTGTGCGGTTGCCCTAAACTTGACATAGCTATGCTTGACATCGTGAATGAATTGATTGATTATAGATAAAATTTAATTACAGATTAAGGATTGGGGGGTGGAGAGCATCTAAATGTTCTTGATTGATTTAAGATACTCCCTTACCACTAAAGAAATAGGCATATAAAACCAAGAAATAGCGGTGCGGGGCGAAGCCCCGCACCGCTATTTCTTGGTTGGGAAAGGAGTATAGTCTCAAGCAGGTATGGTGTAGCGTTTTTCGATCGCGGTTTTAATGCGATCGCGACTATCAGCAGGCGAGAGGTCGGTCGTTTTTTCGATCTCGCTGACCTCACCCGCCAACGTTTCATCCTTAATTGAATTTTGGAGCCAATTTGAATAATCATGCAGATGCAAATGATGTAGCCAAGTGCGATCGTCTACTCCTGCGGCTAGTTGGATAAACATAATCAGGTTCTGCGCTTTGAGATTTAATTGATTATCTTCACCTCGAAAGAAGAAACAGCGATCGCTACCCAAATTACCTTCAGCATAGGTTCGCATATGTCGTTGTCTTTCTTGACGAGGTGGGATTACCTGAAATTGAAATGGCTGATCTTCATTTTTCAAGAACCATGCCACGCCTTCTCCAGCAACAATTTCTGAAGCCAGAGAGTCATTTGGTAGCTGATGTCCAACAGCTTGGCAAAAATCAGTAATTGTCTGCGACGGTGACTTAACGGCAATAATCGTATCAACTAAAGACAAAGCTGAAGTCGCCACATGTTCGGGATGAACTGTAATCATCAAAATACCACTCACAGACTGAGGTAAAGTAACCGCAGCATTCCAATCAGCATGGAACATATGATGGACTTCATCAATGACAATCCAATGTGGTCGCCCAGTTCGCACGCGCATTTCTAAGAGAGTAGGTAGTAATTGAGCAAGATATAATGGGCGATCATCAATTTTCACGCCCATTAAATTGACAATTAGATTCTGCTCAGGCTTACTCAAAGCCGTTAATACTTCAACGGAGCTAGGAATCTGTTGAGCATTGCCCAAGATCACACTCTTCTCAAAGTTTTGATAGTCTCCTTCGGGATCAATGATGCAGACCTGATAGCCCTTATCAATAAACCTCTCGATTAATCCTGTCGCTAAAGTCGATTTACCACCGCCAGAGATACCCGCCAGCAAAATATTACGATTAAGCGGCTGAATATATGCTTCACGATCGCCATCAAGTTTACCCAAGACAATGCGATGACGATCTGGCAAAATCGAGGATTCGCGGAGATCTTCCGTCAAATCTAGGGTTAATAATTTCTCGATTAATTCAATTACACCATCACCACGCACCTCTTCTGTCACCCAATCCACTTCGTTTTTGACTGATGGTAGGGCATTAGCGACAGCAACGGAAAGCTCACATAATTTGAGAAAAGATAGATCGTTCTCCGCATCACCAACGGCGACCGTATTACGGACAGATAAGCCCATTTTATCCAAAGCTGCACTTAGCCCAGAAGCCTTGTTTACCCCTGCTGGTAAGACCATGACTGCGCCTTTATTAAAGATTACCTGTAGATCTAATCCTAGTTCTCTGATCGTATTCAACACTTCGGCTTCGTTAGGTTCCCATGTTGCCACGATTACTTTACCGACTGAGAGGGGAGTGATATTACGCGATCGCAAAGTCTGCACAAATTTCTCAGGAGGCAAGTTACCGAGTAGTAACTCTTCACGAGTGGCGGGAAAGTAGATTACGGCTCCATTTTCCGCTACGACACAATCAAATAAGTTAACTTCAGGAAATACTAAAAGAATGTCTTCCAGTTGTCTTCCTGTCACCAAAATTAACTTTCGTCCCGATTTTTGTAGGCGCTTGAGAGCATCTAGAGTTCCCTCTGACACTTTGCCATCCTTAGCTAAAGTTCCATCGTAATCTGTGGCTAATATTAGATAGTGCATTAACTTAAAGTCAGATCCATTTAAATTTTTTCTCTCATCTGCTCAATCTGCTTGTTTCCGCGATCAGACGATCAACAGATTGAGGGAATATGGAAATTTAGGCACTTCTACCTATAAACACATTGTAGACAATCCCAATTATGGCTAAGACTAAGAGAATATGGATTAAACCACCACCAATGTTAATAGAGAATCCTAATACCCAGAGGATAATAAGGACACCAATACCAGTCCAGATTAGATTCATAACGATCTCCTTTTATATTTAAGATGAAGCAAAAACGTCTTGAGAACAACATTTCGTCGTAGGGACAATTCATGAATTGTCCCTACTCAACTAATTAGTCAACAGCTTTTTTGACTTCATCTTTAACATCTTCGGCAGCATTACGCACTTTAGCCTCAGCTTGTTTTGCATTGCCCTGCACCTGATCTTTCGTGTTCCCAGTTAGATCGCCAACTGTTTCTTGAACTTTGCCTTCAACGTTTTTAGTAGCTGCTTTAGCTCTATTTTCTAAACTCATGATGCACTCCTTAGATTTGAGAATAATTTGAGAATATACCAGAGATGAATTAACAACTCTGGCTTATGGAACTAGTCTGACAGGCGATCGCTTGATTTCCTGAATGAATTGATTGAATTGATTAATTACGATACAAATTGCTACACTAAGAACCTATCAAATGGTATTTGAAAGCCAGAAGCCAAGATACCCTTTAAGTTAGAGCCGCTTTCCCAGCTTCAGGAGCGCGTAAGTCACTGAGAGAGAGATTTGGGGTTTCCGTATAAACGGAGTCCAGCAAAACCTCTAAGACATCAGCTTCACGAGAAATGGCGATCGCTTGATGCGTAATTAATTCACCGACATTGAGAATCACCTCATCATGGCGATCGAGAATCACACGAGTGACAGGACGACATAGAGAAGTTCCGAATTCCTCTATGCACATACCATGCCATTAGAATGTTGAGTTTCATGAGTGATTTGATTGAATTGATTTACTATGCAATAAATTGTTACAAAATCTGCTAAATAGCTGTTTTACTAGAAGTACGCTGCATCGTGCGCCATATTGAAATTCCTGTAAAAATCAATATAAGCAAGCCAAGGGCAGTCAAGAATGGATAAATGATTTCTAGATTAATTACACCGAAGTCTCCCTTATGCCAATCTAAGAGCCATTTAAAACTCTTTTCTTTACCTGCCAAATCTAGAATTTGATAAGTTAGCCCTGTAATGGTGGTTAGCAATAGAGGCAACAACATAATCGGAGCGAGAACGCGATGAAGTTGGCGAATATATTTAAAATATTGGCTAGACTTTTTGGTGGTTTCCATAAGTAATTTCCTTGATTTTTTAAAAGTTGTGAGAGTCGCGCCCTGCGGGCGCGACTCTAGCTATATCTCATACTCCAGCAACACAATGGAACATCTCATCAGATAACCATTCAATAGTTGCCTTAAAGTTCCGCGCAGGAGTTGGTAATAGCTGAAGATAGGCAGCCTGACGAATTAAATGACCGAGATTCCCCTTCACCTCATAGCGATCGTATATTTCTGCAACACCATCGCTTAAGCCAAGTTTCATCAAAGTGCCTCGCATCCCAGCCTCAAACGCGATCGGTGAATGACTTTCAGAAAGCGCTTGCAAATTATGGGCGATCGCCTCTCCTTGCTGATAAGCCACTTGTGCGGTGGCTGGTAAAGGGTGTTCCATTACAGTACAATCACCACCTGCAAATACTTCTGGGAAATCGATAAGTTGTAGAGTATCGGTGAGTTTGAGCCGTCCCTGTTCGTCTCGACCGCCTTCAGGAATGGATAGGGTATTTATGAGCGGATTTATGGCAATTCCTGTCGTCCAAATAATTGTCGCGGCTGCAAATTCTTCTATTTGGTCATTGCGTTTGAGAACGACTACATTGGGACGAATCTCAACTACTGTAGTTTCTAGCATCACTTCTACCGATATTGTGCGGTTTTGTAAGGCTTCATGCGCGGTCTGACGTAAGCGATCGCTATCACCTTTGAGAATCTGTTTACCCCGCTGAATTACGACTATCCGAATATCGGCAATATCTCCACCTAATGGACTGTACCAAGCTGGTAATAAATCCGCAAGCGTTGCAGCTAGCTCCACACCAGTACATCCTGCGCCGAGGATAGCAATGGTTAACAAGTTCTTTTTCTGCTGTGGTTCTGAAGTTTGGGTAGCCTGTTGCAAACAATCGCGTAGTTTCCAAGCTAAGGCGATCGCATCGTCACTGGTACGAAATGCTAAAGCATTTTCTCTAGCTCCTTTAACGCCGAAGTAACCCGCGATAGATCCGAGGGATAGCACTAAATTACTATAGGTGTAATGCAAGCCAGAGTTTAAGCGAACCTGTCGCTGCTGTAAATCAATCGATTGCACCTCATCACGAATGAAAGCAATACCACTTTCATGTAAAAGAGCGTCATAGCGATGACGGATAAATTGCGTGTTCATCTCACCACTGAGAAACTCATACAATAGCGGTTTAAAGATAAAATTCCATTCGCGATCAATCAAAATCGTTGGAGTTGTATATTGCTGATGACTCAAATGTAAGGCGGTAAATAAACCCGTGAATCCTCCACCTAAAATTAAAGTTGGTAGTGTTTCAGCAGCAAGTAATCGTTGAGGAATTTCTGCTATTTTGTCTAAGGTATTCAACATATTCGTTATTTCCTATTAGAAAGCTAGCCTTAACATGGGGCTTAAGCCCCTTGCCCGATCAAGATGCTTTAGCTACGAACTAGCGGTGTATCAACTAGATGTTCGGCGATAAACCATACCTGAGTTTCATTCGTTCTTAGCACATTACTAACCAATAAGTCATTAGTTCCATCATCCCGATTCGCCACAGTTTGAGCAATCCCTTCGCGGACTTCGCGTAGGATCAACTCATGGGCTTCTAGTAAGCGAGATAACATGACGGGAATTTCTTCCACACCATTAGGAGGGCGCTCAATCCTTGTTACTTCGGCGACATGGCGCGGATCGGCGATCGCTACACCACCTAATGTTTGCACTCGTTCGCCGAGCATATCGATCAGCTTGAGTTGTTCGTTTGCGTGTTTATCAAGTAAAAGATGCAATTGATAAAACGTGTTGCCACGCATTAGCCAATGATGTTTTTTGTAGAGACTGTAGAGAATGATACTATCAGCAAGTACTTGGTTGAGATGTCTACAACTCTCAAATCGTGCAGTACTAGCTAAAGCGATCGGTAAGTTGCGGATAGTTCCAAACGACTGAATTTCTTGTCCTTGCTGATGCAAAACAGGTTGACTACAATCTATCGGAATATTTGAAAGGGAAGAATTGGTTGGCATAAAAGTTTCCTAAATTATTCTTGAGGGCTATATTTCACGGGAAATAGTGAGATTCGCGCCTGAATGTAGAGTCAACATCCAAATCCCATCAAACAAAAGATTAATTCCAATTAGAGTGCCAATTAACCAAACAGCGCTAAGCGGAGAGCTAGACCATACAAAAATACCGAAAATAATGCCCATGAGTCCACTCACGAGCATCCATACCCAGTTGGGAGAGATCCAGCGCATTTGAAAAGCGAGTGATACCTGAATCGCACCTTGTAAGAAAATGGTAATTCCCAAAACTATTGTGAAAGCAAACGCTCCTTCGAGCGGATTTACCATTACAAAAATTCCAGACAGGAGGTATAACATCCCCAGAATTATTTTCCAAACAACTTGACCTGCCCCCCTCGACTGAAAGGCATAGGCGATTTGGGTAATTCCAGCAAAAATGAAGATCCAACCGAATAGAACCGTGGAAGCGATCGCCGTAAAGAAGGGAAATACGATCGCAATAATCCCTAATATGATCATCACAATAGCAATCGCGGTCATCCATCCAGAACCAATAACTTGCTCATCAGTATCGTCGTATTCAATAACGCTCATGTTGCTTCTCTCGCGATCGCTGCTTCCACCTTGATCAAGGTTTTTCTCCCATTAGCGTCTTCAATCTGAATCGCCACAATTTCCTTGTTTGAATTCTCACCTGTAGAAATTTCCTTTGGTGAATCGATTGTGTGACCATAGGTCATCTCATCTTTACCCACTTCGATCGCCAAGTTGTCACCCTTATTTGGGCGATCGTAAATCATCGACAACAAAGGTGCATTTTTAATCAATGATTCATCGCCAAGTTCTGAATCAATGATTTCAATCTCAATATGTCGTCCGCGATGATCGCTTGAAAACTGGTCGAAAAATTTTTCCCATTGCTCTTGAGGGATAGATTTGCTGAGGGCGATTGTATTCGTCATAGGATTTCTCACATTGAAAAGTTATATTTTTTAGACTTACGTGGAAGAACGAAATGTAAGGGCAATTCATGAATTGCCCTTACGGTAAATTTGCGTAAGTCCTAATTTTTTGCAGCAGCTTCGGCATCTAGTCTGGCGGCGATCGCAGTCAAAGTTGCTTCTTCGGCTTCTTCTATTGTCGCTACGGACAAAGCGATCGCAGTAGCCGCATAGTCTTCAGCTTTGTCAGCCCGATATTCGAGCTTTTTCACTTTCCGACTCGATTTCCATTCTTCGACATCCGATTTCAACTCAGATTCTTTTTCCTCAAATTGAGCTTTGAGCTTGGCGCGGTATTCGTCGAATTCCTGTTTCTTGGAGTTGAGTGAAGCCTTAGCTTCTTCAAGCTTAGATTGAATTTCATCTTGAGTTTTTTTTGGCACAGCTTGAAGGCTGTCTCTCAGGGATTTCACGCGCTCTTCAACCACTTCCAAATTATCGTGAAGTTTTTTTGTGAAGTTGTCAATTGTAGTACTCATGATCGTTTCCTTGATAATTACTGATTATTGATTGAGTTTTTCTAAATTGGAGAGATGATATCTGTATCAGTTTTTTCTGCGATAAGAGTTGGCATATTGTTTTCCATAACGTTTTAATCTGTTTACGTTGACTAGCATCTCATTGTGCCGTTTGAGATCCTGTACGTTTAGCGTATAGATTGATTGAGTTGTACGAAATGAACTCAATTCTTTACGCTTTGATAAGATAGGCATAAGTTAGCGACCTAAATCACGTTTAACAAGGGCTTGAATCTCAATTCGCAATGCGGAAACTTCATTTTGTAATGCTTGAATAGATTTTGTACCCGCAAGCTCAGCCTCATCATTTTCTGCATCCTGACCGACAAAGAATGTCGCGAGTATCGCTGTCGCATACCCACATAAGGCGATCGCATATACCGCTAATAGAAAACACAGCACCCGTCCTTCCCCAGTTTTGGGAAAGTAATCCGAACCGATGGTAGTCATCACCATCGCTGTCCACCATAGCGCCGTACCATAATCCGCGATGCCAATTGTTCCATCGGTCAGCTTGCGCTCAAATGTATAGATTCCCGCAGCCCCAGATAAGGCGACGATCGCCGTTAGAGCAAACACATAGCCAATTCCACGACGTTCCATACTAGCACCAAGTAAGCGCATTCCTCTATTTGTCCTAGTCATGATTCCCAATAATTGCAACCCTCTTACGGCATGAACTGATTGCAAAGATTGCAGGATTGGCACGATCCGCAAAGTTCCGAGGGCAGGAACGATCAGAGAGAACGCGATTAGCCAATTGTGATTGAGGTAAAAAAGTTTGTGCGGCGCAAGCAAGAATTTCAGGCAAAAATCTATAATAAACACGATCCAAATGGTAAGCCCAATCTTCTCTAAAAGAGGATTCAGCCCCCAAACTAGCTCAAATATCAGCAGTCCTAACCAAGCAAAACTCAACACTAGCATCGGCATCTCTAGCCAACTTTGCCATTGTTGAAGTAATTCGTAACGTTCTCTATCTATTGCTAGTTCGGATTCGGGCAGTGTTTCTGGTGCTGATTTTGGTGCTGGGTTGGGATATCTCATAGTTGGCTAGTTGGTTGGGACTGATGCGCTTTGAGCCTTGCTCGTAGTTGTGCGAGTTCCTGAGCCATATCTAGCACGATCGCTGCTCCGATTAAATTCAGCCCCAAGTCCTGACGCAAGCGTTGAATTTGAGCGATTCGGGCAATTTCACGAGAATGTAGCATCGCTCCATTCGATTCGATTACGCCTAACTCGACATAAACCTGTACCACCGTAACTGAAGTCTCCGTCTTCGATGCAGCATATTCAAAGGTGTAAAGTTGTTCACCTTCGAGGGAAACCACCATCGTTGAAAGACTTGATGAGTGGCTTGTTGAAAGAACTTCGTTCATAACTGAATCTCCTCAAAGCGATCGCGTGGATTAAAGCTAGTATTGGTTTGGATTTTCTCGTAGCATTCTTGCTCGATCGCATTAAGATCTTGTGGCGTAACGATCTGAAGTTTGGCAAATAAATCGCCGCGTCCACCTTTGGGCAATGTCCAACCTTTACCACGTAATCTTAGGGATTGTCCCGTTTGCGATCCTTTTGGAACTTTCATAGTCACACTGCCATCGGGTGTCGGCACATTGATTTCCGCACCTAAAACCGCTTCATCAGGACGAATTGGGACATTACACAATAGGCGATCGCCTTCAAAGTAAAAGAAGGAATGGGGTAACAATTCAATCGTGAGATACAGATCGCCGCGCTGTTGAGAGAACGGACTAGGACGACCTTTTCCCTTGAGTCTAATCCGACTGCCTGTTTTTGCTCCTGCGGGAATACGAACATTAATCGTGTCGGTATCAAGTTGTAAGCGCTTCTGAACACCGTGAAATGCTTCAGAAAAGGTAAGTGCGATCGCCGCTTCGGTGTCGGGCGCAGGTGCTTGAGAGCGAAATCCATCACTAGAGGTTCGCCGTTGCGATCGCCCTAATAGATCGTTAATAAACGAGTCAAAGTCTCCATACTGCTCGAAGCCATTCCCAGTATTAGTTTCTCTAGCATTAGTTTCTCTGGGGGGTGGCGCTTCAGTGTAATTCGGTTGATTCCAATGCTGTCCAAAGCGATCGTACTTCTCACGCTTCTCTGGATCGGAGAGTACTTCATTCGCTTCATTCAGATCTTTGAATTTTGCCTCTGCATCTTTATCCCCAGGATTGAGGTCGGGATGATGCTTGCGGGCAATCTTCCGATATGCTCGCTTGACTTCTTCAGGAGTGGCAGTTTTGCTCACTCCTAAGACAGCATAATAATCTTTAAAATCAGTTGCGCTCATCAAAATTCAACCCTTGTGGCAAACATTTCACAGTCTTGAACTAGAGACCTTGTCTGAATGGAATGACTCTAGTACCGCTAAAGCCTGCCAAACAAATATGGCAGAATAAAATATTGATTGGTAAGCCAACTATTAATTGCCATTGTGCTTGCTCCGAAATTCAAAATGTATTTAGTCTCTCGACCTCCCATAGAATTACATATACATGGTGGAAATAGTGTTGCAGAACATCTTAGATTGTATGAATTGCATGATTACTTCTCAAATATTGACCTAAAGAGAGATATGTCTGAAGCAAACTTCCAATGCGATCGCAGTTAGAAGCATTCTTATTAACGTAAAGATTTAATACAGTTCACACTAATCATACAATTCATGCGATCGCATATACATGATTTCAATCATCCCTATGGGAGCAGTTGTGATTTTTTATAGTCTCACTGCCACAGACACCCATAGTTACCGATTAAAGCTAGCGCGTAAAACTTCTCTAAATGTGATTTTGGTATTGGTGACATTTTTTCTTAGCGATCGCCTACTGAGTCTAGAACCAGACACTAATACGTTTTGTAATGTAATCAATCAAATCATCTATAAATCAATCGTAGGTCTTCATATAGTAAATGAAGTAAGTGGAAAAGCTTATCTAATCAAGTCAAACTATAAGTAGTAACAATAAATGAGTAGTCTAATTGCGATTGGTTTCAAAGACGAGTTTACTGCTGATGAAGTTATATTAGACCTCCGAAAGCTGCAACAGGAACATCTTATTGATTTAGAAGATGCAGCAATCGTGGTTAGAAACAAGGAAGGAAAGGTAAAGATTAAACAGACTCAAGAGCTTATCGCTACTGGTGCTTTAAGTGGAGGATTCTGGGGAATTCTACTCGGCTTTATCTTCTTTAATCCACTCTTAGGCTGGGCGGTCGGCACTTTAGCTGGTGGAATTTCTGGAGCATTTACAGATATTGGTATTGATGATAACTTCATCCGTGATGTTGGTAGTACCATTAAACCTGGAACCTCCGCCATTTTTGTCCTCGTAAGACAAGCCACCTCAGATAAGGTTCTACAAGACCTTAGTAAATTTGAGGGTAAAGTCCTCAAAACTTCTCTATCTAATGAAGATGAAGCAAAGTTAAGAGCAGTTTTGACAAAATCATAATTTCATTATTCCGTATGAGTAGGAATAGTCAATCCGTAATTCTATAATTTAAGGAGTTTCACATGTTTCTAAATCCTAATGGATTAAAATGTTTAGGGATTGCTAGTATATTGCTCAGTCTATCTTTTATCTCCTCTGTTCAAGCTGAAACCTGTACCGATCTCAATATTATTGGAGCGAGTGGTATTAGCGCGAAGAAAACCGTTTCACCCTTTAGTACTCTTGTAACCAATAACAACTGGAATACTGACTTCGCCGTACCTAGCGAGCCATCTTTCAGTCGATTTGTGGCAACAATTGTGCCTGAAAACAATGCTAACTATGATTTAGAACTAAATCTCAAGTATAGCAATGAAACCTCTGATGGGTCTTATAAAAAAGGAAATGTCGGTGTTACTTTCGGTTATCCATTACGTTTAGTTGGCTTACCACGTCCTAACAGCGAACCATATCAAGTCAATGTATCTGTTGGTGGTCTCAATGCGATCGGAAAAACCTACACAGTTTCAGTTGAAGGATGCTTTTAAGTATTAGGATAAGTTACGACTACACAAGTAAAAATCAAAAATCCTGATTCTCACTCAGCGATAGCAAGCCAGCAATTTACCTAAGGCACGTCGGGAGACGGAGTAGGCAATGCAATCCTCTCGGAATCTTGATTGTTGTTGGCATAGCTGCGCTGATTAGCTTCGCTCAAGAGGCAGGAACAAGTATCAGTCTTGCAGAGTTGAAAGCGTATGCGATTTCCCAGAAAGCTTCATAGGAATGGCATAGACAGGAATTCTCAACTAGAAATTAATCCCAAGGAAAAGTCAATGGAAATATCAATGTCTAAGGTTCATCAAACCACTTACAAAGGGATCTTTCAGCATCCGATCGCCCATAATTTGCAATGGCATGACGTGCGATCGATGCTAGATGCTCTAGCTGAAGTAACCGAAGAACATAACGGCAATCTCAAATATACAAGACATGGCGAGGTGCTAGTCCTCCATCCTCCCAAGCATAAGGATCTATCCGATACCAAAGAATTGATGCAGATTCGGCATTTTCTGGAACGTTCTAGTGTGCCTGAATTGGCAGATCCAACTGAGGATGGAACCCATTTGCTAGTTGTAATTAATCACCGCGAGGCTCGGATCTATAAAACAGAAGTTCGGGATTCAGTGCTAGAGGATATCATCCCCTACGACCCAGATGGTACGCGCCGTCATCTCCACAATCTGCATGACAATGCTAAGGGGCAACCCGAACTTAAGTCTTTCTATGAAGCGATCGCCCAGTCATTAAAGGATGCAAAGCAGATTTTGATCTTTGGTAGCTCAACTGGATCTAGCAGTGCTATGGATTATTTGGTAGATGAACTCGCACAAAATCACCCAGATATTTCTAAAAAAGTTGTGGGTGCGATCGTTGTCAACGAACAGCACGTGACCGATGATCAGTTATTAGCTCAGGCACGGGCGTTTTATGAAGCAAATAATTTATCTAAGTAAGTTAATCTAAATAAAACAATCTGGAGAAAACTGATGAAAATAAATTCCTACGCTGCTCAAAGTGCCACGGCTCCCCTAGCGCCCTTTAGCTTGGAACGTCGCGAGCTTGGCAAACATGATGTGCAGATTGAAATTTTATATTGCGGCGTGTGTCACTCCGATTTACACACCGCCCGTGGCGAATGGCAAGGTACTACCTACCCTTGCGTCCCCGGTCACGAAATCGTTGGGCGAGTCACGAAAGTTGGCGAGAAAGTCCATAAATTTCAAGAAGGCGATACGGTTGGGGTGGGGTGTATGGTCGATTCCTGCCTTACCTGTGCTAACTGTAAGGAAAACCTAGAACAGTTCTGCGAGAAAGGTCCGATTTTTACTTACAACTCCCCCGACAAACACAATGGTGGAATCACCTACGGTGGATACTCCGAGAGCATTGTGGTAGATAAAGAATTTGTGCTAAACATTCCGAAGAATTTGGATCTTGCGGCAACTGCTCCATTGCTCTGCGCTGGGATTACAACCTATTCGCCTTTACGCTATCACAATGTAACCAAGGGTCAGAAAGTTGGCATTGTGGGACTTGGTGGGCTAGGACATATGGGAGTGAAATTGGCGAAAGCTCTTGGTGCTTACGTCGTGGTCTTCACTACCTCACCTAACAAAGTAGCCGATGCGCTGCGGCTCGGAGCAGATGAGGTCGTCAATTCTAAAAATGAAGAGGAGATGCAGAAACATCTAAATAGTTTCCACTTTATTCTCGATACTGTGTCTGCACAACATGATATCAACGCTTACCTCTTCCTGTTGAGACGCGATGGCAACCTCACTCAAGTCGGAGTACCAGCCGATCCACTTTTGCTTTCGGTAGCTAGCCTAATTTTCGGTCGGCGCAGTCTTAGTGGCTCTCTGATTGGTGGCATTAAAGAAACCCAAGAAATGCTAGATTTTTGTGGTAAGCACAATGTTACTGCCGATATCGAACTGATCCCCATCCAAAACATCAATGAAGCCTACGATCGCCTCGTAAAAAGCGACGTGAAATATCGCTTCGTCATTGATATGGCTTCCTTAAAACAGGTGTGAATAAATTAGCTCATCTTACCCAGAGCGAAGATCTGCCCTTATCCACCAGCCCTTCTCCCGCTCTGGGAGAAGGGGCATTTTTGAGATTCCAAATATTAACCCAAAAAATGAGTGAGCAGAATACCTAATGAACGCCACCAGAAGCATCTGAGACTCGCACCTTCTTAAAAAATAAAACCGCTACACCACTCAACAACAACGCAAAACCGACAAAATAGAAACAGTCGTTAAAAGCCATCACATAGGACTCACGACTCACCGTATTGGCGATCACTTGAAAAGCCTGAGACTGCGCCGTATTAAAATCTGCACCCTTACTCACAAACAACTGCGTCAAAGTATCCACTCGTTGCTGCGTTTCAGGATTGTATAAAGAGATCGCATCACCCAAACGATTAGAATGGAACTTTTCGCGCTGGGTTAACAAAGTCGCCAAAGCCGCAATCCCGAAGGAGCCGCCTAAATTACGCATCATGTTAAATAAACCACTAGCCGAACCCGCTTGAGACTTTGGTAAACCAGCAGTAGCAACCGCCGACAGAGGAACCATAATTAGCGGTTGACCCATCGCTCTAACTAATTGTGACCATCGCAACTGATCGATACCACTGAGATTTGTCAGATCGGAATTCATAAAACAGCTAATTGAGAACAAGCTTAAGCCCACACCAATTATCAAACGGCTATCCAAAATCTGAATTAACTTGGGTACAAATGGAATCAAAAATAATTGTGGAAGTCCTGCCCACATCAATACTTCGCCAATTTGGAGAGCGTTATATTTCTGGATTTGGACTAAATATAGCGGCAAAAGATAAATGGAACCATATAGCCCAACTCCTAGTGAGATATTAACGATACTGGCTAGTCCAAAATTGCGATCGCGTAGTAGTCGTAAATTAATAAATGGTTGTTTGCGTGTTAACTCAATCCAGAAAAATAGTGCTAAAAATATAGCAGCGATCGCACCGAGAGCGACAATTAATGATGAGCTAAACCAATCTTTGCGCGAACCTTCTTCTAAAACCACTTGCAAAGAAGCTAAACCGATCGCCATCGAAATAATCCCCCACCAGTCACCTTGCTTGAGCAGTTCTGGTTTTGGTGTTTGCTGCTTGATTCCATACCAAACACCTGCTAGTAGTAACAGCCCTGGAATGACATTCAAATAGAAGATATAGTGCCAACTATAATTATTGGTCAGCCATCCGCCCAAGGTGGGACCAATCGAAGGTGCAAATGTGGCGGTAATGCCAAATAATGCCATGCCTACAGGCTGTTTAGAAGGTGGCAAGGTCACTAACATATTCGTAAATGCCATCGGGATTAAAATCCCTCCTGTTGCTCCTTGAAGGGCGCGAAAGACAATCATGGATGACAAGTCCCAAGCAGAAGCACAACAGATCGAAAAGAAGATGAATAAGGCGGCATTCACTAAGATGTAACGACGGATCGAGAATACCTGAGATAACCAACCTGTCAAGGGAATCACCACAATCTCAGCGACAAGATAGGCAGTGGAAATCCAAGAACCTTCTTCTAGGGTTGCGCCTAAGGCAGCTTGGATATCTTGGAGTGAAGAGTTGGTGATTTGAATATCTAGTACTGCCATGAATGCGCCCAACATACTGGCGGCAACTCCAATCCAGATTCTAATCGGCACATAATCTGGGGGGAGTGTAGAATTTGGGCGTTGATTGGTAATTGCATTGATGTTCGACACGGCTTTGACTGTATGTGGATTTAATTAACTGATGTTACGCAGAACGTAGATGATGAATCTCTTGCTGCTAGCCAAGCAGGGCAACCACAGGGGGATTGCCCCTACCAGCTATAATTCATATTCTGTAGGGGCTGCGCCCCCGTGCCAGCCCCAAACCTTGGCTATCGCAGGAATTCTATCTGCGTAAGGTGAGTTAATTAAGATTTAATACGCTCATAGATTTTGTGGAATTATTTGATTTCGACTGTAACTTCCGCAGACATTCCTGCGGTAATCCGCGATTCATAGCCCTTGAGACTCTGGGGATCTAGAGTGATTTTCACGGAAATACGCTGGACGATTTTGGTGAAGTTGCCTGTTGCGTTATCTGGTGGTAATAGAGAGAATTGAGCGCCAGAGGCAGGAGCAATACTATCCACTCGACCAAGAAAAATGCGATCGGGAAAGGCATCGAGCTTAACTTCTACTGACTGTCCAGTTTTGATTCTATTTAGCTGAGTCTCTTTGAAATTCGCCACAATCCAATAATTGTTCTCAACGATCGCCATTAGTGGCGATCCGACTTGGATGCGATTACCAACTTCCACATTTTTCTTGCCAATCCGTCCTGCACTAGTGGCGAAGACATCGATATAGGAAAGTTGTAATTGGGAATCTTTGAGGGATGCTGCTGATTGGGCGATCGCAGATTGAGCCGCTTCGTATTCACTACGATTTACCGTTGTTTGCTGTCCGCTAGCCGCCGCCTGTTCCAATTCACCACCAGATGCAGCAAGTCGAGATTGAGCGCTGACAATTCCTTCTTGGGTTTGAGCAAGTCTTGATTTAGCCTGTTGCACAATCTGAAGTGCTGAGTTCTTCTGGGCTTGGGCGACATCATAGGCAGCTTTTGCTGTATCTAACTCTTGCTTAGCGATCGCCCCTTCTTGAAATAAACTGTTGTAGCGATCGTAGTCAGTTTGGGCTTTTTGGAAGTTCGCATTCGCCTCCGCTACCTGTGCTTCCGCGAGAGGAATTCCTGCTTGAGCTTCTTGCATCACGGCTTGGGCGGTAGCGATCGCAGCTTGGGCAGTGCTAACATTTCCTTGGGCTTGAGTTGTCTTACCACTTGTGGTTTGCGATGCTAAGTCAATATTTGCTTGAGCCGCATTTGCCGTTCGTTTCGAGGATTCCAATGTAGCTTGGGCTTGTTGGACTTTATTCTCATAGTCTTTAGGATCGAGCTTGATGAGTAGTTGCCCAGCCTGTACTTGCTGATTATCACCGACTAGGACATAGGTGACTGTTCCCGCGATTTTGCTGCTAACTTGGTGAATATGTCCGACTACGGTGGCGTTATCTGTCGATTGGTGAGTGGAGGCATATTGCCAATAGCGATAACCAAAAACACCTGCGACGACTGCGCCAACGCCTAATCCTGCTAAAACAAAGGCGATCGGTTTAATGCGCTTGGGTTCTGGTCTTTCTGGCAAAATCACTACTGCTTCTTTTTTCCCATCTGCTGCTAATGGGTGTGATGTGTTCGATAGATTATTAATATGCTCTTCAAATTTATCCTTGTCCGTAATCACATCTTCACTCCAACTGTTTCTTGAACTTTGCCTTCAAAGTTTTTACCAGCAGCTTTAACTCTATTTTCTAAACTCATGATGTACTCGTTAATTCTTAATTTGAGAATATTTACCAGAATTACAACTCTGGCTTATGAAGCTACTGTGACAGGCGATCGCTTGATTTCCTGAATGAATTGATTGAATTGACTGAATAAGATACAAACCTTCACCTAAAGACATTAAGATTGGCGGCGCGAAGCGCCGCCAATCTTAACTCTTAATCTAACTTCACTACCATCTTGCCAATATTTTTGCCCGAAAAGAGTCCGATAAATGCACTCACGGCTTGTTCGATACCTACCGCTACAGTTTCTTTGTTCTTCAGTTTGCCTTCTCGGAAATAGCCGCCCACTTCCTTTTCAAATTCGCTCTGAAGATCGAGAAAGTCACTAACGATTAGCCCTTTCATCGTCAATCGCTTAGTAATCATGTTAAAGAGATTAGAAGGTCCTGCCTGTGGACTTTCTTCGTTGTAGCCAGAGATACCACCACAAGCAACAATCCTGCCATGTGTGCGTAACACGGAAAGAGCAGCTTCAAGAGTTTCACCACCGACATTATCGAAATAGACATCAATGCCATTGGGAACTGCTTCGTTTAATTGTTCGAGGATAGGAGCAGCTTTGTAATTTAATGCGATATCAAAACCACATTCTTCCTGTAGAAATTTGACCTTTTCCTCAGAGCCTGCTGCCCCGATCGCATGGCATCCACGCAACTTTGCAAGTTGCCCAGCGACACTGCCGACTGCACCTGCTGCTCCCGAAATGAAAATCACGTCACCAGCTTTGACTTCTACTAAATTCAATCCCGCCCAAGCGGTCATACCTGTCATACCCAGTGCGCCAAGATAAGTTGAAAGTGGTTGAATCTCGCGACTGACTAGATGTAACGCTTTCGGCGCAGCGATAAAGTATTCTCGCCAGCCAAAGCTAGAAATGACGATATCTCCCTGCTTAAATTCCTTAGTGCGGGACTCGATCACCTCTCCGACTGCGCCGCCATCGAGGGCTTTGCCTAATGCAAAGGGCGGAACATAGGATTTCCTGTCGCTCATGCGACCGCGCATATAAGGATCAACTGACATATAGAGATTGCGAACAAGCACTTGTCCATCTTGAAGTGGCTCTAGTTTGGTCTGCGCGATCGCAAAGTTCGCGGCGGTTGGCATCCCGTTGGGACGAGAAACTAATTGAATTTCGCGGCTCATGATATCTGTCATAGTTTTCTCTTGATTATTTTAAAATCGCAATAATCGGCGGCGCAAAGCGCCGCCGATTGTTTATTTAAAGGCTTTGATTAAAGCTTCAAACTGCACTTTTAGTGACTTGTCATTGGGGGATATCGGTGGAATCTGGCGATCAATCTTTAGGAATTCATAGACAGCCATTTGCGCCGCTCGCACTGAATACTCAACCGTGAAAACAACATCATCAGGAATTTCGACAAACTGGCTGATGAATGCGAGGTTCTTTGAGTTGTGAGGAATTGGTAATGGTCGATCGCTATGCGATCGCGGCATAAACATACTGGTGATATAGGGCATTCGACAAGGAATACAGTTTGCAGTTGCCATCACATCTAAATCGAATCGCAAATGACCGCAGAGTTCTTGAAGAATTTCTTCACCATTGCAATCGGACATTGGTTTGGGAACGAAATCACCGACGCGATCGGGAAAGAGGGCGTATCCCCAGAAAACCTGTACATTCTCAGGCTGATTGCGAAAATGGGGCTGATAGGCAAGGACAATTGACATCAGCCAATTAGAGTCTTTAAAGGTGACAAGTCCTCCAGTTCCCGCTTGATTGCCGCTAAATTCCAACATCTTATTGAAGAATGTAGGAGTCTTCAGGGTGACTGTGAAAGATTCCCAAAGAGATTCGGCGATACTGCTGTTAAAAACAGAAGGATTACCAAACTCTGGGTTATTCATCGCCAGCTTTTCCCATAGTTTCCAACTGGTGCAGTCCTGTTTAATCAATTTCTGTGGCGCAGTCGTCATCGAACCTAAACTGGAGGCATCAGTCATCGAGCCATTTTGGAGAAAAACAAAATCGTTGCTGTTAACTTCAATAGTTTTGCGATCGCCATTTTGTTGATAATGGATACCCGTTACGACAAATTTACTCTCCTCTGTGCAGCGATCGAGATCTAACACTTTAGAATCTAGAACAAAGTTCACACCTTGAGCGCTGAGCCAACTCTGTAACGGACAAATCAATGAATCATACTGATTGTAGATTGTCCGCTTCACTCCAGCGAGGGTTTCAATCCGAGAAAATTCGAGCATAAAGCGATGTAAATAACGCTTGAATTCAACTGCACTATGCCAAGGTTGGAAGGCGAAAGTCGTAGACCACATATACCAAAATTCAGTCTCGAAAAATTCTGGAGAGAGCCAATCTGTAATCCGACTAGCAGCCAGTTCTTTTTCGTCAGCTTGGCTGAGCTTTAGTAGTTCTTCACGATCTTGCATCGAAAAGCCCATAGAACTGACAGGCACTTTCCCACGACGGCGATCGACTAGTCGCGCCATACAATTTGACTTGTGCTGCTCGTTAAACTCTATCGTTTCGTCAAATACTGTTTTATTTGGTGAATTTAATGAAGGAATCGACTTGTAAAGATCCCAAGTGCATTCATAATTGTCTGTCGTTACCATCCGCCCTCCGCGCATCGAATAGCCATCCACAGGATTCCCAATTCCATCCATACTCCCACCTAGAAGCGGCTTCGTTTCTAAGATAAAAATATTTTCCCCTGAGAATCCGCCATCACGAATCATAAAAGCGGCGGCAGCTAAAGAGCCAATTCCACCCCCCAACATGTATGCTTTGGATTCATTATTCTTGTCAAGTGTTGGCATATTATTTCTCATGACGTTAATCTATCTACATTCATTAGCCTCTCGTTGTGTTGTTTGAGATCGCGTACAGGTAATGTATAAATTGAATCGATTGTATGAAATAAACTCAATTCTTTACACACATTTTTTCTGCGCCAACTAGTTGAGCAACTCGAAAAGCAGAAGTAATCGCTCCTTCATGTAATCCATCACCAAGATAAGATCCTGCATGATAGGTATTATTCTCACCATTAGTTGCAACTACTTCATCGCGATACTTAAACGATTCGGTGGTATATAAAGGCGTGTGATGCTTTTGGATGTGAATAATGCGATCGCCAGCAATTATCTCTTCCAATTGGTAAGACAGAAAATATTTTTGTGATGATGCGATATCGCAAAGCTGATTGAGGCAACTGTTATAGCCCCAACCCGCATCAGTTTGAAAAAAGTCAAATTCTGTAGGCTGTTTGATGCCATAGCGATCGTACATAGAACTATCCTCATGGACAATACTATTCACATAATTTGCTCTCCATGTTGAGAAACGTTTAACTTCCGATTCTGTCGGATCGGCTAGTAGCGACAGCACTTGGTCAGGTGGTGTCGCAAATACGACTTTATCGAATCCTTGAACTTTGCCTTGCGATCGCACAATTTTGACCGCATTGGCACTTCTAAAAATATGGTCAATATCTTCATTGAGAACGACTTCGCCTTTAAATCTCGCCAAGATTTTTTCAATATAGGAATACACGCCACCTTTAATCCTGAACCATTTGACCGCAACATCGTCTCGCAAAACTGGCATCGCTAATTCTGCGGGAAAGTCGTCAATCATTTCCATCGGCATCGAGTAGCTATACATGACCAATAACTTTAGCCAAGTATTGCGATCGCAAGCGCTTTTCAAGTATCGCGACAGAGGATGATTGTCGAACTCTTTTACGCCTGCAAATTTGATTTTGAGCAACAATCCTACAGAACTGGCATAGATTGTATCCAGATGCAAATATTCAATCAAGCGACGGATACCCGTGAAGTTCTTACGGATTGCGACTCCTGATAAATAGTGACTACCATTTTTAAAAAACAGGGCTGAGCCAATATCAACTGGTTCGAGTTCCACACCCAGTTCTTCCATCAGTTGCATAAAGTTATGAAACACGGATGGAAATTCGATTACTCCACATTCGAGAACTTCCTGACAATCGGATTGATTCGGCAGCACATTTTGATTCAATGTCCGAATATGTCCGCCCAAACTAGACTGTCGTTCAAATACAGTGACTTGATGTCCCTGCTTATCGAGGAGGTAGGCTGTGACAAGGCCACTAGCCCCACCGCCAATTATTGCGATTTTCATAGTAGAATTCTCAATTTAAAATGGATAATTAAGTCTGCAAAAGAAATCTGTAAATGCCCAGATCCCCGACTTTTTCTAGGCAAGCAAAGACAACTTGCAAATTCACAAAAAAGTCGGGGATCTTAATCTTTGCTTTTAACTGGATTTTGGAATTTCACCCAAAATTACATCGCCTGACAGTCGTTGATATAGCAATGCTCCTGTCCAAATCGTGGGCGCAAACCCAGGGTAGCCAGATGAAGCATTACAAAAATAGAAATGATCGAGTGAAGTTTCGTGATTCAATCTGCCTAGTCCCATATTGCGCGGAGTCAAGCTAGAGCCATAGGAATTACCGTTAGGACACCAGCAAAAACGCTCGTTTGTGGTCGGGCTACCCGTAATATGGAAGACCATATGCTTTCTAAAATTCGGTACATATTTTTCCTCCACAACATCAAGAATGGAATCAAAAATCTCCTGCTTTTTGTGGTTATAAGCCTTGCGATCGCCTCCTTCTAATTTCTTAAAATAGTCATAATTAGCGACAGTTAGAAATTCCACAATTTGGCTATCCTCTGGGCAGTCTAGACTTGCCTCGGTAAGTAATGTGGGCGTAGTAATCGCAAAACTGGGATTAGAGAAATCATGGCGATCGTACATTTGGGCGAAGGCTTCATTGAGATTGTCATGCCCCGTATGGAAGAGATTCCACTTTCCAAATCCATAGTCTCTCAGGTCGATATCCTTGACGACACAATAAGCCATATAGTTCGATGCCGAATATGTATAATCGAGTTTTCGGCGCACCGTTTTTGAGAATTGGGATTCACCGATCATCTTGGCGGCTTTTTTGGGATCGATATTACAAATCACCGTATCGCCTGTAAATTCCTCAGTTTGGTGATTCTGAAGATTCATCGCCTGAACTCCTGTCACGGTTCTATTGCTAACACTAAAATTCATAACTTCATGATTAAGTAATACCTGTCCGCCGTGAGATTCGATGACTTTGACCAATGAATTAATCACATGCTCAAAATGCTGTGTCGGATAGAACGCACCCGCTTGATAGCCTCGGAACAATACTACCCAAGCATAGAAAGACAGTTGATTGGGCGGCAATAAAAAATCTAGCCATTGCAGAGCTAGTAAGGTTTGAGCGCCTTGGGGAAGTTGAAACTTATCAAATACATCTTGCAGCGTGCTATTCAGATGCTGAACCGTAGAAAATACCTCAAGCGGATGTTTGATTAGTTCCATCGGATTAATTGGCGGCGATAGTTTCTTTAAGCCCTCGCCAGTTTTCTCGACTTCGTTAATGAACTGACGCAGGCGATCGCTAGATTCTGGAAACAAGCTAGATAGTCGCTGGATTAGCTCTTCTGGCTCTGAGGGAATATCCATCGCATATTCGGGGCTTCGCATATGATCAAAGCCTTGCGGATCGTAACGCTCAAAGGTGACTTCGCGTTCTAAACCAAGTTTTTTAAGTACTCGATTGACAGTTTGTCCTTCGCCACAATCCCAAACATAGTGAAATTGGGCATTAAATTTATACTTCTTTGCCATCGTAAATGTATGCCCAAAGCCTCCCGCATGTTCGTGAGCTTCGAGGATTTGGATAGTTTTACCAGAGTTTGCCATGAGCGCACCAAAGGTCAATGCTGATAAACCACTGCCAACGATCAAGTAATCCGTTTTCATATTGAGCAATCCGCGAACTTATGACATCACTCTGACAGACACTTGTTTTGTTTCCTGAATGAGATGGTTGATTACGACACAAAACGCAATCGAATATCGACAAATTTATGAATAGAATCATCTGGATTTTGACATCCCAATCAAAGACGAACCTTTGTGTAATCACAAGTTGCATTTCATCCTTAAATTGGCGAGATACAACTGCTGGGAAGCAACGCACAAACGGCTAAATCAGTTGTAAGATAACAATTCTCTCGACCAATTTTGTCTAATAATCCAGTGCGATCGATTAACTGCTCCACTTCTGGTTGTAAGCCTGTCAAAATCAAATGGCAATTATGTCGTTTCAAATCTCGATAAATATCCTCAAGAGCCACCAAACCCGTAGTATCCATAATCGGCACAAAGCGCATCCGTAAAATCAAATGCTTAACTTCTGGCTCATCTCTTAAGAAATTGGCAAACCGTTCCGCCGCTCCAAAAAATACAGGGCCATCAACCCGATAAACTGCTATTTCTTTTCCCAATTCTAAAGGCACGCCTGCTGGAAAAGCCTCGATATCGGGAATACGCGCAAGGTTAAGGTCACTCATCCGTTTGATAAATAATGCTCCCGCCGCAATCAGTCCAATTTCGACAGCCAATACTAAGTCAAAACAAATTGTTACTCCCCAAGTTAGCAACATCACGCTGAGATCGGCATAGGTCGATCGCATCAATAGCCTGATCGCTTCCCATTCCACCATGCGAAAACTCACCACCATCAAAATACCAGCCAAAGCTGCTAGAGGGATTTTCGCCGCCAAAGGAGCCAGACTCATAATTATCACAGCCAAAGCTACGCCGTGAATGATTCCCGATAGCTTCGTCTTACCTCCTGATCGCACATTCACAGCCGTTCGAGCGATCGCTCCTGTAGCGGGAATTCCCCCAAAAAATGGCACAATTAAATTAGCAATTCCCTGTCCAATTAACTCTTGATTACTATCATGTTTTTCGCTAACCGTCATTCCATCTGCTACCACAGCCGAGAGAAGAGATTCAATACTACCTAAAGCGGCTAAGGCTAAAGCGGGATTGATTAACTCACGCAGCAGACGCGGATCGTTCCAATGGGGAATGCCATGCGGTAAAGGTAAAGCACGGGGAATTTCGCCAATTGTCGGTAAATCAAGCTGAAAATAAGAGGCGATCGCCGTAGCTAAAATCAATCCCACTAAGGAGCCTGGAATTACAGTTGTAATTTTTGGCAATAAAATCTTAGTGCCAATCACTACCGAAGCGATCGCGATCGCCGCCCAATTGAATGCACCAATATGCGTTACTGTATCCCATAAAGCGGGGAGAAAATGCTCGCTCCGTCCCAACTCCAAGCCGAAAAAATTGTTCAGTTGTCCACAAAAAATAATTACTGCTATACCATTGGTAAAGCCTGCTGTGACGGGATAGGGAATGAATTTGACTAACTGCCCCATTTTGGCAACACCCAAGGCAATTTGAATTATCCCTGCCATTACGCCTGCAATCCAGACTTTTTCAATTCCATACTTAGCGACAATCCCCACTAAGACCACCGCCATTGCTCCAGTTGGTCCTGTAATTTGGACAGAGGAGCCACCAAAAAGCGATGCTAAAGTCCCTGCGACGATCGCTGTATATAATCCTGCTTTCGGCTCCACTCCACTAGCTACAGCAAAGGCAAGAGCCAGAGGTAAAGCAACTACGGCTGCGGTCAATCCTCCCGTTAAGTCACCCTTAAAATGTTCAAAAGGTCGCCAATTTTGCCAACTTCTCCAACCTGATAATTCTGCTATAGTCATGTTTTTAATTCTCCAAACAAACTTAATTGCTTATTCAATTTGTTGTTTTGAGTATGGCGTTCATTTTCTGTCTTTACCGAGTTGAATAACTTCCACATCCACAAATCGCAATCCATACCAATGTGACAGGCGATCGCTTGATTTCGTGCATGACTTGATTGAATAGGCAACAAAATGTAATAGACAAATTATGCCGATCGCTATTCCTGTGAGTTGTGATTTCTAGGCGATCGCTTTAACGATATATTTTCTATGGGTTTGCTGAAGGCGATCGCTATTACTGTGAGTCGTGAGTTTTAGGCGATCGCACCAACAACCTATCTTCTCAAGGCGATCGCTATTACCATGAGTCATGATTTCTAGGCGATCGCTATTGCATCCAAAAATAAACGGGGAGTCAATATTTGAGTGCCATGATAGTACTTGATAGAAAGTAAATGATTGTCCAAAGAAATAAGGTAATCAGCTTTTGTTTCAAAAACTGCCGCCAAAAATTTATTGTCATCTAGATCAATTTCATCTAATCTAGTAGCCTCATAAGCACCAGAGATATGCAGAGCAATTTCACCGATTACGCTAACTAATTCCTCAATAGTTTCTTCAGGCACTCCAAGCTGTAATAGTTTTAATACGAGTTCTTGAAGTAGCTGAGGAGCCATAACCAGAGTAAACTTGCTTTGCTGCCAAGCTTGTAAAACTAGGTGTGGTGAGCTTACTTGAGATTTAGATAGTAGAGCAGAAACAAATACTGAAGTGTCAATAACAACTTTTAACATCTTGTTTACAAATTCTGCTCGGTTGTTGCAACACTTTCAGATATTCTATTGCGAATAGATGCAAATTCTGCCCAAATTTCTGATGACGATCGCTTTGGCTTGGATAGCGCAGTATTTAATCCCTTTTGGATAATCATTTCTGCCTTGCTTAACTGCCCAACATCGTGAGTCAATGGAGCTTCTAAAAAACACAAAAAACTAAGCACCTTCTCCAGATAAGACTCAGGGATGCGATCAAGTTCTTGAATAATTTGCTCTTTAATAGTCATAGCTATAGGCTGTATCACTAAAAACATTCTACATCAAAGACACTACTTCAACTTTTGGAAAGTAGGAGGTGTTAGCGGTGGTGTGATTGTGGCGATCGCTATTACCATGAGTCATAATTTCTAGGCGATCGCATCAAAAATTTATCTTTTCAAAGCGATCGCTATTACTGTGAGTCGTGAGTTATAGGCGATCGCTATTTCCGTAAGTCTTGATTTCTAGGCGATCGCCGCTTAATGTTGATTGTATCTGGGCGATCGCTGGTTGATTTTTGATGTGACGACTTAACTCAAAATCACTAATACCGACTCAGAGGGACTACTACCTAGCAAATAGATTTGTTCCTTATATTTAGTGATTAGAGCCACGAGAATATCACGATTACAATTGCCAATCCTCAACCAGACAAGCTTTGGCGGATGCCCATAAAGCATACTCCGTTGATAAAAATCTGAATCCTTAGAAACTATTGTAAATCCATTATTTCGAGCATATTCCCAAATATCCTCATCAGGAAATCCTTTTAATCCACAATGACGAACGTGCATACTCTCTGGAAAATCTACAGATAATATGCGAGGCAATTTTGGAGACAAATTCTCATCAAACAGCAATTTCATAGGGAACCACTGTTAAACGGCGATCTCGATCGGCAGCAAACGCAAAACAAGCCTGTATATCTGCAATTGTTAAATCAGGGAAATCATCTAATACTTCTTCAACACTCATTCCACCGCCGAGATAGTCAAACACATCTGATACAGCAATGCGTGTATTAATTATGCAGGGCTTACCACTGCGAATATTTGGACTGATGCGTATCCGATGGTGATAGTTGTTCATGATCAAGATTTGCTCATAACTTACTTTTATCATAACAGCCCTCTTATAAGAATTTAGAATTTGAGGAGCGATCGCTATTCCTGTGAGTCGTGAGCTTTAGAAGATCGCTTTTTATCGAATTGCTAAAGAGTGATCGCAGAAACCCACAATGAGGTTATCATTTCCCATGGTTGGGTGGTTGGGTTGCATTCCTTGACTAAACCTAAAAGATCAGCTAAGTTATTTAGAAATCCTTTTAATTAATTGATAATTATGACAACAAATCCCTCTGAAGACTATTATCAAAAAACTAACCTAGATTTAGATTCTTGGTTTAAAATCGCTTTAAAAGATTATGAAATATTAGTTAATAGTAATGATTTTTTAGAAATAATTAATTCATTTAAAAATAATCAAATCAATCTTTTAGATATTGGTTGTGGCACAGGAGTTTTTCCTAGCTTATTAGATAAAAAAATTGAAAATAATATAAATTTTTCGTCGGATTTATTAGATGTTTCTCAATATTGCCTTGATACATGTAGTTTAGCTCTTAGTAAATTGCAACACTTTCAAAGTAATGAAATATTTTTATCATCTACTGAAAAGATTAAAGTAAATATTCCTAAAAGTAACTACTATGATCTTATTTGGGCAATTCATTCATTTTATACTGTAGATTTAGATGAAATTCAAAATATACTCAAACATAGTTGGGATTTATTAAAGCCTAATGGTGTTTTTATGATGTATCAAGCAAGTGTTAATTCTTCCTATAATAAACTATATAATTTTTACCTTGATAATTATATAAAACCCCATGATTCTAAAAGATTTTTAATATCAGAAGATGTACAAGCTTCTTTGGATACATTAAAATTAAATTATTATGTAATTGATTTTGATTATAATCATGAAGTTAATAGTGACGATCAAAATTTATTAGAATTTTACTTAAAAAAATGCGTTCTTAATAATTCTATTGATGTACTATCGTTGTTTAAAGAAAAAATTAAAGAGTATTTTCAACCCCAAAATAAAAAAATTATTTTTAATCAAAAAACAAAATTAATAATTGTTCAAAAATAATAATTTAATATAAATATCGTTGGTAGGTATTAATTATAACCCACATTCCGCTCTTATTTTACTGAAAAAAATATTTAGAAAGAACATGCTTATACAGTAAGTGTTTTGAGTCTTAATCATACAAAAATCACTATCTTAATATTGTCAATAAGGACTCACTAATAGGATTTATTATCATTAATTTATTTTGAAATCGCTGAAACCCTGATTGTATCGTTGTAAATATTTTTAGGCTTCCATTACGAGCGGAATGTGGGTTATAACTTAGGCGATCGCTATTACCATGAGTCATGATTTCTAGGCGATCGCCTCAACAATCTATCTTCTAAAGGCGATCGCTATTACTGTGAGTCATGATTTTTAGGCGATCACCGATCAATTGTATATTTTGCTGTATTACGATCGCTGTTTGATTTTTGTAAAGTGGCAATCGTGTTAGTCTATAAATATAACTTAAGGAAT
>JBAXTW010000056.1:0-27591 GCA_037129985.1 Pseudanabaena sp. ELA645 | reverse complement strand
CGACTAGAGGTAAGCTTTCAGTTTTAGCAGGAGTTGTAGCTGATGTCGTAGTAGCTGCGGTGATCGAGTTTGTCGCAGTTGGGGTGGAGACAGTACAAGCAGTGATGCTGCCAGCGATCGCCATTACAAGCGCTATTGATGAAAATTTGAAGGCGGTATCTGCCCTTAACCCTGACGATAATTTTGTAAATGAGTTTAGAGCCATTTTATTTTTTCGCCACAAAGAATGATAATCATTATCATAATACCTTTGAGTAAAAATATGCTAGAAGTTGAAAATTTAGCAGTTAGTTATCACGATGTCAGTGCAGTGGAGGATGTCAGCTTTGCGATTGCTTCTGGGCAGATGGTGGCGGTGATTAGTCCTAATGGTGCTGGCAAAAGTACGGTTTTCAAAGCGATTTTGGGCTTGGTTCCCACATCTAGCGGTCATTGGTGTCCTGATTGGCATTTTATCGGCGGTAATTGGTAGTTATCTGATCGTGCAGCACATGGGGCTTTTAGGTGATGTGGTCGCCCATGCCGTCTTACCAGGACTAGCGATCGCCTTTTATATTGGTATGGATATTTTTCTCGGTGCATTCATCGCAGGAACGATTAGCACCTTTGTGGTGGCTTGGATTCAGACCCATTCCAAAATTAAAGTTGATACGGCGATGGCTTTGGTATTTTCAGGATTTTTAGCTTTGGGAGTCATGTTGATTACTACACTCAAGAGCAAATTAGATCTGCATAGTTTTCTATTTGGCGATATTTTGGGAGTAACGAGTACCGACCTATGGCGAACTTTGATCATTGCGATCGCAGTTCTAAGCTGTGTCGCCATCTTTTACCGAGAATTAATCTTCTATTGTTTCGATCCCTTAGCAGCTAAAGCGATGGGTTTACCTGTCCATTTCATTCACTTTGGACTGATGGCAGGAATTACGCTTACAATCATCGCTAGTATGCAATCGGTCGGCGTGGTGCTAGTAGTTTCTCTGCTAACTGGACCCGCCGCCACTGCCTATCTATTAGTAAAGGAATTACATTTAATGATGAGCTTAGGGGCGATCATTGGAGTTATAGCCAGTGTCAGTGGTATGTATGTTAGCTATTATCAGAATGTGCCTTCGGGTAGTGCGATCGTGTTGATTATTTCAGGATTTTTCTTGCTAGCTCTATTATTCAGTCCTTCGCAAGTAATTTTAACGAAACGCGCAATTGTACGAAGAACAAAAAATTTACTCAAAAAGTACCTTGAATGAACATATACGGATGTAGTCACTTGCTGTTAGGACAAAATTTGGTACAGGCGATCGCCATAAGTTGCTGAGTAACAGTCTGAAATGATCAGATCCTCAACAATTAATACAAATCGCACGGCAAATTTTACTGATAATCCTTAAAAGCGCTTATGTATATTGATGCTACGCCCTATCCTTACCCATATAATGGCGATCTCCGCCCCGACAATACTGCCCTGATTATCATTGATATGCAGACTGACTTCTGCGGTGTCGGTGGCTATGTGGACACAATGGGCTATGACCTGTCGCTGACTAGAGCGCCGATTGAGCCAATCAAAAAAGTATTGACCCTATTTCGTGAAAAAGGATTTTTAATAATCCATACCCGTGAGGGACATCGCCCTGATTTATCAGATTTGCCGCAAAACAAGCGCTGGCGATCGCAAAGGATTGGTGCTGGCATTGGTGATGTCGGTCCCTGTGGCAAAATCTTAATCCGTGGTGAAGTAGGTTGGGACATTATTCCTGATCTTTATCCGATCGATGGTGAGCCAATTATCGACAAACCAGGGAAAGGCTCATTTTATGCTACCGATCTTGATTTGATCCTAAATCGTAATGGCATTAAGAATATTATTTTGTCGGGGATTACCACCGATGTCTGTGTGCATACGACCATGCGTGATGCCAACGATCGCGGCTATGAATGTCTGATGCTGTCGGACTGCACAGGCGCAACCGACTATGGCAATCATCTAGCGGCGCTGAAAATGATCGAAATGCAGGGCGGCGTATTTGGTGCTGTTTCCGATTCTGAAACATTGACTACAGCAATTAAGCAAAATTTCTAGTTAGATTAGGAAATCTTGATCTAAGAATCTGCTTAAAAACCTTCTTAAAAAATCTGCCTAAAAAATCTGCTAGGTATACGCCGCTATGGAAAAACCCAGTCCTGACGATCGCCAAAGCGATCTTGCTGATAATCTGGTTGAAGAAGAATCTATGAGAGAGCCGATACCACCCTTGACCATTCCATCTAGTGTTTCTGCTGATACCCTGCGATCGCATTTACCGCCTGAGTTAGAGCTTGTGAATGTCTCCAAGAAATTCGGCTCTTTCGTCGCAGTCGATAATGTATCGCTAAAACTTTTACCTGGAACCTTTCACGCTCTCCTTGGCGAAAATGGCGCAGGTAAAAGCACCTTGGTTAAATGTATTATGGGTTTCCATGCGGCAAGCCACGGCGATATTTTAATCAATAAGCAATCCCGCGATATCAATAGTCCCCGCGATGCCTATCATTACGGAATCGGCATGGTTTATCAGCATTTTACGGTCGTACCTTCGATGACGGTTGCCGAAAATCTGTTGCTGGTACGTCCTGATACGCCATCGCTAATTAATTGGAAAGATGAATATGAGAAGTTAGATGCCTTTATGGCTTCGGCTCCTTTCAAAATCGATCTGAATACGCCCATTTCGCAACTAGCGGCAGGACAAAAACAAAAACTAGAAATTCTTAAACAGCTTTATCTCAAAAGTAAGATTCTCATTCTCGATGAACCAACTTCTGTCTTAACTCCCCAAGAAGCTGATGAAGTGCTAGGGCTGTTGCGAGAAGAAGTCACCGCAGGACGCTTGAGCGTCTTAATGATTAGCCACAAGTTCCGCGAAATTACGGCTTTTGCAGATAATGTCACCGTATTACGGAAGGGCAAATTTGCAGGGACAGGTTCCACTAAGGAGCTATCAGTCTCCGACATGGCGGCGATGATGTTAGGTGAAGCCAAGGAAGCGCGACAGGTTTCCAAAACAGAAGTTCTTGCTGACAATGTGGTTCTGAGAGTGCGCGACATTCATGCCGATCGCGATAATGGACTGGAAGCAGTTGGTGGCGTTAGCCTCACCATCAAAAGTGGCGAAATTGTGGGTATTGCTGGTGTATCAGGCAATGGTCAGCGTGAATTAGTAGAAGTTCTATCTGGACAAAGAGTTGCCACTTCTGGTGAGATTTTTGTCAATGGTGATTTATACACAGCAACTCGCAAGGAAATGTATAACCATCAGGTATTTTCTCTGCCTGAAGAACCACTGCGAAATGCCTGTGTACCGCACATGAGTGTTGCTGAGAATTTGGCGCTCCGCACTTTCGATCGCGCACCTCAAGCTCAAGGCGGAATTCTACTTCTATTCAAAGCCATCCGCGAAACAGCCAAAAATCTGATTAAGGTCTTTTCTATTAAAACTCCTTCACCAGATACCCCGATTGGCAATCTCTCAGGTGGTAACGTGCAGCGTACCGTTCTCGCGAGAGAACTTTCTGCTACCGAAATTAAATTATTGATTGTTGCCAATCCAGTATTCGGGCTGGATTTTGCCGCCGTTGAATATATTCACAACCAAATTGTCGAAGCTCGTAATCGTGGAGTCGCCGTTCTCTTAGTCAGTGAAGATCTTGATGAGATTTTGACTCTAAGCGATCGCATTCTGGTGATGAGTGACGGTCAATTTGTCTACGAAAGTCCCAGCGCTGAGGCTGATCTCGCGGCGATCGGGCAGAAAATGGCTGGGCATTAAATAACTAATTACAAGCTAATAACAAGGGGCTTAAGCCCCTTGCCTATCGGACAAATAATGATTATTAACCAACAAGTCAGGGTTTTCCCCGAATTACTTACTCGTTCTAACTATGACGATCTACCTTGGGAATATTTTCGCAAAGGCGTAGAAATTTATCCCTTGTATAAGGATGATATGGGCGCGAGTGCCGCGATGCTTCGCTATGAAGTCGGCGCAAAGGTTCCCCATCATTCCCATTCAGGGTACGAGCATATTTTTGTGCTGTCAGGTTCCCAATCCGACGCGAATGGAAAATATACCAAAGGCTCGGTAATCATTAATCCTCCGAATACTAGCCACCAAGTTTCTAGTGAAGAAGGTTGCGTGGTTTTGATTGTGTGGGAAAAACCTGTCATAATTGCTAACGAATAATTGTTTGATATTTACCTGTCTACGTTTCAAGCTATAGATCCCCCCAGCCCCCCTTGTAAAGGGGGGAGAATCAATTAAATTATCTTCTTCCCCCTTTACAAGGGGGATTGAGGGGGATCTCTTAGGGTTTTTGACGAGAGAAAGTAATTCTGAAATGGTTTCCAAATAATAATAAGGAGAAATATAATGTCTGCGATCGCTGCTCAACCCTATGATTACGAATTACCCACCGATAGCAAAGTCGCGCTCGTGATCATTGATATGCAACGAGATTTTTTAGAACATGGTGGCTTTGGTGATGCCCTTGGTAATGATGTGATGCAATTGCGGAGCATTGTACCAACGGTCAAAAAATTACTAGAAACTTTTAGAAAGCTCGGCTTTCCCGTCATTCATACGCTCGAAGCACATTCGCCAGACTTATCTGACTGTCCACCATCTAAGCTCAATCGCAGCAAAACTGGGCTTAAAATTGGTGACAAAGGCTCAATGGGAAGAATCTTAATTGTTGGTGAAGATGGCAATAATATTATTCCCGAACTTACACCTCTAGAAAATGAGATTGTAATCGTCAAGCCAGGGAAAGGCGCTTTTTGTCGAACTGACTTGGAATCGATTTTGCAAAAAGAGAATATTACCCATCTTTTATTTACGGGTGTAACTACGGAGGTTTGTGTGCAGACGACTATGCGCGAGGCAAACGATCGCGGTTATGAATGTTTGTTGATCGAAGATGGAACTGCTAGTTATTTCCCAGAGTTTAAGCAATCAACAATTGAGATGCTTCGCGCTCAAGGTGGAATTATTGGCTGGACTGGCAACGCTGATGATGTGATTAAGGCGATCGCTAGTTAGGCGATCGCCGCTTGTTAGAAAATGCGACAATCGAACAAATCCGTAATATTTTAGAGAGTTAATTTTGGGAAAAGCGAGCAAAAATTTGACGTGAAGGTAAAGATCCTAATCGATTCATTCGTAATAAATTCACGGTGACGCGCCCGATCGCTGACAATGGTTGAATTGCGCCACTTTCCGAGTCAAGATAAAAATGTTCTTGCCAGATGTCTTGTCTAGGGTTGTAAAGTCTTACTGTATCACCTGTTTCGGGATCAATGGAGGCTATATCGCTACCTTTTGCTTGATTGCATAGTGAACAGGAGAGAGCCAGATTTTTCTCTATAGTTTCCCCACCGTGCTTTTCAGCGATTACATGATCAACTTGATGGGAAGCTAGCACTAATATTTCTGGAATCAAACAATATTCACAGCAGTTTTTAGCCCGATCGCTAACTAAGCGACGCAAACTTGTCGAAATATAAGTTCTACTCATGCACTTTGTTTTAGTTTGAGTAGGGCTTGTGCTTTGGCTAGACGGACTAGATGTTCCACAAATTCATAGTGTTGCCATAGGCGGCGATCGTTTTCATTCAGTCCTTGAGTGCGATTTTTATCGAGAAGATTTTCAATTTCAGTTTGGAGGTTAGGAGCAAGGCGGAGGGCAAGAATTTCTTGAGGGGATGGTAGTTTTGCCAAAAATTCTAAGACTTCGCTGAGTCCAGAGAAGCCTGTGGCAGGGTTGGCGGTAATTTCTTGTAAGCCTAGAGCCAGAATTTGCGGAAGTTTGTCTTTGAGCGGTTCTAGACGCAGGGCGATATCATCGGGTATTTCTACAGTGATTTGCATGGTTCTGCCCTATTTTTAGCTGTATTTATCCATAATCAAATATAGCTTGTTCTGCCCTGTCGCCTCGTGTTAGAAAATGCGACAATTGAGCAAATCCGTAAGATTTTAGAGAGTTAATTTTATGACTATGATCGCGCCAGATTTAATTCAAGAGCAATACATTGTTGATGGCAACGGCAATAAAACAGCCGTGATTTTAAGTATTGAGCTATACGAGCAAATGTTAGAAGATATTCATGATTGGGGGATCGTGGCTGAGCGTATATCTGAAGCACCAATTAGTTTGGCTGAAATCAAAAAGATGCATTGACAAGAGTTAAATAACTGATAATTTGGAGATTAAAGATCCCCGACTTTTTGTATTACCAGCAAAAGCTATCTGCGCTTGCACAGAAAAAGTCGGGGATCTGGGCATTTACAGGTTGCTTTTACTTACCAGCGAAAAATCTTGCAAACAACTTGGGAGTGATTTGTGCAAATTCTTTATATCGAGTTGCATCCTAGCAGTGAGACTAAGGTTGAGTTGCGGTATCAAAAGCTGAAGGGTCAGGGCTATGAAAAGCAGATCTTGCTGATTAGTGATATTGAGGATGCGATCGCCCTTTGCGGGTGATGTTTATGGCGACCGATCCTGAAGGGGTGGAGCCGCGCTTGAATTTTGAGGGGGAAGAGTAATTACCCCATCCTCTCAAAATGGGATTAAGATGTTGAATCCCACATTCCGCTCGTAATGGAAGCCTAAAAATATTTACAACGAGACAATCAGGGTTTCAGCGATTTCAAAAGAAATTAATGATAATAAATCCTATTAGTGCGTCCTTATTGACAATATTAAAATAGTGATTTTTGTGTGATTAAGCCTCAAAACACTGACTGTATAAGCATTTCCTTTCTAAATATTTTTTTCAGTAAAATAAGAGCGGAATGTGGGTTGAATGACTGACTGGGGACTGGTACAAGCATTTTGCTTGAGCCAGTCTCGGATGGATTGAATTTTTCGGCTGCAATTATTTCTTCGGCTGATTTTCGGTACATTTTCTACCCTATTCCTAGACTTTTGACCCATTTTAACCCCTTTTCTCGTATCTGACTACGCCTTATTTGACCTATAATCTATTCCAGACAAAGGTTTTAGCTCTTTTCAGCAAGCCCTAGTTAAATCTTAAGAAATAATTTATAGCAATTACCTAAATTCTCGATCTACAATTTCCATTCGATTAGGCTATTCCGCAAGAAGTTTTTGGTTGCGATTCAGGTAAAGTTGATAAGAAAATACTTACGCTGCTACCAACTCAGGCAAGACACTTTGGACGTTAATGTAAGTAATAAAAAATTCTTCGCCTTCAGAATTTTCTAAAGCTTCAAGATAGGATTGAATACCTCTAGGTTGTGGGATTGTTTCCTCATCATTGGTGATCGCTTGGATGTGAAATGATAGAGCCGATTGCATATTGCTCCGAGTTTCTTCTAATGTTTCTCCTGTAGTAATGCAGCCACAAACATCGGGTGAGTATGCTGAAAAACCTGTGCTACTTTTCTCTAAAACGATAAGATATTTGTCCATTTATTTTAATCCTGCTTGCTTGAGAATGCTGTTTAGCGTTCCTTTTTTTACATCATCACTTAGTTTGCCTGAGACAGTAACTTTGCCTTTTTTCTCCTTATGTTTATACTGTCGATGACTACCTTCTGTATTAACCAAATACCAATTATCTTGTTCTAAAATTCTAATTAAATCTTTAACTTTTGTAACCATTGCTTTACCCTAAATCAACCATTTTTATCTAAATTTATTTATTTATCACTTTTTACTAAGGCGGCTATGTCTTAAGGCATGTATTTATGCATTTTAAGTAAATTTGTGAAACTTAAACTAAATTTAAGAAATTCACCAAAAGCTGTAAATACTTGCAGGGCATAGCGATCACTCTATTCAAAGCATTAAATAGCCTGTAGGTTTTGCAATGTTAACTTCTTGACGTTTATAGGAACTTTACGTCAAACTGTCTAGTAACTCAATCGCTGGAATCAGCATGGAAACTCTGGAATTTATTATTTACCCAGATGGTCGGGTCGAAGAGCGGGTGACAGGTATCATTGGCTCTAGTTGTGCTGAGGTAACGGGAGCGATCGAAGCAAAATTAGGAATTGTCGCCCATCGCGAGTTAACTTCCGAAAATTTTGCTCAACGGCAAGTTATATCTCAGACTACAAACCAATTTGATCATGTATCAGATACCGATGCCGATACTTCTAAATTTAGCCAATGGTAGTCAAGGTTATAAAAATCCTTAGTTTCCCAGATTAGAATAATTAGAATAATAAAGTAAAGTTCAAATTTTTGTTCGTCTGCCCCTTAGCGCCAAGTCAGGATCAAACCTATGTCACATTTTAGCCAAGTAAAAACCCAAATCCGCAGTTTAGAACCGCTTCAAAAAGCGCTCACTGATTTAGGAGTCAACTGGAAATCTGGCGCATCGCCCATGCGTGGTTATCAAGGTGCGACAACTGAAGCCGAAGTCGTCATCGCCCAAGACAATGGTTATGATGTCGGCTTTCAGTGGAATGGTCGCGAATTTGCCCTAGTTGCGGACATGCAATATTGGCAACAGCCTTGGACTGTGGAAAGCTTTTTGAATAAAGTAACCCAACGCTACGCGATCGCTACAGTCATGGGTGAATCGATCGACCAAGGTTTTACCCTATCTGAGCAGCAAGTCCGTGAGGATGGCTCAGTCCGTCTCGTTTTACAACGTTGGAATGGATAATTTTTCTGAACATCCAGCCACATATAAGGGTTTAGAGTCAAAGATTAGCGATCGCTTTCATGATCGCTCTGGCTTTGAACCCGAACTCGGTGGCGAACTGCGCCAAAATGCCGTGTTCGTTGACGAAACCATATGCATCGGCTGTGGACATTGCGCCTATACAGCACGGAGTACTTTTTTCTTAGAAGAAGACTATGGACGGGCGCGGGTGATCGCTCAAGATGGCGATGATGAGGATTTGGTGCAGGAGGCGATCGATACTTGTCCAGTAGATTGCATTGCTTGGGTTAACTACAACGACCTGAACAAACTCGAAGAAGCGCGTAAGCATCAAATCATTCAAAACCTCGGAATTATTGGTGATGGCGCAGCACTACGACGCGCCAATAACAAATAAAAAAGGGATGCAAAGCATCCCTTTTTTATTTGCTTATTTAGTAGCGATCACGACCGCCGCCGCCGCCGCCGCCAGATGGACGACCGCCGCTGCCCCTAAATCCGCCGCGACCACCACCGCCGCCGCCGCCACCCTCTTCACGAGGCTTAGCTTTGTTAACTTTCAGGGCGCGACCCATCCATTCGGCTTCATCGAGTGCTTCGATCGCCGCATCCTCTTCCTTTTCGTCAGCCATTTCGACAAAGGCAAAACCGCGCGGGCGACCTGACTCACGATCAATAGGAAGATGAACTCGTGTAATTTTGCCATATTCGGCGAATACAGCTTTTAAATCATCTTCTGCAACGTCATAGGAGAGGTTGCCAACATAAATAGACATAATACTTGCTTCAACAATCAGAGATGTGTAGAGATAGAGATTTCGGAAAGAAGCCTGTCACGATGAAACAGAAGACAACTGTCAATAAACTGTCAATACTGAAAACAAACATTGCGATCGGGAAATACTCATCCGCACATATTCTAGCGCAGTCATCTTGAATTAGTTGATTATTTGAAAAATATTTATGATACAGCGCTTCGCGCTGACATAAAACCCAATTAAAAGTTCAAAAGTGCAGCTTTGCTGCACTTTTGAACTTTTATCTGGACTAAGTACCTCCGCTTAATAAAAAAAGAACCCAAAGAAGCTGATTCGCCAGCGAAGCTGGCGAATCAGCTTCTTTGGGTTTTATATTTAATTGCGCCTAGATACTTACTTGCAGCCTCAATAGGCTGTATCCAGAATTTAGTGGGACGAATGCGTTGCATGGTGAGTTCACTAAAGTTTAAAAATTGCAGGTGCGCTATATGCGAAGATTGTTCGTTATTCTATTTTTAAAAACCTTTATAACAAAACTTTTATAAAAATGACAAAAAATGTATGGATATTCCCTGGACAAGGTTCTCAGTCGGTAGGTATGGGGCTGGATCTTGCCGAGGTGGGCAAAGATAAGCTTACCAAGGCGGAGCAAATTTTAGGCTGGTCGATTTTAGAAAAAGCACAGACTGATAGCACCGAACTTGCTAAAACTGAATTTACCCAGCCATGTTTGTATGTGATCTCGGCGATCCTTGCCGATCTATTAAAAGCCAAGGGAGTTAGACCTGATGCGGTAGCGGGGCATAGCTTGGGTGAATATAGCGCCCTTTATTGTGCTGATGTTTTTGACTTTGCGACTGGTTTGGAATTGGTGAAGAAACGATCACTTTTAATGGCGGAGGCAAGTGGCGGCGCGATGACGGCTTTGATTGGCTTTAATCGGACTGAATTAGAAACAGCGATCGCCCAAACCGCAGATGTCATCCTTGCTAATGATAATAGTGCCGAACAGGTCGTAATTTCAGGGACAGAGGCGGCGGTCAAATCAATTTGCGAACAGGTGAAATCGAAACGGGCGATCGCCTTGGCGGTTAGTGGTGCATTTCATTCGCCCTTGATGTCTGAGGCGGCGGCGCAATTTGCGATCGCGCTAGAAAAGACTATTTTTAATGACGCATCAATTCCTGTTATTTCTAACTTGGAGCCGAATACTGCAACTACATCAGGACAAGTATTGCGGGATCTCTTGAGTCAACAAATGACATCACCCGTGCGCTGGCGCGAAATCTGTTTGTATCTCGCTGATCAAGGGTACGAACAGGCGATCGAGGTTGGTTCGGGTAAAGTTTTAACAGGGCTGGTTAAGCGATCAGCTCCAAGTTTAGCGTTAGTCAATGTCAGCACCTTTGAACAAGCGAATAATTTTTGCTAAAAAAAGCCGCGCTTTGCGCGGCTTTTTTATTCTAGGCTTTGAGCTTCTTTGACTCAGTTACGAGAGAATCGATTAGCGGTTGAAGAATTAACTCCATCGCAAATCCCATCTTGCCACCAGGCACAACCAATGTCGTATGACGTGACATGAAAGAATCATGGATCATATCTAGTAGATATGGGAAATCAATGTGGAACTTGTCGCGGAAGACACGGTTGGTATGGATAATTACAAAGCTTTCATCAAGGGTAGGAATATCGCGAGCAATGAAAGGGTTGGAGGTATCAACTGTAGGAACGCGCTGGAAATTGATATGGGTATTGGAGAATTGAGGGGCAATATAATTTACATAATCAGGCATCCGACGCAAAATCGTATCCACGATCGCTTCGGCGCTGTAACCGCGTTCAGCATTATCACGATGAATTTTTTGAATCCATTCCAAGTTCACAATCGGAACCACGCCGACCAATAGATCGACATACTGAGCGAGGTTAATTCCCTCAGAAACAACCGCACCATGTAAACCTTCATAAAAAAGCACATCTGTACCAGATTCAATGCTTTCCCAAGGGGTAAATTCACCAGGTTGATTGCTAGTGCCTAAACGCCCATTGTGATGCTCAGCTTCTTCGGGACTGTGCAGGTAGTAGCGCCTTTGTCCGTTGCCTGTTTCGCCATATTCAAGAAACAGGGCTTCAAGTTTATCTAACAGGTTGGCATTCAGACCAAAGTGACTTACAGTACGACCTTCAGCCGCAGCTAGTTTTGTCGCTTCGCGCATTTCCATGCGGTTATATTTGTGGTAGCTATCACCTTCAACGACCGCCGCAGTGATATCTTCAATTCGGAAAATATGTTCAAAAGCTCGCTTAACGGTACTAGTACCAGCACCTGATGAACCTGTTACGGCAATAACTGGATGTTTTTTAGACAAATTTTTGCTCCTTTAAAAATTGTGATGACTGTTACAACCGATCATCTTTAGTAATGATTTATAGATTTTTGAGGTTTAAGATCGGCTAGCGGTTTGGACGTGCTTTGCTCAAACTATTTAAAACTACTATACCTTTGTATATAGCGCTAAAGAAAGCAAAATTTCACGCCATGACTTTTGCCTCGTCTAAACTAATGCAAAATTTCACTAAGCCTTTAACTATTGGCAATGTCACTCTCCATAGTCGGGTATTGCAATCGCCATTATCGGGGGTGACGGATCTGGTATTTCGGCGGTTAGTGCGGCGCTATGCCCCTGAATCGATGCTCTACACAGAGATGGTCAGCGCCACAGATCTGCATCACATGAAAGCTCTGCCCAAATTGATGGAGATTGATCGCCATGAGACACCGATTAGCATTCAGCTTTTTGATTGTCGTCCAGATTTTCTTGCGGAAGCAGCCCAAAAAGCGGTGCATGAGGGTGCGGACACCGTGGACATTAATATGGGTTGTCCCGTCAATAAAATCACAAAAAAGGGCGGCGGCTCATCGTTATTACGTCAGCCTGAACTTGCCGCGCAAATTGTGCGATCGGTTGTCGAGGCAGTGGATATTCCTGTGACCGTGAAAACGCGCATCGGTTGGGATGATGCCGAAATTACGATCTTAGATTTTGCTAAGAGGATGGAGGATGCGGGAGCCAAGATGATTACTGTCCATGCGCGGACGCGATCGCAGGGCTATACGGGCAATGCCAAGTGGGAATGGATTCGCAAAGTTAAAGAAATATTAACGATTCCTGTGATTGCCAATGGGGATATTTTTTCGGTAGAAAGTGCGATCGCCTGTTTAGAGCAGACGGGAGCCGATGGAGTGATGTGTTCGCGGGGGACTTTGGGCTATCCCTTTTTGGTAGGGCAGGTTGACCATTTTTTAAAAACAGGTGAATATTTGCCAGAGCCGACCGTAATTGAATGCTTAGAAGTTGCCAAGGAGCATTTACAAGGGCTGTGGGATTACAAAGGGATCAAGGGTATTCACCAATCTCGTAAACACATGACTTGGTATGCTAAGGGTTTTGCGGGGGCGGCGGTATTGCGTGATCGCCTTTGTCGAATTGAGTCGTTGCAAGATGGTCTGGACTGTCTGGATGGGGCGATCGAGGAGATTGCTATACTATGACGATATCGCTCATCCTAGGACTCCATCATGACTCAAGCGATCGTTGTTACCCCTAAAACCTCTAATAATTCCATCGTTACAGAAACATCATTCCCTCAGTCCCAAGAGCAACTTCTTTGGACTAGTGCTGACCTAGAACTAATGCCCGACAACGGCAACCGTTATGAAATTATTAATGGAGAACTTTTTGTGACTAGAGCGCCTCACTGGAAACATCAAACCACCTGTGGTAATTTTTACGCTAAATTAAAATTATGGTCAGATCAAACTAAATTAGGATATACCGCAGTTGGGGCTGGTGTGATCTTTGGTGATAAGGATGATGTGATTCCTGATGTGGTATGGGTCAGCAAAGAGAAGTATGAAATTTTGATTGATCAGGCTGGACATTTACTTGGTGCGCCTGATTTGGCGATCGAGGTGCTTTCTGCGGGAATGGAAAATGAAAAGCGAGATCGCGAAATAAAACTTAAACTTTATTCAACAAGGGGAGTATTGGAATATTGGATTGCGGATTGGAGAGCCAAGCAAATTCAAGTTTATCAACGTGAGAATGGTGTTCTCAAACTAGTAGTAACTTTATTTGCAACTGATACCCTCACTTCGCCACTTCTGCCAGATTTTTCCTGCCTGATATCCCAGATTTTCGAGTAAACTCATGACACAAATATTGCTAACGCAGAATCTCCAAACTGTTAATGAATTAGAGCATCTCTACGATCGCGATTTTAATTTGTGCATCGATACTTTAGATCAAGATTTTTTACCATAGAGTTGTATGAATGTCCCAGCCAAAATTTCTGAGCTAGTCGATCGCTTTCAACAAAATGCATCGGAATATCGCTCAACAACCTATAACGAAACTCAAGTAAAAAATGATTTTATTGATCCATTTTTTGAGGCTTTAGGTTGGGATATTCGTAATCAGAAAAGATCATCAGAGGCTTACCGAGAAGTTATTTACGAGTACAGTGTTAAGATTGGCGATACTCACAAAGCACCAGATTATTGTTTTCGGATTGGCAAAGATCCCCAATTTTTTGTAGAAGCAAAAAAGCCTTTTGTTAATATTGCTCAAAATACCAAACCTGCTTTTCAATTACGACGCTATGGCTGGTCGGCAAGTTTACCAGTTAGCATTCTCACAGATTTTGAAGAACTTGCTATATATGACTGCCGCATTCAACCCAATGTCAAAGATAATCCGATAGTCGCCAGAATTTTATATTTTAAATATACTGAATACGTTGATAAATGGGAAGAAATAGCGTCTTTATTTTCTCGTGAAGCAGTTCTAGGCGGCTCATTAAATCAATTTATTACATCCCAAAAAATTGACCAGGGAAATTTAACGGTTGATGCAGCCTTTTTAAATGAAATAGAAGATTGGCGCAATATATTAGCGAACAATATTGTCTTTTATAATCCAGAAATTAGCGATCGCGATCTCAATTTTGCTGTTCAAATCACAATTAATCGATTAATCTTTTTGCGAATTTGCGAAGATCGTGGTACAGAACCCTATGGCAGATTAGAAGACTTGCAAAAAGAAGGTAATGTCTACGCACATCTTGCTCACATCTTTCGGGAAGCTGACGATCGCTATAATTCTGGACTATTTCATTTTAAAGCTGAACGCGATCGGCGAGATTTTGACACCTTTACTCTGGGTTTAACTATTGGGGATATTCCATTAAAAAATATTATCAAAAATCTTTACTATCCTAGTCCCTATGAATTTTCAGTAATTCCCATTGAAATTATCGGACAGGTATATGAACAATTTTTAGGAAAAATCATTACTCTTAATTCAAGTGGAGTAACTGTAGAAGATAAGCCTGAAGTCCGTAAAGCAGGAGGAGTTTATTACACACCTACTTATATCGTTGATTACATTGTTAAAAATACAGTGGGTAAATTATTAGCAGGTAAAACTGCTAAGCAAGCTGCAAAATTAAAAATTCTCGATCCTTCCTGTGGTTCAGGTTCTTTTTTGATTGGTGTATATCAATATTTATTGGAATGGTATCGCAATTATTATCAAGAATATCATTTAAAAAATCCTACACGCAAAGTTCCTATCTATGAATCGATGACTGGTTGGCAGCTAACTTCAACAGAAAAGAAAAAAATTCTATTAGATAATATTTTTGGTGTCGATATTGATGCTCAAGCCGTTGAAGTAAGTAAGTTATCTCTATTATTAAAAGTGCTTGAAGGTGAATCTCAAGAAAGTGTTACTAATCAATTAAGACTCTTTCAAGAAAGAGCTTTACCAGATTTAGATAATAATATTAAATGTGGAAATTCTTTAATAGCTTCTGACTTTTATGACAAAGTACAGATGAGTTTGTTAAGTGAAGATGAAGTCTATCGCATCAATGTATTTGACTGGGATCAAGAATTTTCTGAAACCATGAAATCAGGCGGCTTCGATGCCATTATCGGTAATCCGCCTTATGTTCGTATTCAAACTTTAAAAGAATGGGCTTCTAGAGAAACTGAATTTTATAAACAAACATATTTTGCTGCAAGTAAAGGCAATTATGATATTTGCGTTGTCTTTCTGGAAAAAGGATTAAAATTACTCAATACAACAGGTAAATTAGGCTATATTTTACCGCACAAATTTTTTAATACTCAATACGGAGAGCCAATTCGCAATATTATTTCTACGGGTAAGAATTTAGTAGAGATTGTACATTTTGGCGATCAGCAAGTTTTTGCAGGTCCAACAACTTACACCTGTTTAATATTTTTAGATAAAAGTACAAGTGACTTTTGTAAATTTACAAAGGTAAGTAAAATTAGTGAATGGATATCACGGCAAATAAACAAAGATAGTCATGATATTTCAACTTCTATTGCAACGTCAAATATAAAATCTGAACAATGGAATTTTTTATCCAGTAAAACTAGTCAAGTATTTACTAAATTAGATACTGCTTCTGTGAAGTTAGGTGATTTAGCTTCAATTTTCGTGGGATTACAAACCAGTGCTGACAAAATTTATATTTTAGAAGAAATTGCATCTCCTTCTCAAAATATGGTCAAAGTTAAAGACGTAAAAGGAAATGAATGGGAAATAGAACAACCAGTACTTAAATCATTCTTGAGCAAATATACAGTTTCAACCTTTGACAGACCTAAGCCTCATCACTGGTTATTGTTTCCATATAAATTAAATGATGGAAAAGCTATTTTAATTTCTCAAGATGAGATGAAATCTCTTTATCCTCGTGCATGGGAATATTTACAAAATAACAATCAATATCTGAGACAAAGAAATTCTCACAAGGTCGATAATGAAAAATGGTATGGATATATATATCGTAAAAATTTGACCTTGTTTGAAACTCCAAAGCTGATAGTACAGGTAATATCATTGTTTGGAAGATATGCTTATGACCCTTCTGGAATCTATTTTACGGGTGGTGGTAATGGTCCCTATTATGGTGTGCGTTGGAATACATTAGACTATCTTCATTCTCTACATTATCTACAGGGACTATTGAGTTCTCGCCTGTTAGATTTTTATTTGTATCAAGTCAGCAGTCCATTTCGAGGCGGATATTGGTCTTATGGGAAAAGATTTATTGAGCAATTACCTATTCGCCTTATAAATTTTGATATTAAAAGCGATCGCACTAATCACGATCGCCTAGTTTTTCTAGTTGAACAAATGATCTCGCTGCACAACAGGTTAAAAGCAGTAAATTCGCCCAACGAGAAAAAAGTAATTCAAAAACAAATTGATGTGACTGATCGCCAAATCGATCAATTGGTTTATCAGTTGTATGAATTAACCGACGATGAAATTGCGATCGTTGAGAGTATTTAAGTATTTAGGCGCAATTAAATATAAAACCCCAAGAAGCTGATTCGCCCGCTTCGCGGGCGAATCAGCTTCTTGGGGTTCTGGTTTTTATTAAGCCGAGGTACTTAGATATATTTTAGAGGATGAGATTAAATCAAGAGAAAATCTACTAATAGTGTAAAAAATATTTTATGTTTGGCTTTTAACACTAAATGTAAATTTGTGAGTTAAGGTATTATCTGACTCAACGTTAAAAATAACAGCCTTACAACAACAGCATTTTATGGTGCAAGAACTCACTCTCCTCTCCAAAGAGGTCAGATTCCCCGATAGCGCCCCCGCCGCTTATCCCGTATTTTTCAGGACATATAGCCGTAAATATAATAACAAGCGCGAAAGCTGGGCTGAAGTATGCGATCGCACACTTACAGGTTTAAAAACACTAGGCAAGCTGACGCAAGCACAAGCTGACCTAATCGACAAGATGCAAAAGCAGCTTAAGTCCCTTACCTCTGGACGTTGGCTGTGGGTTGGTGGGACAGAATGGGTCGATCGCCCCGAAAATTTCTCTGGCTCCTATAACTGCACCAGCACCAATGTCATCGACTGGCGCTCTTTTGGTTTGATGATGGATCTCGCCATGCAGGGATCAGGCACGGGCGGCGTATTAGAACCGCAGTACATAAGCCAACTGCCTGTAATCCGTAACCAGTTGCAAGTAAATGTGATCGGTGCGATCGGTGATACTCCAACCGAAAAACGCCGCCACAATACCGAAGTCCAGTTTGACTATGCTAATAATGCCGTTAAGTTCTTCGTTGGTGATAGCCGCCAAGGTTGGGTAAAGTCCTATCAATCGTTACTTGAACTATGCAGTGACGAACAATTTGACGCAGCTAAGCCCGTCCAAGTAACCGTTGACATCAGCGATGTTCGCCCCAGTGGTGAAGCCCTCAAAGGTTTTGGCGGTATGGCAAATCCCGTCAAGTTGCCTACGCTTTACGATCGCTGCGCCAATATTTTAAATAAGGCGATCGGTCGTCAACTCACCTCGGTCGAGTGCTGCATCCTCATCGATGAAGCCGCAGTTTGTATCGTGGCTGGGAATATTAGGCGTTGCCTTCCTGAAGATGCGCTCGTGCATACATCCAAAGGGTTAGTTGCGATTAAAGATGTGCAAGTTGGCGACTTGGTTCAGACTCCTTTAGGATTTCGTACAGTCCTGAATAAATTTGATCATGGAATGCAAGAAGTTCAAGAGATTGAAACCAATGCCACTTTCCCTAGAGCAACGATTAACCACCGCGTAGCAGTTTTGTCTGATGCCAAGGGTAGCATTCGTTGGAAGTATGTGGCGGCACTTGATGAAGGCGATCGCCTCATGCACAGCAATCAAATCCTTTCTGGAACAGTCACCTATTTACCTGAAGATGACACTGAGCAGCGTCCAGTTAATAGCAGAAATGCTAAGTCCTTAACCATTCCAGTATTAACCCCTGAAGTTGCTTGGTTGATTGGATTTACACATGGTGATGGCTATGTAGCTTTGGGGCGCAATAAGCATGATAAGCCATACGGACGAGTCGAATGGGCGATGAATGCCACGCAGCCTGAACTTTGCCAAAAACTACAAGCTAAACTAGATCAAGTCTTAGCAATGTTTGGATTGACAGCTACTCACGGTGTTGTCAAGGGAGAAAACACCGCAAAAACAGTCTGTACATCAATTCGTTTGGCTGAATACTTCCATAAGCATATTAAACAGCCAAATACTGTTTTAGAAGTTCCATCTTTCATCTTGCAAGGATCTACAGATATTCGTTCTGCTTATCTTGCAGGATTAATGGATAGTGATGGTGCTGTAAATAATCGTCCACCACAATTGATTTCTTCTGTTTATCGTCAATTTGTCAGACAGGTAAGTGCTGTTCTTTCAAGTCTTGGGATTGCAGGTAGAATTAACATCACCATTCCCAAGGAAGAAAATTGGCAAGCAAAATATAATCTCACTATTCCTGCTTTCAAAGAACAGTACAACGCTCTCATTTCTCAACATTCAGTTAAGCGCGAAATTCGTCAAGGACTGAAGATGTATGGCTTTACGATCGCTGCCGAGATGATGCGTGAAGTATATACCTACAGCGAAATGCGTGATATGGGCTTCCAAGGCTCTCGTTCGGTTAATTCCAACTATGAGCGCTACATTGCTGAATCCGATGTAAGCATGGATATTCCAGTGAGCGTCAAAGGTTTGGGTAGTCACGACTATGTGCAAACCTACGACATTGAAGTGGAAGAAGCTCATTGTTTCTACTGCGATGGCTATCTGACGCACAACTCAGCAGGTATGCGCCAGTTCTCTTCAGAAGATGCTTTAGGCTCTGTCGCAAAGGATAATCTCTGGCAGCAGGATGAAGCGGGTAACTGGCGTATCGATCCCGAACGCGATGCTTTGAGAATGGCGAATCATACTCGTGTATTCCATCGCAAACCGACTGAACAGGAATGTGTTGATGCTGTTCGTAAGCAGTACTATTCGGGTGAAGGTGCTATTCAATGGGCAGGTGAAGCGATCGCACGTTCTAATGCTGACTTGATTACAACTCCTGAACTGAAGCGTAATTTTCTGGCTGCTTATGTGAAAGGAGAAGGCAAAGAATGGTTGCGATCGCAGCAGCCTGAAGTCTCTGAACATGAGCTAGAGCATAGATTACAGCGTTACGCTCTGAATCCCTGTCTAACTGCTGATACATGGGTTCATACTGAGCATGGAGCAAGACAGATTAGCGATCTGATTGGTCAGCAAGTAGGTGTCTATGTAAATGGAGAACTATTTAGCACAACGGCTGATGGTTTCTTTTTGACAGGTAATAAGCCTGTTGTGAGTCTCCAAACCAAGGAAGGTTTTGCTTTAAGGCTGACAGACAATCACCAATTGCTCAAGGTAACTGCTCAAACTCAGCACGCTCAATATACTGAATGGGTAGAAACCAAGGATCTCCAAATTGGCGATCGCATTTTGCTTCATGACCACCGCGAGATCCAGTCTTGGGAAGGTGAAGGAAGTTTTGAAGAAGGTTGGCTAGTTGGTAATTTACTTGGAGATGGTAGCCTTTATCAAACTCAGTGGAATAATGCGGCTTGTCTGCGCTACTGGGGCGAGACTAAGGAAGAAATGGCGAGTTACGCAATCAAAACCTTAGAATATGCCACCAATTACCAGTCACAAAACTCCACAGGGCATTATCACAAGCAGCTACAGCATCAAGTGATTAATTCCTCTGGTTTAGCAACCCTTGCTACTAAATTTGGACTTTCTCCTCAAAACAAAGCGCTGTCATCTGCGATCGAGAAAGCTAGTTATGCTTTCTATTGTGGATTTTTGCGCGGGTTTTTTGATGCTGATGGAAGTGTTCAAGGGAAGCAAGAAAAGGGTGTTAGTGTCAGACTTGCTCAAAGCAATCTGGAAACCCTGCAAGCTGTACAGAGAATGTTGGCTCGTGTTGGAATTATTTCTTCTGTATACCAACAACGCCGCCCTGCGGGTGTACGCATGTTGCCAAATAGCGATCGCGAACTTGCTCCTTACATGTGTAAAGAACAACATGAGCTAGTGATTGCTAATGACAATTTACAGCACTTTGCGGTCACAATTGGCTTCCAAGACCCTCTAAAAGCAGATCGTTTAAAAGAATCATTGGGTAACTACTCGCGCAAAATGAATCGTGAGAGATTCACGGCAACGATTACGAGTATTACTGCTGATGGAGTTGAACCTGTGTATGATTGCACAGTCCCTCAAGTCTCTCGTTTTGATGCTAATGGCATTGTTGCTCACAACTGCGGCGAGATTCTTGGAGCAGATTTCCATTGCAATCTTTCGGAAGTGCATCTTAATCTGATTAATCCTAAGGATGAGAAGGAACAAGAAGCAGCATTTAAAGCAGGTGCTTTATCAGTTGCGTCACTTCTTAATCATCAATTTATCGAGAAACGCTATCAATTTAGCCGTGATGTCGATCCGATTGTGGGCGTATCCTTCACAGGACTATTTGACTTCTTCGTTCATGCCTTTGGAGTGGAATGGTTGCGCTGGTTTGAGGCGGGTCGTCCTGACACTGTGCAGGGGCTAGACTTCAAAGAGAAGGAAGCTGATTATCTAAATCGCTGGCGTGAGATTGTACATCAGACAGTTTGGGAATATTGCGACGCGCATGGTTTACGCCGCCCGAATCGTTGCACAACAACTCAGCCTGCGGGGACGAAATCCTTGCTCACTGGTGCTTCCCCAGGTTGGCATCCTCCGAAGGCGCAGCGCTTTATCCGTCGAATTACTTTCCGTAAGGAAGATCCTGTGGCGCGGGCTTGCATGGACTATGGCTATAGCATCATTCCTTCGCAATCGGATAAGGATGAGAATGGACAATTGTTGAATGATCCTTTCGATCCGAGATGTACGGAATGGCTGGTGGAGATTCCTGTGAGTGTGTCTTGGGCTGACCTTGACGGTGCTGACAAGGTAGACATCAGCAAGTTCGATGTGATGGCGCAATTTGATTTCTATATGCAGGTGCAGAAGCATTACACCCGTCATAATACTTCGGCAACTTTGGAGTTACGGGAGCATGAAATCGAGCCTTTAGGGAAGAAGATTTACGAAGCGATTCGTGATGATGAGGGTTATATCTCGGCGGCGCTGTTGGCGCGTTTTGATGACCTTCAAACTTTCCCTCGCTTGCCTTTTGAGCCAATCGATAAGTCTACTTATGAGAAGCTCAGTGCTGAGGTGCTAGTACGTCGCCAGTCTGATGATTTTTACGCGAGTTTGTTGCGTTATGATTCGGGTGAGTTGATGGATGCGGGCCCTGCGGGTTGTGATTCTGATAAGTGTATGTTCCCTGAGCAGAAGCCATAGGCTGTAAGCGATCGCCTATGCCTATCATCACGATTTGGCAAGGCGATCGTTGCGATTTAGCTAAGCCCTTAAATCCCCCAATTCTGGGGGACTTTGAAAGAATTTTATTTTCTTGTTCCCCCAGAATTGGGGGCTAGGGGGCGATTAATTATTGCCTTAACTGGGTTTTATGACTTGTGTGTACAAGGTAGCTTACGAAAGGAGAATCAATTAAATTATCTTCTTCCCCCTTTTTAAGGGGGATTGAGGGGGATCTCTTAGAGATTTTCACCGCAGAAAGTAGTTCTTAAATTAAATGGTGTCTTAGGCGGCTTATCTACTTAAGCTCCAAAAAAAAGTAGAGGCAATTCATGAATTCCCTCTACTTGCTGTTCGTATTTTAAAAAGAAATTAAACCTTGGTTTCTTTTTTCTTCTTCAAGTGTCTACGCAATAGCCAAACACCACCCACAACCATCAAGCCACCAGTCCCCTCAAACTCGAAGGGAACAGGAGTCGCCTCAGTCACGTTAAAAGAGAACTGCGTGAAAGAGCCTACGATAGTGCCATCACGATCTTGCACATTTAATGTCCAAGTATCGTTGAGAGACTGACCGACAAATGTGTTTAATGATTGCAAACTCGCATAGGGGGTCACTGATGGTACTATACTGTTGTCATCTGTTCCTTGGGCGTACCAGTTAGCACCAGAAGTGGCAAAGGTATAGTTACCACTCAAGTTTGCGCCACTAGCAGTAAATACGGCATTGTCAGGAGCAACAGAAGTAGCGAACAACTGCACGGTAGTTGTGCTATTGGACAGCAAAGCTCGCAGGTCGCCATAGTATCCATGGGTAAACCCAGAAATAGTCACAGAATCAAAGCTAGTAATACTGCCCTGACCTGAAATATTGAAGGTTGCCGATACACCAGTGGGATCATCGTCTGGAATATTTCTAGTGCTAATCGTACTACTAAACATGATCGCTTCAGCCGCGTTAGAAATGGCTAGAGTGCTTGCTAGGAGAGCAGCTACCCCCCCATTTTAAGAAATTATTCGGAATTGTTTTGGTCATATTTTTACGTTTAGGTTAAAGATTTTCACGATTATTTAAGTATTAGCAGCACAGATTTGAGTTTCGTTATTTCCTTAAGCCCAATCATATAATCAGGTCGCAGAGAAAACAAGTCTAATCTGAACACAATCGATTTACATCATCAAATTTCATCAGGATCGATCCCCATCGATCTGAGATAGTTAGCTAGCTTCTCTTTTTGTTGACGTTCCTGTAGTTTTTGTTGACGCTCCTGTAGCTTTTGTTGACGCTCCTGCTCAGCGATCTCTTCCGCCAGTTGTTTAGCCAGACGTTCTTCATTAGCGATCGCCTCAGCTTGCACCTGTTTTTGCTCAGCTTGCACCTGTTTTTGCTCAGCTTCCACTTGTTTTTGTTCAGCTTCCACTGCCCTCTCGTCACCCGTCAGCAATAAATTTCCCACATCATCCCACCAGCGCAACCAAGATACACCGTTCTCTAATCTCAGCCCCAATTCCACACCCATCGGCGGGATGAGATAATGACCACGCTCATTAGGCTGCATCTTAGTATAGTGACCATCAATTAAGTGATATAGCTCAAGGCTATCTTTCCATGCATCAAAAATGGCATAAAAAGAAATACGAATTGCTTGTTCATATACCCAGAATTTACCTGCTTTTTCGGTTTCACTAGGCGGTGTGGCATCTCTTTCTTCTTTGCCACTGCCAGACACAAATTCGATCGCAATCAATGGCGCAACAAATTCTCTCCACATCACATAGGAACGGCGATATTCACCATCTAGAAGCGGCGATACGTCAGGTACATAAAACCAATCAGGTGCTTCGGCTCCTTTTTCAGGTGGTTCGATTAGTCGCCAATAGATACCGCTATCTTGACCAATGCAGTAGCGTCCGTCAGGATGTAATTTCTCTAAGACAGGGGCGATCGAGCTTGTTAAAACAATACTTTGTGGGTGTTCCTGAAAATTTTTCACAAAGGTTCCGTCTGATTCAGGTAGCTGTTTATGGTCGGGTCGGTCAATTGATTTTGCGGCGATAAATGGAGGAATAGAAACAGTCGATTTAATTTGGGCTTCGGTGGTTTGCATAGTAGCTCTGAGAGATACGTTGATTTGATTTTAGCATGAATTTTAGCTCTTAATCTCTGCTGTAACTGAGAATACCTTTTACAGCATCAATTTCAGCGATGCAACCAACAGGTAAAGGCGCATTCTCACCATCATGTCCAAAGGGTAAATTCATCACTACAGGAATTCCTAAATCCGATAGGCGATCGCGCCATACTTCCGTCATTGTGAAACTGGGAACTGATATTTCTGATTGACTGAACCGCCCGATCGCAATCCCTTTGATTTTTTGTAAATGTCCCGACCAGCGCCAATGGGTTAGCATCCGATCAACTTTGTAAGGTGGTTCGGCAACATCTTCGATCGCTAAAATCACATTTTCCAGATCGGGACAAATGGAAGTTCCGATAATGTGCGTAGCAAGGGTCAAATTAGCGGGTAAGAGAATACCTGTGGCTTTTCCATTTCCCCATCCTTCTCCAGCTAAACTAATCTGATTAACTTTCCCCTCTAACCAGTCAAATAGTTGCTGTTGCGATCGCTCTGGTTCAGCACCTAATGTCGTCAGCACAGGCGCATGTAAACCACCAATATTTTTATACTTAGCAAATCCCCATAGTAAAGCGGTGATATCGGAGAAGCCAATTAGCCATTTGGGGCGATCGCTCAGTTTTGTCCAATCTAGTTTTTCCAATAAGCGTGTTGAGCCATAACCACCCCGCGCACAGGCGATCGCTACTGAGTCAGGATCATTCCATGCTTCGATCAATTGTTGACAGCGTTGCTCATCAGTTCCTGCGAGATAGCCCCAAGGTTGACTTAGATCATCAGGTATTATCAATTCATAACCGCGATCACGCCATATTTTGCATCCTTGCTCAAAGCTTTCTCTTCCTCTCAATGCGCCACTAGGGGCGATGACGCTTACTTTTTGATTGGGAGCGATGATGTCTGGGCTTGGGATTTGTCGCATCTTGCGTAGAATTAAGAATTTTGTTATGACTTATTATATTAAAAGTTCATTACAAAACAAAATGAGCAAAGCCACAAAATTATTGCTTAAAATTTTAAGAGGTGTTTCCGACAACAATATTCTGTTCGATCAACTTTGTCAGCTATTGGTAAACTTAGGCTTTGAGCAAAGGGTTAGAGGGAGTCATCATATATTTACACAAGATGGAATTGATGAAATTATAAACATCCAACCCAAAGGTTCACAGGCAAAAGCTTATCAAGTTAGACAAATTCGTGAACTTATACTGAAATACAAGTTAGGAGATCAACATGATGCATTATAAGGTGATCATATATTGGAGTAAAGAAGATGCAGCTTTTATTGCTGAAGTTCCAGAACTAGCAGGTTGTATGGCTGATGGCGAAACTTATTTTGAAGCTCTAAGTAATGTCGAAGTCATTATGAAAGAATGGATTGAAACAGCGAAAGAATTAGGAAGATCTATTCCTCAGCCTCAAGGTGAATTAGTTGCGGCTTAGCCATTTCATTGATAACTCACTAATTGGAGGTTCATTTGGCTTTACCAAATTATCGACTTAAAATATTTTTTCTGAGCATCGCCACGATCGCTTCACTTGTAGCGATCGCCGCGATGTATTTGGAGCGAGATAAAATGGTCTACATCAGTATTGGTGTGATCTTTGCGATTATTTTGCCAATTTTGCTGCCGCCATTTGTGAGCGCGATCGCCAATTCGCCATTAGGTAAGCGATGGGATATTACTTTATCGTCTGTTTTGGCGGGAATTACATTGTTAATGGCGGCACATGTCACCAAATTTGATGCTCTTTTTAGCCAATGGTTTGATAGTCTCAAATGGGAAGCTTTGGGCGCGGTGGGACAAATTTTAATCGCAGTTTTAGCCGTATGGGTAGCATGGCGACAAAATGAAATTTCTGAAACTCTCACAGGGCAGCAAAATGTAATTACCCAACAGCAAACCATAGATTCTTATTTTCAAGGAATTTCTGATTTGGTTCTCGATCCCCAAGGACAATTGGAAGACTGGCCCCTAGAAAGGGCGATCGCTCAAGCCAGAACTGCTGCATTACTTGGTGGTTGTGATGCCGATGGACGTGCTAAAATTATTCGTTTTTTATCCAGTGCGAATCTTTTAACCCCGCTCAAACGTGATGGCTTACTCGGTCGTCCGATCCTTGATGGTACTGGCGGCTATGTTGTTGATCTGGCTAATGGTGTGCGGGTGGTGAATGTGGGCATGATGCTAGCGGGACGTGATATTTGTCATACGGATTTGCGAAATGCCGATCTGAGTGGGGCAAATTTAATTAAATCAAATTTTCAAAATTGTGATCTGACAGGAGCGAACTTTGGTGGGGCAATCTTAGTTAGAGCCAACCTACGCGGTACGGATCTCAGTCGTGTAAAGTTGTTTTATGGCAAGTTAGAGACGGCTTCCCCTCGAGATCGCAACCATCTTCCCAATTTCGAGACTGGTGAATATACGGGCGCAGTAGTTGAAGATGCCGACTTTAGCAAAGCGATCGATATGTCCGAAGAAACCCGACAATATTTATGTGCTTGGTGCGGTAAAAAATCTCGCAAAACTATCTCAGGAGGCTGTGATGATGTGCCGAACCGATTGGGGCGTTAAGGTCGCCCTATTTTTCTGTTTACCTTTAGCAGCTATATCCCTCGTTCCCAGTGCGATATTTGCTGCTCCCAACAAAACCCCAGATGAAGATATTCCTGAAGAAGTTTTACGCGCAGAAATCTACACCGATGCGCGATCGCCGATCGATGGCAAATTATTAACTGCAACCGAATATGTGGAACTGATGGAGAAACTGCGATCGCTTGATTCCATTCCCCCCGAAGATTTAGTGTCGCCCAAAGTACGCGAAGTTGTAGAGTTATTAAGATTACGGAAACTACTGCGACAATTTATTCCCTTTATTCCTTAAATAAAAAGAAAGGATAGTCGGCGCAAAGCGCCGACTATCCTTTGTAAGCACAAAGCACCCACAAAAACTTTAATTCGTCATCTCAGAATTTTGCACTTGATGATATTTCCATAAGGCTCCCCTTTGATCAATCAATTCTTGATACGAGCCTTGCTCAATGATTCTTCCCTTCTCCAGTACAACAATTTTGTCGGCGCTAACTATCGTGGAAAGACGATGGGCGATCGCAATCACTGTACATCCTTTAGATAACTCCTCCAATGCTTCTTGAATCAAACGTTCAGTGACAGAATCAAGGGCGCTAGTTGCTTCATCTAAAATCAAAATATCAGGATTGCGAAATATCGCACGGGCGATCGCGATCCTTTGGCGCTGTCCACCTGATAAACGCACACCGCGATCGCCGAGTTTTGTTTCAAATCCTTCTGGCATTTCCAAGATAAATTCAAGGGCATTAGCTTGACTGGCGACTAATCTCAATTGATCTTCTTCTATATCTCCCAAACCGTAGGCAATATTGTCACGCACAGAAGCATTAAATATAAATGTGTCTTGACTCACAATCGCCATTTTTCGCCGTAAAGAATCGATATCCAGATTCCTCATATCGATTCCATCGACTAAAATCATTCCTTGAGTAGGATCATAAAGTCTGGGGATTAAATCTGCTAAAGTCGTTTTCCCAGCCCCTGATGTGCCAACTAAAGCAGTGGTTTCGCCAGATTTAATTGATAAATTAATGTCCTGTAGAATCGTCTGTTCTGTATAACCAAAACTTACACTTACGGTTCGCTGATTTTTAGGGAGGGTGATCAGATTGTAAGAGAAGGCG